>JAABYK010000630.1:1932-2091 GCA_011775825.1 Candidatus Zhuqueibacterota bacterium | reverse complement strand
GTACGAAGTGGAGTTTAATGCGTCGCAGTATTCATCCGGACTTTACTTCTACAAACTGGTTTCGGAAAATTTCACCACCACGCGCAAGATGTTGTTGCTCAAATAGTGCTGTGTTTTGGAGTCCTGGTTAAGAAGCCGGGACTCCATATTTGAAATGAG
>JAABYK010000630.1:0-1780 GCA_011775825.1 Candidatus Zhuqueibacterota bacterium | reverse complement strand
ATTCATTCTCAGGCTCAGGGAGGATTAAGTATTAACTAACTGCGGAAAGGAGATGTCAATTTTGAGAAAGTACTTTTGGTTGTTAAGCTGTATAATTCTGAGTTTGCCTTTGCAGCTTAACGGTCAATCCCTTAATGCGCGCTTCACCACCTCTTTCTATTCCTGGGAACGTCATCTGACCGAAACGGTGGACGAAACCCATTTCAGAATTTATCAAACGGCCCGGATTACCTTTGGACAACTGGCCGGCAATCGGTTGTCGTTCAACTTTTACGGTCAAGGTTCGCAAGACGTGGCTGAGTCCGCGGAAGAGGATCCCATTCCACGTCTGTACAATGTCTATTTGCAGTGGAGAGAGCGAAAAGGGATCGTGCAAAGAGTGCGATTGGGCAGGCAGCGCATTTATTCGGGTGTCGCGTACGGCACCGTCGACGGCGTTGACGCCACGTTCCGGGTTGGAGAGTTCTTTAAAGTTGGCGGCTTTGCAGGCTTTTTGGTACCATTTTCAAATGAGATCGAGGTAGACGATTGGGATGACAGCCACGCTTTTGGTGCTCGAATCAGCACCGAAAGGCTTTTCGGAACAAAAGTTTTGGTGAGCTTCCTGCAAAGAGATCGCCGGCCGGCGCCTTACACATCTCCCGGTCGTTTCACGCAGCGTATCCTGACTTTCGAAAGCGTGGAGCAGAGATTGGTCGGGGTCGATCTATTTCGCAATTTTGGGCGAAAAGTCAGCGCCTATGGACGGTTCGATTACGACATCGAACAGGAACGGGTACGACGAGGTCAGGTGGAATTGAAATTCTCGGTGACGCCGAAGCTACAATTGTCGGGCGAGTTTTTCCACCGCGCACCGCTGATCGCGGCGAATTCCATATTCACAGTGTTTGAACACAACACCACGCAAGACATCGGTCTCCGCGGTGTGTATCAATTTCGGCAGAATTGGTTTGTGACCGGAAACTTCGGCTACGTTCAGTACGAGGGCGACGAAACCGTGCGCTTCGGGGCAGGCGTGCGTTGCAAGTATGGTCAATTCGGGTACAATTTCAGAAGCGGCTACGGTGGCCAAAACAATGGTGTCTATGCAACCGTCAATTATCCGCTCACTCAGAAATTAGGATTGCTTGCGAGCACGGGGTTTGCTCGCTACAGCTTGTTCGATGAAGATGCGGATAAACACACCTCGCTCACCGGAAGTTTCGGGTTTAACTATCGTGCCGGCAAACATTTTTCGTTCGATTTTCTTGGCCAGGGCGTGCGCAACCGATTTCTGGATAGCGATGTTCGATTTTTCGTGAAAGCAAATTACTGGGTATTTGGAAAACTCAGAAAATAGCAGGTAACATGACGCTCAGTAGTAATAAATGTCTGACCGAAAACCCATTTGGTCCCGTGTGTGTCATTCCGTAGGAATCTTTTTTGTTTGTTTGTAAGATGTTGTTAATTAAAAAGATTCTTACAGAATGACATTCTCGTGTCATGTTTGAAATTCAGGAACACGAGTTTCGGTCGAAACCCAATTAGCTGAGCGGACCAAAGCGTGTACTCAACGTCAATTGAGGAGAGAGGAAACAACACAAGTTTGGATTTTTGAGAGGAATTAAATGAAAAGAATAACGTGGCTGACGGGCATTTGCGCATCGATCCTATTTGTTTGGATCGTTTCTTCACAAGAACAACCGCTAAAACGACAGGACATCATCAAGTTTTCGCACAAGTATCATCAGGAAGAGGTGGGAACCGCTTGTGTGGATTGTCACACTCGCGCGGCCGAGAG
>JAABYK010000332.1:11603-19666 GCA_011775825.1 Candidatus Zhuqueibacterota bacterium | reverse complement strand
CACAGTTTCTATCTCTATCCACCTCCTCTCTTCGATTTTTTTGTGTTTCAGATTTCATCGCGGACTCCGGTATTTATGACTCACGTCGGCCTACAATGAGTAGCTGGCACCGAAGGAATAGACACGACCCAGCTTATATTCCTGATAAATAAATTCGTCGCCCTTGAACTCATAGGATTCCGTGTAGGAATCGTTCAGAATATTCTTTACACCAAATTTCAGCGTCAAGAAGTTGAAAATTGCTTGTGAGGCATTGAAGTTGAGCTGATTGCGACGACGCTCGAGCACATCAGGCGTGCCACCTATCGATACACTGGAAAGCCTGTCACCGAATGTGTTAAAACTTAATGAAAGTGTGGTTTTGCTTTCGGAGTTGCTGTAAGTCACATCGAGATTGAGCAAAAACGGAGACTGACCTTGCAAACTGCGTGTGTCATCAGCTGACTCGTCCACTGCGCGTCGAATTTCCAACTCGCTCGTTGCGATGTCGACCTTCGATTCCACTATGGTGAAATTCGCGCCTACATTGAAATGACGAAATGGACTGCTCGAATCGCCCAACTGCTTACGCACTTCAAATTCCAGGCCGTAAACATCTGCGTTATCGACATTTTTGTACTGGACTTGATTGTTGGTATTTAAGATGGTTCTCTCGATAGGATTCGTCAAACGTTTGTAGAAACCACTGATCGCAATGATCTCACCGGGACTCATGAACCATTCCCAACGCAGATCGAAGTTATCAATGAGAGTCCGTTCAAGATCGGGGTTCCCGATCAGGAATTCCGAATTGATAAACGCAAAACTTTCGAACGGAGCAATTTCGCGAAACGTCGGCCTTGCCAGCGTCTTCGTAAACGCTGCCCGGATGTTCATATTGGACTTCAGGGCATAAATCAAATTGACGGAGGGCAGCAGATCTTGTTCTTCCAACTCGCCCCGCTCAACCGTGCTGTCTTGACTAATCGTACTCAGGTCAGTGGTTTCGTAGCGGACTCCCCCGATGAACCTGAGGCGCGAGCTCAACGGTAAATCAAACATCCCGTAAACCGCCGTGATGGTGTTATTCCCATCATAATTATTTCTCGTTTTAGACCGATCGGAAATCANNAAGTATCAATTTCGACTGCACCCATATTTTCAGAAGAAAAGAATGCTCCCGGGTCGCCCTCAAATCGCAACTGCGGGACGATGCTGAAAATGCGTTCTCTAAATTCTCTGTTCGCGTCCTCGTATCCACCGCCGAGCTTAAATTTGCTACTCAGCCCACTCCACTGCTTGAATGGCAGAGACAGATCAACATTGAAACTCTTCTTGTTTTCATCAAGATTTCTAAAATATCTCGACGGGTCCGCGAACCCTGATTGCCTGGCAGAGAATGTAGTGTCACCGTTTCTCATGGTAGCAATGTCGGCAAAGAATCGCGTGTCCGGTTCATCCTGATTATTGTTTGCGAGGGAGGCCGACCATTCAAGGCTGGAATTCAGCAATTCTCTGAAGAAATGCTCTCCGCGCCATTGAAACGAATACAGTTCTCTTTCGGTATATTTGAGAACACGATTTTCAAAGAACGTATTGGTATCCGCTATCCCGAATTCTTTTGGCCAGGTACCAAACTGAGAGCGAGCAACAGATTCACCACTGCGCGAATACAACGAATTAAAAGCGAATTTGTGGTGTGGAGAAATCTTATAATCCAAATTAAACAAACCGCCCCAACTCACTTCATCCTTCCCCCGTGCATCATCCAACAGAAGCTGCGGATTTAACTCGCCGGCGCCGATGTCACTCACTGAATATCTACCGGTGAATCCCTGGTCGTAGAATGAGAGATTACGATTGTACGTTATCCCAGCTATGTAGCCAAGCGGACGTGCCAGGAAGGAACGCTGATTGCCAACGGAAAACGAATACGATTGGTTAACGGGAGAAGAAGCTTCGGTGGGCGCCATAACTGAGTTAAAGGATTTGGATGCGGCATCGAGAAACTCGGCATTTTGTGTGTCCCCACGTCGTGCCTCGATTCGTGCACGTGTCGCGCTTGGAATCACAACCTCGGGATCTCGAAGCATTTCAGGTATGTCCCGTGTTCCATCCTCAAACGCCAGCCAGTCGGTGCCGCCTCTTGGATACAAGAAAAAATTATCGCTAAAGGTGGTCTGGGAATTCATTGAAGCAGAACTGGAAACGGAAAGCGTTAACCTCTCCGGAAATTCCTTGGTGCCAATATCCACAATGCCACCGGAAAAGTTGCCCGGCTTGTCCGGGGTGAAGGTCTTAACTGTGACAATATTATCCAACAAGTTCGACGGAAGAAGATCCATCTGAAACGCCTTCTTATCCGGGTCAGCCGTAGGCAATTCCATGCCGTTCAAATGGGTGGTGGCATATCGTTCACCGAGGCCGCGAACATAAACATATTTTCCTTCGACCACAGAAGCCCCCGTGACTTTGGTCATCGCCTGTGCCGCATCGCCACTGCCGGAACGAGAAATCATTTCCGAACTGATCGCATCGCTGACGGCCGTAGATTTTTGGCGCTGTTTTAGCAGAGCAGCTTCCGTATCTTTCATTAGCTTGGCCGTTACCACCACGCCATCGGTTTCAAGAATCTCAGGTTTTAAGGACAAGTCGATCTTTGTCACTTCGTCCGGACTCACGCTCACATCTGTCATGCGTGTTCTCGAATACCCAATCATGGAGACAACCACTGTGTATCTTCCGGGCGGAANNTCGTGCCTTCCAGAATGACATTTGCTCCGATTAGCGGTTCCCCGGTTTCCGCATCGACAAGGCTGCCCGTGATCCGGCCTTTGTCAATATCATTTGTCTCTCCCGCAATCCCCTTTCCAAATACAAGGAAAAGTATGACCGAGATGGCGAACGAAATGATTTGAATGCGCCGAATGATCCGTCTGCTGTAATGTGCTTGTGTCATAATGTAATCGATTTCTTTCTTCATGATGTAGCCCACCTCCTGATTCGTTTCGATTTCATTTAATGCCCATTTGCTCATGTATTAACCCATGCAGGTCGATGAACCAAATGCCGTAGTGGTTAACAATATTTGGATCTTTGGAAACGTCATATCGCCGCCGGTTTGACCCTTTGAATAAACATGTCAGCATGTCTCTGTTCAAGATGAAGATGATTTTCAGGCTTCTTGACAAAAGCCAGGCAGAGTTCTTAAGAATTGCTGTGACGAGCTCCAGACTCGATGCTTTCGCATGGAATTTTCCCCCTTTCTCTTTTGAATAAGGCTCAGCTTTCATAATCATGGTGTATATCTCCTTGGTGAAAAAATCTCTTATTTCGAACTGGCAAAGCGATATCCGACCCCCCAGACGGTCTTGATGTATTTTGGATTTTTGGGATCGCGTTCGATTTTCTGTCGCAAATGATGAACATGTACATCAATGTTGCCATATTCCAGTATCTGACCCTCCTCGCCGATGGCATCAAGAAGCTCATCGCGTGTGAACACCCTGTCTTCATTAGAGATGAGGACGTGCAGGATTTTGAACTCGCTGCTTGTCAAGTAGGCCGGTTTCCCACCCACATAAACTTGATGCTTCAGGAAATCCACTTTGAGATCGCCAATGCTCACGGATTTCTTGTCAACAATTTTACCATTCACACGTTTCAGGATGGCCTTGACTCGGGAAACCAATTCTCGCGGAGAAAAAGGCTTCACGATGTAATCGTCGCCTCCCAGGTCGAATCCCCTAATTCTGTCGGGCTCTCGAGAAAGGGCAGAAAGAAAGACGATAGGGATGTTTCTGGTTCGTTGAGATCTTCTAAGTTGCTGACACACTTCCCAGCCATCGAGCCCGGGAAGCAATATGTCCAAAACAATGAGATCAAAGTCCTTTTCCTCGGCCTTTTCTAAAGCATCATCTCCCCCATAAACGGACTCAACCTCAAACCCGGAGCCGCTTAAGTGCTCTCGGATGAGACTGTTGATATCCTCCTCGTCTTCGACGACCAGTATTTTTTTCATGGACACCTGACTGCTTAGACCACCTAAAGAATAAATGATTACGCTCCTTGTTTTTTCTGCTGAAAATATATCAGATGATTGTTACGGTTTCCTTAAGAACACGCAAAGATTAAGTAAAACTTGTTTATGTCTTTCTGAACATCTCAAATCACCGAGTTTAACTTTCGATAATGAAGATAAAATAGGAAGGTTACGATTCTCTTAAGGGGAGGTAAAGAAATGGTTAAAATAGGATTGAACTGGAGGTAAGTAGATCTTACTAAACTTTCGAAGTTTAGTAAAGTTGCAACATTTCTCACTGCTTCAAGAAGATAGGAGGATAAAAATCAGTGGCCCTCGCGAACCTATTTTTACAAACAGGAACTGGCCAAATGCAAAAATACGCTTCGCTGATTTTTGTACTCCATTACCACATCAGTTTCATATAGTCAGTAAACTCGCAAGAAAATGTTATGTTAGTAAAGTTATTTTTGGGAGAAGATTGAAAACCCAAAACTTTACTCCGATACGATTTAGAAGTAGAGATTAAAAATTTGAAATGTCAGAACAGCTTGGGAGAATGATTACGCCTTGGGTAAGGTAAAACTAAACGTAGACCCCCTGCCGACCTCGCTTTCCACCCAGAGTCGGCCTCCGTGTCTTTGAATTATGTGCTTGACGATGGACAGGCCGAGTCCGGTTCCTCCAAGCGCCCGGGAGCGAGCCTTATCCACCCGGTAGAACCGCTCGAAAATCCTTGGCTGATCCTCCACAGGGATTCCAATTCCTTGATCGGACACATCCACCTGTACTTCCGTTTCGTGCTCTTTAACGGCGATCGTGACTTCTCCTGCCTCAGCCCCATATTTTGTGGAATTATCGATGAGATTTTCGAGTGCGGTTTCAATCTCCAAAATCATGCCCTTCACTTTGGGGATCTTATCCGGGCGGTTGACTGTAAACGTTATTCGATTCGTCCCTTCTATATTTCGGAATCCCTCCACGACGCGATCGATGGTCTTAGCCAGATCGACTTCTTCCATTTGGATCTCAGCCAGCTCGATGGATTCCAATTTCGAAAGACGTAACAGATCATCCACCAGCTTTGTCATGCGCTCTGTATTACGAAGAATGGTCTGCAAGAACTCCCGAGACTTCGATTCCTGCAATGAACCGTTCTCGAGTATGGTTTCGACATAGCCTTTAATGGCCGTAATTGGGGTACGTATTTCATGAGAGACATTAGCCACGAAGTCTCTGCGTACCTTTTCCAAATGGTTGAGTTGAGTTACGTCATGAAACACAACCACGGTTCCGGAGGGCTTCTCATTTGAACCCAGAATGGATACATGGGCTTCCAAACTTTTTCTAAAAGGGCCAGGCAATTCAATGGTCTCGACCACATCTTCTTTCTTGCTTATGGCCAGTTCCAATGCTTCTATGAGCTGAGGCTCTCGGATCACCTCACTGATGGACTTCTGTAAAATGGGTTCGTGTAAACCAAAGATGTTTTGAAAGGAAGCATTTGAAAGGAGTATTCTGCCGTCCAACGAAGTCACCATGACCCCTTCAACCATGCTGTTTAATATTGCCTGAAGTTGGTCTCGTTCTCGGGTGATTTGTGACACATACTTTTGCAAGTCATCGGCGGTCTGATTCAAGGCTGTGCCAAGATCTCCTAACTCATCGTCGGTCTCAACATTGATTTTTCTTGAGAAATCGCCTTTGGCAAAGCTTTTGGCAGTTTCGGCTATCTCGTGTAATCGACGGGTCATCGGCCGGGAAGCAAAAAAGCCGATCAACAACACAAGCAAAAATCCCAGCCCACTTGCAAGCCAGATTAAGCCATGGATTTGCGAAATCGACTCTTCGATTTCAGTAATCGGGACGGCCACCCGCACCGTCCCTTTAGGGTTTTCAAGCGTGCCAAGCGGAGCTGCTAAATAAACCAAATCTCGGTCGATTGTGCTACTGTGTCGTCTGCTTCTGCCCGATCCTTCTGAAAGGGCGGCAATGATCTCCGGACGATCACTGTGATCCTCAACCTCCGGCAAATCTTCGAAATCGACCTCAGAATCGCCCACCACCTTGCCATTTAAATCGATGAGCGTCACACGCATTTCCAAAATTTCACCGATTTTATCAGCCCACCGGTCGGCTTCAACCATGGTCATCGATTCAAAGTCTCGTGCCTCGGCATACTCCTTTGCCAGCGCCAGTTCTCGTTTCCAGCGATTTTCAAAACGAGATTGAAAATAACTCTCAAGGCGAGAACCCAGATACACCACCATGAAGAGGATGACGGTCCCTCCCACCAGCAGATGAGACAACATCCATTTCCAACGAATGCTCATTCTCGGCTCTCTCGAATTCGGTAACCAACCCCACGCACGGTTTCAATACAGTCGCCGGAAGCTCCGAGTTTGGAACGCAGGCGACGCATGTGTGTATCCACGGTGCGTGTAAAGCCTGCGTAATCGTAGCCCCAGACGCTCTCCAAAAGCATGTCACGCGTCTGAACTCGCCCTTTTCGTTCAATCAGGGTAAGTAATAGTTTGAACTCGGTTGCGGTCAGATCGATTATGTTACCTTCAACGGAGACTTGATGCTTTGGTACATCGATGGTGATGCCATCGATCTGCATCACCTCTCGAGTGTCTTCTGCATGGATTCTTTTCAGGATGGCTCCAACCCTCAGAACGAGTTCGCGCGGACTAAATGGCTTGGTCACATAATCATCAGCGCCTAACTCAAATCCCACAACACGATCGATCTCCTCGCCTTTGGCGGTGAGCATGATGATGGGGATGTGCCGAGTCTCTTCTTGCTGCTTGAGGGTTTTGCAAACCTCCGTACCCGTCATGCCCGGTAGCATGAGGTCCAAAATGATAAGGTCAGGCAAATTCTTCTCGAGTATGTCAAACGCTTCATTTCCGGCGCCCGCTTCGAAAATCTTGTACCCGGCTTCGCCCAAATGGTGTCCTACCAGGCTTCGGATGTCTTCTTCGTCTTCAACGATTAATATGCTTTCTTTGGCCATGATGAAAAATGCCGTTAATGAGATTCAGGTTTCATGAAGCAGTTTGTATTGAGAATGACAATCATGCAGATAAGATTTTTTCCCTTTAAGCGTGGCTTCGCATTAATTTATGGTATAATTTGAGAATTGCAATCGTTTATTGCATTGATTTAATGTAACATATTAGCCATCTGAACAAATCCTTTAGATCTTGCGAATTCATGCACCCACTGTTTAGACAAGATTCACAAGATAAACCGGATTTAAATCGTTTCCGTCGACCGGCCTACTTAAAGTCAAAAGGCAAAACAATTTGGAGCAAAACGATTAAAATCATCAGGACAATTATTGCGGCAGAACCATTGTGCCTCTTGAAATCTTTGCTTGTTCTGGGTAAAATCATTAAAAAAAATAATTCACCACCGGACCCTTTTCACATGAGGTGACAAATATGTAACTACCGGGGGTTTCTCGGATCAAAAAACCGCGTAGTAGTAGTAGCGGTGTTATGTTTAGAGAAAATCGCATTAATTTTAATAACAAAAACCACGTAGTAGTGGTGACATCTCAATTTCGGATGTTACGTTTTAAGAACAGTAACAAAAGTAACAAAAAGTGTCAGATAGCAAGAAAAAATAAAAAATTATTTTGCCCTTAATTATTTTGCCATTGAAAGTCAAGACATTTTTTCTTTGTTTAGTTTCCGCTTGTGTCCGGTTAAATAAGTAGATTATTCCGGGAGTAAGCCTCTCTAGTGTTATTTGGGTTGCTGTATCCAGAAAATCCTGTGAATCCTGTCTGTTTTTTGAGTCCCTTGCAAATTCAGTCGCTGGCTAAATACTTACGATTTAACACGTGTCTCTTTAACTTAAGTAGTTTTACAGTTTTTGGCAACAAAAAACGTCGACCCGAAAAAATCGGCAAGGCCCGGAACCCATACGGAAGAATTTGGGGGCGACACTGAGTCCAGAAATCTCAAACGAGGACTGTCTTGGGGTAAGCTTAACTACAAACAATCAAGAAATAAGAACCTCTTTCGGTTCAGTTTCTAAACGCACAAACTTT
>JAABYK010000332.1:5033-11587 GCA_011775825.1 Candidatus Zhuqueibacterota bacterium | reverse complement strand
CCGGCACTTCCACAAGCGGGCCGATGACGGTTGCCAGGGCTGTCTTCGAATTCAAACCAAAAACCGCAATCGCCACGGCTATGGCCAATTCAAAATCGTTGCTGGCAGCGGTAAAGGAAACCGTGGTCGTTTTCGGATAATCGGAACCCATCTTTTTCGCGAGGAAAAACGTGATGAAAAACATGGCAGCGAAATAGATGCTGTAGGGAACGGCCACTCGAATGACATCCATGGGAAGCTGCACAATCACTTCGCCTTTTAGCGAGAACATCACAAACACGGTGAACAGAAGCGCAATGGGCGTGATCTTGGAAATCTTGGGCACGAATCGTTGATGATACCATGCTTTGTCCCTGAATCGAACCAGAATCGTGCGCGTCAAAAATCCGCTCATAAACGGGATGCCAAGATAAATGAGCACGGTTCTGGCGATCTCGCCGATTGAGATTTCCACAATGGCGCCACTGAGTCCGAATAGAAGCGGCAGAAGGGTAATGAAAACGTAAGCGTACACCGAATAGAAAAACACCTGGAACAAGGCATTAAATGCGACCAGCCCGGCCGCATACTCGGAATCTCCCCTTGCGAGATCGTTCCAAACGAGCACCATGGCGATGCAGCGCGCCAGACCAACCAAAATCACTCCGACCATCAGGGCGGGTTTATCAGGAAGGAACAGGATCGCCAGAATAAACATGATGAGCGGGCCGACAATCCAGTTCTGTATCAATGAAAGCGAAAGTAAACGCAAATTACGAAAGACTTTGGGGAGCTCCTCATACCGTACTTTGGCCAAAGGTGGATACATCATGAGAATCAAACCGATGGCAATGGGAATGTTGGTCGTGCCGGATTTCATCGTGTCCCAGAAATTTGCAATCCCGGGGAAGATGTAACCCGCGCCAACCCCGACGAACATGGCCAAAAATATCCACAAGGTTAAATATCGGTCAAAAAATGGCAGCTTTCTCGACAGTTCTTTCATCTCAGCTCCTTTGGTTTCAGAAGTCAATTGAATCTAATTGCATTCGAATCTCTCTGTGTCCTCGGCGCTTCTCGGTGCCCTCTGTGTCCCACGAAATTAGCGGATCTCCTGCTCGTAGAATCTTGTAAACTTATTTCGTATCTCATCACGAATTCTTCGGAATTCAGACAAAATCTCGTCTTCCGTGCCCGACACCTGTGCCGGATCGTCGAATCCAAGATGAAGCCGATGCCTCACGTCGCCCGTGAAAACCGGACAGGTTTCTTTTGCGTGATCACATACCGTGATGGCATAATCCAGGCTCTGATTCAAGAAGCCGTCCACCGGCTTGGGTTTTTGCTGGCTAATGTCTATGCCAATCTCGTTCATCACCTGTACGGCTTTGGGGTGCACTTCATCAGCAGGTTGGGTTCCTGCGGAGTCGACTTGCAAATTTGAATCAAGAGATTTGAGGATGCCCTCCGCCATCTGACTGCGGCAGGAATTTCCTGTGCATAGAATCAGTATTTTGGTCATGGTGCCTCCTTTCTTTAAAAAAAGCGCCTCATAAATCAAACCACAGAAGAGAGTGGCCTGGCCGGCGGTTTCACCACCAATAACGGAATAAGTAAGTGAAAAATATCAGGCGGCGCAAAGAACGTTTCTATCGACCGACTTCACCTTTTCGGCGTCTCCGCGAACGATCTCGTCGTCTGGCAACCACTTGGCCAACATCGGCAACAATTCACTCACATACGGTTCTGATTTGGACCGGTTCAGATGATAATTCACCCACTTACCGACTTTTTCATCGAGGATCAATTCGGCATCGCGTAAGATGGCCAGATGTTTGGAAACCGTTGAGTTTGCCAAGGCCAGAACTGCCGTAATTTCGCAAACACACAGCGAGCGAATCTCTAACATTTTCAAAATCCGGATTCGATTGCCGTCGGAAAGGGCTTTAAAGATTTTGATCAGATTTCTCATTTTTTGCCCTATAATATCTCATTTCGTTAACTGGCGAATTATAACAATTCTTTTCCTTTCAGTCAAGGGAAAATATGCCTGGAATCAGGAACAAAGACGGACGTAACATTGTTTGCTTATTTGAATAGCTATTCAACTATTAAATAATCGAGGATGATGATGCCTGAGCTATCCACAGAAACCTGCATTCGCAAAAATGTTGATGTGCCTCTTCTGCAAAGACTGCAAAAACAACTGCTTCAAAAGGACAATTTGGAAAAACTCGCGGATTTATTGACCGTCGCGGGCAACGAAACCAGATTAAAAATTTTATACCTTCTGTCCCAATCATCGGAACTCTGTGTCTGTGACTTAGCCGACATCACGGGCATGACCGTCTCCTCTATCAGTCATCAATTGAGCAAACTGCGCGCTTACGGCTTCATCGGTAAACGCCGAGAGGGACAGACAATTTTTTATCGATTGCTGGATACGCCGTTTGTTGAAATTTTGAAGCAGCTATTTATTTTGGAGGACTAAGCGGAGGGAAATTGGGAAATAAGGAAATAGGGGATATGGCCTTCAACGCACCCCCTATTTCCCATATAGCCATATATCCCTGTCGGCTTTTGGCTCTTGGTTCTTCCGGATAAAATACAGAATTTTATGCAAGAAAAGATAGCTGACTCAGGAGGTGTTCAAACATGCAAGCCAATAAAGTAGGAATTCTCTCGGCCATTGTGGCCTCCATCTGTTGTGTGGGCCCGTTGCTTTTGATATTGGTGGGTCTGGGGAGTCTGGGATTTGGCGCCTTTTTCGGCAAATACCACGGGTTGTTTAGCGGTGCCGGCCTGGCGATTCTCGTGTTTGCCTGGACGCTCTATTTTCGTGAAAAGCGTCGTTGTGCGGCGGAGCAGTGTGATATGCGCAACAAGAAAGTGACCCAAACCACGTTGACGGTGGCGACGCTGGCGGTGCTGTTCTTTCTGGGCGCCAACCTGTACACCTACTCTGGTGGTCTCTTCGGGGCCAACAGCACGCGCGACGCCACGATTCCGGCACAACTCGAGCAAGTGACCATTCCTGTGGAGGGCATGACCTGTTTCACCTGCGAAATCTCGGTGGAACACGCAGCCAAAGGGGTAGACGGTGTGTTCCAGGCCGATGCCAGTACCCAGAAGAAATCGGTCACCATCGAGTACGATCCTGACAAGACCTCGGTACCCGAAATCGTGGACGCGGTGAACGCGACAGGCTATCGGGCGCAGATGCCAACGTCTAAGTAGATTAAATAAATGCGTCGGTAAAAACCCACGATGTGAAGCTTAAAGAACCACGAATATCCAGGAGGTGCAATTATGTCTGAAGTCATCACCCCAAAAACCGCTGAATCCGCTTTTACGCAAATGCGCCGGCTCAGTCCGAAAGTTACAGGCGGTCTGGTACGCATGCGCGAGGAGTCGTACAAAGACGGCGTTGCGCCGGGCAAATACAAAGTCTTGACCGCCCTGGCGATTTCCGTGGCCATCCGCTGTGAACCGTGTATCGACGGTTACGCCAAACAAGCGGTTGAACGAGATGTCTCGCGAGAGGAATTGCTGGAATTCCTAAATGTTGCCATGACCATGCAGGGCTGCCCGGGCGAAGAGTGGGCCATCAAAGCTCTGCAGGCTTTCAATAAGCACAAAGAAAGGGATTCCGCAAATTCAAAGGAAGAGTCCTGTTGCTCTTAAACGGAAAACAAATTCGGGAATCGCTTGCTGCTTTTAAAGTTTCCACGAGTAAACTACAGGAGTAAACATGAAGTTTTTTAATATCTTTGCTTTTGTTGCTAATTTCGACCACGGCATGTGCTCAGGAGGCAGAAAATCAAACCGAAGCCAGCAAGCAAACCATTGCTGTTGGCAAAGGCTCCGATGCCCTTTTCCTAACCCCTGACGCACAGGTTTCAAGTCAACGGCACAACCCTTTACACCTGGTGCGCCTGGGACACGGTGTTCATCCCGGCCCTGATTCAAAAAACCGCAGAAGTGGAATCGAAATGCGCTCTCAGCGGCGATAAGATCCGGCCCACCATAACACCGGATGGGATTACCCAGACAGGCCCCGATAGCGTCGGGCTATTTTTTTATGACTCCGGAAGAGTTCCAAATCAGGGAATTGTTATCAATAGCTTCTGCCATTTTGTGCGTTTCTTTCGTTCACCAGCAGCCGCTGCGCAATGGGTTGCCGAGCACGCCGGCACGTTCACGCTTTCGTTAAAGGAGGCCTGTTTTCTCAGACGTAAGAAGAATGAAATGCAATACAAAGATATTTTGTGAGTGTAAGGTGAAATTCCCTAAGTAACTGAATAGTGAAACCTCTAAGAGAGAATAGAATGTCAATGCGTTTGACTTAAACTGTCGTCGGATAGGTGCAAATCCACAGTTGTGCAACCTACTATTCCGCTGGACAGGTGGGCGGTTCATTCGTCGATTCGCTAAATGCGAGCACATAACCATTACAGTCCTTGATGGCGAATTCTCGTCTGCCATAATGGTAGACTTCCGGCCCCCATACAATCTCGACCTGGTCTTTGATGCGTTCGTACAGGTCCTGCACATCATCCGCATCGATATAGAGGTGGCCGGTCAAAACCGGCTCGGGGTCGCATTGGTTTTCGTCGACATAAAACATAACACGCACATCGCCATGATCGAGAATGCAAAAAGTAGGATTCTGTTCCGGCCACAAGGTACAAACCTGGAATCCCAAGATTTCGGTATAAAAATCGATGCTGGCCTGAAGATCACCGGTTTTCAGCATCAGTGAAAGATCTTTAAGCTTGAACATGGGATTTCTCCTAAGGTTGCCTAAGAAACAATCGCAATATTACGAGAAATTTATTCAAAATGCAAGTCGAGAGGAGCTTCGTTTTTTGGGTAAAAAACTTGAGTTTTTTCCCAAAAAATGCTTGACTCTGTACCTAACTACAGGGTTTATATTATAGAAATTATAGAAGACCTCGGAGGCAAAATGAACGACTTGACAATTGGACAGTTGGCTAAACAAGTAAAGCTGAATACAGAGACCATTCGCTACTATGAGCGCCGGGGACTCATTCCCGAACCGGCGCGGCGGGCGTCGGGGTATCGGCAATATTCGGAAGGGGATGTGTTCCGGTTGCAATTCATCCAGCGGGCTAAAGCATTGGGATTCTCTCTCGGCGAAATAAAAGAGCTTATGTGGTTACGAGCCGATCCGGATTCCACCAGTGGCGATTTCAAAGAACGAGCACAACGTAAAATCGAGCAAATTGACGAAAAAATCGCAGAACTCGAACGGTTCAGGAAAGCTCTCGCGAAGTTGGCGGCCACCTGTCCTGGCAACGGATCGGCCGAAGAGTGTCCGATCTTGCAGGCACTGGAGACTTGATTAGGCATGGTGGAGTGACGGATTCTTGGATTAGTGGAAAGTTCATTACTCCAAGCTCCATAAATCCAATAATGGTAATCCATAATTCCTTAAATTCACTGTTCATGAGAATGACTAATCAAACGAAGTTACAACTCAAAATCGGTGGACTTGCCTGTTCGTTTTGTGCGGAAAGCATCCACATAGCTTTCGGTCGCATGGAGGGCGTGCAGCGGGTTAACGTGAGTCTGGCGCACGAAGAAGTGCTCATTCAGTACCGTGCGGACACAGTTAAAGAGTCCGAGCTAAAGCAGACTCTGCTCGACCTCGGCTACACCATCCGCGATCCGGACAAAGTGAAAGCCTTTGAAGAGCAGGAGCTGGAGCTGCGAACCCACCGCAATCGATTGCTGGTGGCCACTGGTTTTACCGGGATGGCGTTCGCCTTCATGGTGGCCATGTGGCTGGGTCTCATGCAGCCCTGGTTCAAATATGTGATGATGGCGTTGGCACTGGCCACCATTTTTGGCCCCGGCTGGTACATCATCGAAAAAGCGTATCAGTCGCTGCGTCGCGGCATTTTGAATCAGCACGTCCTTCTTGAGTTCGGGGCGTTTTCCGGCCTGATCGGCGGATTTGTACAATTTTTCCTGCCGGTGTTTCCGGCTGTGGATTTCTTCGCGGTGGCGGTGTTTGTCACCACCTACCATGTGCTTTCCGGCTGGTCGGCCAACAAGGTGCGGGCACACGCTTCCCTGGCGGTGCGCAAGCTTCTAGATTTACAACCGGACACCGCCCGCCGTATCGAAGCCGACCGCCAGGAAGTCGAGGTCGAAATTGGGGAGTTGAAAGTAGGCGACCGGGTGCAGGTGCGTCCGGGTGAAAAGATTCCCGTGGATGGCAAGATTGTCCGGGGTACCTCCGGGGTGGACGAAAGCATTGTCACCGGCGAGTCCATGCCGATTGAAAAAGGCGAGGGGGATACCGTGGTGGGCGGGTCCATTAATCAGACCGGCGCGCTGGTGGTGGAAGTCACCGCCATCGGCGAAGAGGCCTTTTTGCAGCAGGTGGCCCGGCACATCGAAGAAGCTCGAGCCATGAAGCCGGGCATCATCCAACTGGTGGATAAGGTGCTTAAATATTACGTGCCCGGCGTCGTGGGTTTCGCAGGACTGGCCATTCTGATCTGGACCGCCGGCGCCTGGCTAATTACCGGTGAGATGAACCTGGT
>JAABYK010000332.1:0-5007 GCA_011775825.1 Candidatus Zhuqueibacterota bacterium | reverse complement strand
GGCGGCATGGCCGCGGACCGCGGCATCCTCATGCGCTCCGGCGAAGCCTTCCAGATCATGAAGGACATCGACACCATTGTATTCGATAAGACCGGTACCCTGACGGTGGGCAAACCAACGGTGACGGACGTTCAGGTGCTTTCCGGAATGGCAGAACATGACATGTTGCGTCTGGCCGCCGCAGCCGAGAGCCAATCGGAGCACCCGCTGGCACAGTCGATGGTCGCTCACGTTCGCGAAGAGCTGGACAACATTCCGGAGGCGACGGATTTTCAATCGGTCACGGGCAAGGGCTTGCGAGCAACCGTCGAAAGCAAAGCTATCCGGGTCGGGAGCCTCGATTTTTTGCGCGAGCAGGGCGTAACCACAGATAAAGGTATTGATTGGGTTCAGGAGAAAGAAAATCAAGGTAAAACGGTCGTCGGTGTTGCGATGGGCAAGACCCTGAGCGGACTCCTCGCCCTGGCGGATACCTTGAAAGCGGATGCCGCCCACGCGGTGGCGGCCCTCAAGGAGCAGGGGCGGCGTCCGGTGCTGCTCACCGGCGACAACGAACGCACCGCCCGCGCCATTGCCCGGCAAGTCGGTATTGAAGATGTAGAAGCCCGTGCGAAACCGGATGAGAAAGCCGAACGCATCCGTAACATCCAGGAACAGGGTCACCGGGTCGCCATGGTAGGGGACGGCATTAACGATGCACCGGCGCTCACCCAGGCCGATGTGGGCATGGCCATCGGCGCCGGCACCGACATCGCCATCGAGTCGGCGGATGTCATTCTCATGGGCGAGCGGTTGCGGGGCCTCATGGACGCCTTCACCATTGCCGAGAATTCTTACCGCAAAACCGTGCAAAATCTCATCCTCGCGTTCAGTTTCAACGGCTTCGGAGTACCGCTGGCTACGACCGGTTGGGTGCATCCCATCTGGGCGATGATCGCCATGGTGACCAGCGTGAGTACGGTGCTTTTGAACTCGTTCGGAGGTCGGGTGATGTCTAAAGTCAAGCCTAAAAAAGAAAAACAGAAGGCTACTTTTAAGATACCCAACATGCACTGCGAGGGGTGCGTACGGACAATAAAGAAAGCCCTCAAAGAACATATTCATAGAATAGAAATCGATGCTGACTTGAGCAAAAGCCTGTTGACTGTGACGTTTGTTGAGGACGGGACTTCCGAAGAAGGAATTCAAGAAGTTCTTACCGAGAGTGGTTTTGAGCCTTCAGAGTTACTTACCTAACTCGGTGTCTTTGTCGCTCTAAATTGATGAGTCCATTGAAGCCTCAATTCACAGTGGTTGCAGAAAGCTTATGTAAAGGAGACCAAATTATGAAACCACAAAATCACCTGGATTGGTTAGCATTCGTATTCCTCCTCATCGGCGCGTTCAGTTGGGCGTATTTCATTACCGATGTGAACATCCTCGACCTGCTTCTGGAAAAAATCTGGGATCCGCTGGATGACTTCATGTTTGCTCTAATCGGTCTGTCAGGACTTTATTGGCTCTTTCGAGTGTTCAGAGCTGGACACAAGTAAATTATTATTAATCCATCACAACCAGTTTTAATCAGCACCCTTCGATTGGGAGGAATAATGAATCTGTTTTTTCCTAAATTCGGATATGTGGGTTTCCAAATACTCGTCGTCACATTTTGTTTGTTTATGATCAAACCGGTAAGACTCTCGGCCGATGACAAAGAAAAAAAGCCCTTCCTGGGCCCGCTATCTTTGAATTTCGAGCCGACCCTGACCGTGAGCCCACTTGGAACCCCTGCACTGGTAACGGATATAGCAAGTGACGCCCCGGGGGATACCAGCCGGCTGGAACGGGCCGTGGAATTCGAATTGATTTTTGCGCTGGAAATTCCAACCGGACTCCCACGGATAAGCCTGACAGGCGAGGTCATCTGGACGCCATTCGCCACTACGGACCGCAATCCGTTTACCGGCAGTACCTCGGCCGAATTGGGTCAGTCCATCCGTGAAAATCCAGTGGAATTAGAAGCGGAATTGAACTTTGCGCTGTTCACTTCGGAGCAAACCGGCGGATGGCTTGATATGCACTTCGATGTAGTGGATCAATTCAGTCCGGCGGAACAACCCGATGACCGGGCGTGGTATACCCACAAGCTGAATTTTGAACTGGATACCGCCTTCATGGTGTTTAACTGGCTGCCCGAATCCAACTGGTTGCACTCGTTAGAGCTGGAGGTATCGCTGGATTACCTGGCAACGGGCCTCCCGGGAAAGGGTGATGTGGTATCTGCCGAAAATATCCGCTACCTTAACGATGCAAATCGCTGGTCGCTTTCCTTTTTATTCGTGCTGCCCCTGGCACCAGCTCACTGATTTGAATAGAAGATTAAGCCGAAGCAAAAATGAAAACGCTGAGATACAGGACATTTAATTTCATAATCTTGAGCCTTTTGATGTACACCTTGCTTCCTGGTTCTGCTTCCGCCCACGAGCCTTTATTCGGACTTGGGCCGCACACGGTGGGACAATATGCCTGGGCGTTGGAATCCGAACTGGAACGAGGACACGAAGGCTGGGCCAATCACTATGAGCTGATTTATGGCATTACACCGGATATTGCGGTGACCGCCGCCCTGCCTTATGTGTTTTCCCGTAAAGGCCATGGAGCGGGCATCGGTGACCTGGTGCTACGAGGTAAATATCGCTTCATTCGTCGTGATTATCGAAATGGCAGCGATGCCTTTGCATTCCACGGGGGGATCAAGCTACCCACCGGCAGCCGCTCCGAGCATCGCGGCAGCGGAACCACCGATTATTTTCTGGGACTCTCTTTTGGCCGGGAAACCCGCAAGCATTATGCCTTTGCCGATGTGCGCTACAACGTAAATGGCACGGTCGACAATCTGAATCGCGGGAATGTGTTAAATGTGGATGCGGCTTACGGCATCCGCCCCTGGCAGTTGGAGTATAAACAGCCTGATCTGGTTGTGCTGCTGGAGGTGCTTGGGGAAATTTCGCAGAGGCATGCTTTGAATGGCAGCGAAGACCCCGATTCAGGTGGTAAGATTCTCAGTGTCGCGCCAGGATTCATGTTCAGTTACCGCAATGTCATGGTGAAAGGAGGCGTGAAGGTTCCCGTTTTGGAGAAGCTCAATGGTGTGCAAGAGTCGCCTGATCCCGAATTTATATTGGGAGTGGAGTTTCACATGCCGCCGTTTAAGTAGAAGGGGTATAGGGTATAAGGTATAATACATACCTCACCTCACGAGGTACTCCCTATACCTTATTACCCTATACCTAAACCAACCCCAAAGGAGGTTTAAAATGACAAACATCAGAACAATCGCAACGATTATACTATCCATTCTTGTCACGATGGCATTCAGCGTAGCATCCATATTCGCTGGACAACGGCAGAAAGTAACCTTGCGAGTGGATGGTCTGGCGTGTCCCTTTTGCGCCTACGGCATGGAGAAGAAACTGAAACGGCTCGAAGGCGTCGAAAAACTGGACATCAAAATTAATGAAGGGTTAGTCCTTCTGTATTTCAAGGATAGGGTCGAGATCGACAAAGAACTGATTGCCAAAAAAGTAAAAGAAGCCGGGTTCACCTCACGGGAAATCACGATTGAAAAGCCCGTGGCCAAGTCGGAAGCAAAACCTCAGAAAGTAGCCCTTAATATCGAAGGCATGCGCTGTCAGGGGTGTGTCTCGAGGGTGAAAACGGCGTTAAGTAAAGTGGATTGCGTCAAAGAGGTGGCCGTGAGTCTTGAAGAAAATAAAGCAACGGTTCTCTGTACGGGAAGTGACAAAGACCAGAAGAAATTGGTCGAGGCAGTCGATAAGCTTGGCTTCCAAACTAAAATCGCCGAAGTGAATGAAACCGCAAAGTGAAATGAGAAACAAAAAGCCTGCAAAACAGCACCTGATTAATTTCTTAGCCTTATTTACCTCTACGGGCATGTTGCTGTGCTGTGCCCTACCGGCGGCCATTGCTGCCATGGCCGGTGGGGCTGCGATTGGTGCACTCATTAGCACGTTTCCCTGGTTAATTCCCCTTTCCCGCATTAAAGAATGGTTGTTTCTGGGGGCGGGCCTCCTCATCATTTTCAGTGCTATTTTAACCCTACGACCTCAGGGGAGGACGGCCTGCTCCATTACTGGCGGCAAGGGATGTGAAGTAGCGGGCCGATTCACTAAAATTGTGTTCTGGATCTCGGCGGGTGTTTATGCGGTAGGAGTCTTTTTTGCCTATGCCATTGTGCCTGTGCTGAAATTGCTGGAAGGTTAACATGAAAGGTTTCAAGACGATTAAGACTCGATTTAGCATTTTTAAAATAGGTGCGGTTACGCTTCTTTCATTTCTTGCGCTGGAACCCTGTCCGCTTTCGGCCCAGGGCCCGCCCATCAACACCGACACCCCCATCATGCTGGGACTCCAGGGTCGAGGGGCCCGAACCTTTGGAAAAGTTGTTCGCAAGGCCAGGCTTTTGCAAGATGGCGACGAAATTTCTGACCCCATGGATCGCAGCATCACGGTCTGGGTGGCACCTATCGCCTTGCCGTATAATTTGGTCAGCGACAAATTCCAGGTGGGCGCCATTCTCCCTTTCATGAATGTAGACTTCGATAGCCGAAACCAGGATGCTTCCAGCTTTGGTGTTGGAGATACACGTTTGTTTGCTAAATATCTGGTTTACCAATTCGATCGGAAAAACGAGACCATCCGTGTAGCTTCCAAGGCCGGAATTAAGCTGCCCATCGGGGATGAGGAGGAGAGTCCCCCTCTTGGTACGGGTTCCACCGATTATTTCTTTACCACCGTGGCTGCTTGGATCAAAAACCGCTTCGGCATCTATCTCGAAGGTATTTATAATCTGAATACTTCGGAAGGGCCGGTGGATTTTGGGAACAGCATAGCATACAATGTAGCTTTTGGTTACCGCTTGTTACCAACGGTTTACGAAACCTATCCCTCACCGCAACTGAACGGATTTTTAGAAATTAATGGCATCACGACCAATAGAAATTCTAT
>JAABYK010000669.1:20121-25899 GCA_011775825.1 Candidatus Zhuqueibacterota bacterium | reverse complement strand
TTTTGTTGAAGCTACTTTAACCTTGCAAAAAATTTATTCATTGTGAAAAAGCTTTTGTCAGTTCATCTCATTGTCTTTGGTGCCGGTGTAATTTTCGTCGCTGTAGCTGCTGATTTTTTGGGCCTTGGCGGCCACCCGAAAATGGGAACCAGACAAATCTTACTGGCCATCGCCGGGTTTGCTGTTTTGTTGATTGGAAAATACAAGCTTGATTGGCGCCGAATGGTTGCCGATTCCAGTCCTCCGGTGTCATGGCGCCAGTTGCTGATCATGGCGGCCTGGTTTGGCCTTCTGACCGGATTCTTAGAGTTTTTGGTGAGGGAGTTGTTTGTGAAAATTATCTTTAATTTGAATCCGCACTTGTTTTGGATGATAACGCTGGCCAACCTGATTTTATTCACCATTATCGGTTTAATTCTGCTCCCGGTTCGAAGATGGCCAAAAGTTGTATCCTTACGCATAACGACGTTTATTTTTATTTTACTTGGCTGCCTGGCACCGTTACTGAACTTCCCGCAGATCGACATCTGGGCGAGGGTCCTGCTGGCGGTGGGGCTTGCCGTGCAGCTTTCCCGGCTTGTTGCCGCTCACTCGAACGGATTTCATACTTTTGTTCGTCGCACCCTCCCCTGGATGCTCATCCTCGCCGTGGGGGGCTCGAGTGTGGGCATCTACGAGTCGAGTACGCTTTCGGAGAACCGAACTCTGGCGAAGTTGCCGCCTGCCATGCCGAGTGCTCCCAATGTCTTGCTGTTAGTTCTGGATACGGTGCGGGCCCAGAACCTGAGTCTGTACGGATACCACAGGCCTACCACACCGCGGCTGGAGCAATTCGCCAAAACAGGTATCCTCTTTGAGCGAGCACTCTCGACGTCTCCCTGGACGCTACCGGCCCACGCTACCATGTTTACCGGGCGTTTTACGCATGAGTTGTTCCCTGAAGGGCAAACACCTCTCGATGCCACGGTGCCGCTTCGTGACGAATACCCAACTCTGGCAGAAATCCTCAGTGAGCATGGATATGCGACCGCAGGTTTCGTCGCTAACTTAGGTTACTGCGCCGCCGCCTATGGCCTCAGCCGGGGATTTGCCCGCTACGAAGATTACATGCCTTCGCTTGAGCTCCTTCTTGGTTCCTCAGCTTTGGCCGTTAAGCTCGTCCGGCAATATCGAGAGCTCACAGAAAAACAGAATGTGATAGATCATCGAAAAAGGGCCGAAGATGTCAACAACTCTTTCCTCCATTGGCTTTCTCGTCGGGAGGGGCGACCGTTCTTCGCGTTTCTTAATTATTACGACGCCCATGATCCTTACCTGCCTCCCTATCCGTTCGAGCTGAAGTTTGGTTCGAAAAAGCCAGAGGATGCGCAAATCGCACACGGTCGTAAATACAAGTCCCATGAAATCCAGGAACTGCAGGATGTCTACGACAGTTGCATTGCCTACATCGACCATGAAATTGGTTCCCTTTTGGATAAACTTCAGGAACAAGGTGTGCTTGAATGCACGGTTGTCATCATCACCTCCGATCATGGCGAGCAATTCGGTGAGCACGGTTTAATGTACCACGGCAACAGCCTGTACAGCCAGTTGCTGCATGTTCCTCTGCTGATATCGTTTTCAAAAAACTTACCTGCCGGAAAGCGCATTCGCCAACCTGTTTCATTACGTGACCTGCCAAATACAGTGGTTGATTTGGTCGGAATCGATGACATAACGCGCTTTCCCGGCTCTTCCCTCGCGCGGCACTGGGTTGATGCCAGAGCTTCAGCGAACGGTGAGGTTGAAACACACTTTGCCGAAGTGTTTGTTGGTGGCGAGACGCCCAATTGGTTTCAGGAATCGTGGCCGGTGTACAAAGGGAGCATGCAATCTCTCGTACGTGAGGGCTACCACTACATACGCTATGGTGACGGCAACGAGGAACTTTTCGATTTTGAAAATGACCCAAAAGAAGAACACGACCGCGCGGATTCTGAGGGAGATCGCGCCATGCTTAAGCTTATGAGGGCAGCACTTGAAACAGCCCTCGCGCTTAGCCAGGAAAATTAAGTAAGGGTTCCTAATAAGACCTCAAAGTATTTTTCAAATGAGGATGAACTTTGCTCACTCATAAGTTTGGCAAGATAGGAAAAATAATGAATAAGTGGCTCAATTATGTCCTTCTCCTTGTATCAGCCTTCGTTGCCATTCTGATTGGGGAAATATTTCTGCGAATCGTTATGCCAGAGATAGGCTGGGCCCAAAGGGAAGATGATGTTCTGGGTTGGTCCAATGATGAGTACAAACAATTTACTCCGAACGTCCCCAAGAAAAAGCAAGACGAGCGGCGCATTCTTTTTTTGGGAGATTCCTATTTGGCGGGTTCCGGGGTCTCAAGTTTGAATAAACGCTTTCCGATTCTTCTTGATAAACTTTTAGGAGATCAATATTCAGTTGCAATCCTCGCAGCAGGGGGATGGGGAACGGATCAGCAACTGCTTGCTTTTAGACAAAAGGGAAGAGCTTGGAATCCAGACTTAATCGTATTGGCATTCTGTGCAAATAACGATATTGCGAATATCTTATCCCACCATTTTGGGCCAAATAAGCTAAAACCATACTTTGTCATCGGTGAGAATGATGTATTGGAATTATACGATGGGTTAGGTCAGCCACTTGATTACGATTTATTATTTCAAAATACTGCCAAAGATGCTCAAAAAACTCCGTTAAAGTTTCGAAGTTATTTGGTAGATCTTACGGTACATGCCGTCAGAGAGTTTACTCATAACTCACAATCGCAGGATCTCGATAGTTATCCAAACGTGGATCCACGGTATCAGAAAACTGACTTTTGGGGAAAAAGGACGGACGAGATTAATAATAAGAATGGCAAGCTAAGCTGGTCTCCACAAGACGGCGTAAATCATTTATCTGCTTATATAGACCAGCAATTTGAGATGAATAGCTACGGGTGGAAATTGCTCGAACGTATCCTTATAAGGTTAAACCAGGAAGCTGAACACGGAAATGCAAAATTAGTCGTAATGATGTTACCGGTTATAGTTATGCTCGATGATTTGCAATCCGTTGCTGGCGGCGATTTTGCGAGGGAATTTCAAGCACCTTCCGGTGCTTTTACATTTCGGAGCGCTGAACCTGGTGACAGGCTCCGTAACATTTGCAAGGAAGCCGGAATACCTTTTTTTAATCCCTCTCCGGAGTTCATTGATTATATCCGCAGCAATAATTTGATGAAATCCGTTTGGCCAAACCCTCCCGATCACCACTTTTCGGAAGTTGGGCACCAGATATTGGCTACGATTTCCTATAAATTTTTTTTGGATTATTTTGAGAAAATGGAAACGATCGAACAAGATAGTGAACCTCTCACACCATAACCTTTTGATCATAGTTATCGACATGAAGCTTTTTATCATCGGGCGGCCCCATGTCTTTAGGGAAGCTTAGTTTTTAAAGTGCCTGATAAAGCCACAAAATTCTTAAAATCAACTGCATTCCTATTATGACGACAGAAAAAAACATGAATGAGACAGAAAAATACTGGCGACAAATGCTCAGGGGATTTACCCTTCCCTCTCCCTTAGTGGTTGATAAAGTCTTAAGGAGACTCGCGGCTGGTACGAAAAAAGAGTTTGGTGAAAAACAAATTCGGCTATCAGTCAAGGAAACAAATGCCCTGCAATCCCTGGCCCGGCAACATGGACTAAACTTGCGAATCTTGGCGCAGGGAGCATGGGCGTTGCTCTTGTGCCGCTATAATGGAGAGGAAGACATATTGTACGGTGTGAACTCCAATGCTGAAATTTTCCCGGTTCGGGTGAAGGTATCTCCTGGAGCATCGGTATTGTCCTGGCTAAAAAAACTCCGAGATCAGCAGAGGCAAGAACACCAATTTGAGAGCGCATCTCTAACACAAATTCAGCAATGGAGTGAAGTCCCATCCGATTTGCCATTGTTCGAAAGCGTGGTGCTTTTTGACGAGCAGGCAACTATAAGACATGAGTACGCGCTTGTTATTATGGCTATTCCCGGCCCGCAGCTAAAATTGCGGATCCTATACGATAAGAATCGTTTTGACGAGGCTACTATAGGCCGGATGCTCGGCCATTTGCAAACCTTGCTGTCCGGAATGACCGCAAATCCGGAACAGCCGCTTTGTCACCTGCAACTTTTAACCGAAGCGGAACGACATCAAGTGCAGGTTGAATGGAACAATACCCGGGTTGATTATCCGGAGGATAAGTGTTTGCATCAATTATTTGAAGCTCAGGCAGAGCATACACCGGATGCCGTTGCCGTGATTTTTGCCAACAAACGTCTGACTTACAAAGAGCTGAATCGCCGTGCCAACCAGTTAGCGCACTATCTGCGTCGTCTGGGAGTAGGACCGGATGTGGTTGTTGGGATGTTCATGGAACGATCACTGGAGATGGTCATCGGCCTTTACGGCATTCTCAAAGCCGGTGGGGCCTATGTGCCACTGGATCCGTCCTATCCAAAGGAGCGCTTAGCCTACATGATTGAAGATGCCCAAGTTTCCGTACTTGTGACGACCAAATTGATAATTGACAATTGTCAATTGTCAATGGATGATTTAAATATGGTTTGTCTGGACGCGGACTGGGGCGAAATAGCCAAAGAAAGTCAGGAAAATCCGGTGTCTGAACTGTCTCCCGAGCATCTCGCGTATGTAATTTACACTTCCGGCTCCAGCGGCAGTCCTAAAGGTGCCGTTCTAAATCACCGCGGCCGGGTCAATAATTTTTGTGACTTTAACAGGCGCTACTCGGTTGGTCCTGGAGATAAAGTCCTGGGCTTGGCCTCCCTGAGCTTTGATATGCATGCCTTCGACAACTTTGGACTCATGGCGGCAGGAGGGGCGAACGTGATCGTGGAGAGCTCTGCTATTCTTGAGCCTGCCCGCTGGGCCGAATTGATGATACAACACGAGATTACCGTATGGCATTCGGTCCCGGCTTTGCTTGAAATGTATGTAAACTACATCAAAGACCGGCCTGAACTCTGGCCGCAATCTCTTCGTCTGGTCTTACTCGGTGGTGATTGGATTCCGGTTAATTTACCGGATCGATTGAAATCCCTGGTCAAGAGAGTTCACGTTGTCAGTATGGGTGGCGCCACGGAATGTTCGATGGATTCTACCATTTATGATATTGAGGAGCCTTCTTCAGGGTGGAAGAGCATTCCTTATGGCGTGCCGATGGCAAACCAACTTGCCTATACATTGGATTCTGATTTTAATCCCGTACCTGTTGGCGTTCCCGGTGAATTGTATCTTGGTGGCGTCGGAGTTGGCCGAGGCTATCATAACCGTCCGCAATTAACTGCCGAGAAGTTTGTGCCCAACCCCTTTGGCGGTGTCCCGGGCGATCGGATGTACAGGACCGGTGATCTGGCCCGCTATATGCCCGATGGCAATCTTGAGCTACTGGGGCGAATTGATTTCCAAGTGAAGGTTCGAGGATTTCGTGTTGAGTTAGGGGAAATCATCTCGACTTTATGTCAGCACTCTGCAGTCAAAGAGGCGGTTGTTGTAGCTAAAGACATTGAGAGTGGCGTACCAACCAAAGGAAAACACTTGGTGGCGTATGTTGTGCCGCAATTGCAACCAAACGAATCCGAGGAAACACGATCTGAAGAATGGCACACTGAGCAAATTTCGCAATGGCAGCAGATATACGAGGAGACCTATAGCGAAAGAAGCGAAATACAGGACCCTACATTCAACATTATTGGCTGGAACAGCAGCTATAC
>JAABYK010000669.1:0-20116 GCA_011775825.1 Candidatus Zhuqueibacterota bacterium | reverse complement strand
CTGGAGCTAAGACCGAGACGTGTGCTTGAACTCGCCTGCGGCACCGGGTTGCTACTTTTCCGAGTCGCCCCACGCTGCGAAAAATATGTGGGCACAGATTTCTCGGAAGTCGGCCTCAATTATGTTCGCCAGCAACTGGCGAGACCTGAGCTACACATGCCGCAAGTGAGTCTTATGCAAAGGATGGCGGACAACTTTGAAGGGATTGAGCCTAACTCATTTGATCTGGTCATTCTGCACTCAGTCGTGCAGCTCTTTCCGGGTGTCGATTATCTGATGCGGGTTCTTGAAGGGGCCGTAAATGCAGTACAGCCGAGTGGTTTTGTCTACATTGGGGATGTGATTAGCCTCCCTCTCATGGAAACGTTTCATACTTCCGTTCAATTATATCAGGCTCCGTCCTGGACCTCCAGAGAACAGTTGCGCCAGCGCATTAAGAAAGCCAGGAGCAAAGAAGAGCAGCTCTTTATCGATCCCGCTTTCTTCTCGGCCTTGAAGCAGCACCTGCCCCAAATTACGCATGCGCAGATTCAGCTCAGGCGTGGCAGACACCTCAATGAGATGACACGCTTCCGCTACGATGTTATTCTCCAGGTTGGATCTGAGCCCCATTCCAACCCGGAAATTCAGTGGCTGGACTGGCAGCAAGCAGGATTGTCGGTTCCAGGTCTGAAGAGACTCTTGGCCGATACCCAGCCCGAGTTCTTGGGAATTAAGGGCGTTCCAAATGCGCGACTGGCCGCAGACATGGAAGCAGTAGAATTGCTTGCAAACTCTGACGGCCCTGAAACGGTGGGGCAATTACGTGAAACGTTAAGCCAACTGTCATCCAATGGTTTTGTGGATCCCGAGGAACTCTGGGCCATTGGTGATGAACTGCCTTATGATGTTTACGTTACCTGGTCTGGTTACAGCTCAGACGGTATGTATGATGTCCAATTTGTGCAGAAGACCTTGGATGATTCGTCTCCGAAACTAGCTCCTGCTTTTTTTGATGAGGGAGTCAGCCCCAAGCCCTGGAACAACTATGCGAATAATCCGCTCCAAAGTGTCTATGCTCGTCAACTGGTGCCGGAATTGCGTACCTACCTACAAAAAAAGTTGCCGGATTACATGGTGCCGTCTGCGTTTGTGTTGCTGGATGCGCTGCCATTGTCGCCAAACGGCAAGGTGGATAGACGGGCGCTCCCGCTTCCGGATGAATCGAGGCCCGAGTTGACAGCCGATTTTGCTCCGCCAAGAAATCCACTGGAGGAAGTCGTTGCCAGTATTTGGGCCGAAGTCTTCGAGTTCGAGAAGGTGGGTATCCATGATAACTTTTTGGAGATGGGAGGACATTCGCTTTTGGCAATCCAGATCATGACACGCTTGCAAGATAACTTCCCGGTAGAATTACCGCTGCGATATCTCTTTGCATCGCCTACAGTTGCAAAACTGTCGCAGCGTATTCAAGTGGCTGGACAAGAAGCACAAGTCGATGTTGTTGAAGTGGCGCGAGCGCTCATACAGATCAACCAGCTTTCAGACGACGAAGTGAAATCCATGCTGGCAGCCAGTGAAGAAAAGCTTTAATTAGAGGTGTTGGAGTTGAATAGCCGGGGCATATTCACGTGGTGCTTTCGATACCGCTGAAGTATAGTGGTGTTGGCAAGCGTTATTGGGGTCGTCATCGATCCAGAGAAGAAAACGATCTTGCCAATTCTAAGATGTATGATCAAGCACTCATACAATGCAGACAATCTCTTGATACATTTTATTCCGCCACAAACGGTATCAAGTGAAGCTCGAAGCTAAAAGGGAGAATATTTCACATAACCTGAGAGTGCCCTTATGATTGAATTGCTTAACGTAACATGTTTAGTTCCACTTTTGGGTGGTATGGTGATCCTTTATATCGGTCCGGAAACATTCATGCCGCTGCTGTCTTTTCTGGCTGCTGTCGGTGGTGTGCTTTTGATGTTCGGGCGCCGTATCATGGCTCTGCTCCGAAAGTTCTTCGCATTTTGTCGGAATTTAATTAATGGCTGAACGAAAACAGGCTATTCCTGTCATTCCCGAAATCTTTTATTCGGGAATCTCCTGCCTAATTCCGAGGAGATTCCGGCACAAAACAACGCCGGAATGACGTGCACTAACGAGTTTTCGTTCAGCCATTAAATTAATTAGTACTAAACTATTGTAGACGACTAACCATAATTAAGAAATGTCATTGCGACCACGATTTCTCAGGGGAAGCAATTTCCGGCAGCTCGAAATGACATCATTATGTAGAGTCTTACAATGGTTTAGGCGGAGGCTGAAAATCTTAAAGTACTCATGAAAGCTCTGAAAAAAGCAATCGTCATTGGTTTGGATGGCTTCGAACCCAAAATTGTCTCCTCCATGCTGGATTCTGGCGAGTTGCCAAATCTGTCAAGATTGCGAGACCAGGGCGGCTATTCTCATGTTCGCACGACTTATCCGGCACAAACGCCAGTGGCGTGGTCGTCATTTGCGACCGGCACAAACCCAGGCGGTCATGGAGTTTTTGATTTCGTCGCCCGTAACCCCAGGACATATTTACCGGACCTGGCGCTCAATCGCTATGAGCGGCGAAATGCTTTACTTCCTCCTAAACTTGTGAATTTGCGAGGCGGTACGCCCGTTTGGCAACTGCTTTCAGATGCTGGAATTCCATCAGTGATTTTGCGCTGTCCATGCACGTATCCTCCAGACAATACTCGCGGAAAGATGTTAGCGGGGATGGGTGTTCCAGATGTGCGCGGAGGACTGGGAACCTCAACATTTTACTCTTCGAATGAAAGCGTTGAGAGCCGGGAGAGTGAAAACATCATACATGTTCAGAGCCATAGCAACCGGACCATAGAAACTTGGCTCCTGGGCCCGCGCAATACCAAAACACAATCAGATTGCAAGTTTGAAATTACGCTACAGCTTCAGCCTTCAGCGAAACGAGTGGTTCTGAGATCAAAAGGCCATCCGAAAGAGCTGGAGATTCAGGAAAGACAGTGGAGTGACTGGTTGCGGGTGAAATTCAAAACCGGGCCGCTGCAGTCGGTTTGCGGTATTGTACGCTTTTACCTGGTGCGGATGGAGCCCGTTTTTGAACTGTACGCTAGCCCAATCAATTACGACCCGAACACCATACCCCTTTACCCGATCAGCTCACCACCGGAGTACGCCAGGGATTTGGCAAAAGAGATAGGGACGTTTTATACCACAGGCATGGTCGAGGACCATACTGGATTAAACAATGGCCGTTTGGATGAAGCCGCATATTTACAGCAATGCGAGATCGTGCTGCATGAGCGGGAAAAGATGATGCTCTATGAACTGGATCGCTTCGATGTCGGGTTGTTCTTCTGCCTCTTCGACACCCCAGACCGCTTCCAGCACATGTTTTGGCGGTTTCGTGAAAATGGGCATCCTGCGAATCATGGCAAAGCTAATGAGACCATGCGGCGAATCATCGAAGACTGCTATCGCAGGTGTGATGCCATTGTTGGAAAAGCCTTGGACTATGTTGACGACCAAACCCTTTTTATTGTTTTAAGCGATCACGGGTTCAGTAGTTTTCAGCGCGGCGTCCATCTGAATACCTGGCTGTACGATAACGGCTTTCTGGGGTTGCATGACGGCGCTAAACCGGGCGACGAAAGCGGTGACTTTTTCCCGAATGTGGACTGGAGCAGGACAAAAGCCTATGCCCTTGGTTTAAGTGGTATCTACCTGAACCTCAAAGGGCGAGAAGAAAAGGGTGTGGTCAATCCGCAGGATGTCGAAGCTGTAAAAGAAGCTATCATGAAAGGTTTAACTGGTCTCGGAGATCCGGAGCGGGGAGAAGTAGCAATTCGAAGCGTTGTCACGCGCGAGGAAATCTACACGGGTTTTTACGCTGCCGAGTCGCCGGATCTGCTTGTCAACTTCAGTCCGGGTTACCGGGTATCCTGGGCTACAGGTTTGGGTGGCATGCCCGCAGGACAATTCGAAGACAACGTCAAGAAGTGGAGCGGCGACCATATAATCGACCCATCCCTTGTTCCCGGGGTGCTTTTCATGAATCGACCCTTCCGTGGAAGCAAGGATGATCAGAGCGTGCAAACAAGCCCGAGCTTAGTTGACTTGGCGCCAACCATTCTTGCAGCCCTGGACGTTCCAAAAGGTCAGGCGATGGAAGGGGAATCGCTGCTTCACGACGCCTCTGCGCCAACCGAAAATAAGTCGAGGACTATTATTGATGAGAATAACGAGACGCGATCGCGGCGCACAGGTTCAGAAGATGAAGAAAAACTGATCCGTGAACGGCTTAGTGGCTTGGGTTACCTTTAACAGCTAAACAGTAAGCCTCCAATCGCTCACCGAACTTTTTCTTACCCTATTTGAAAGGAAGGAAAACCCATGACAAACGATACGATTCTTGCTAAGTATGTACAACAAGGAATAGAGCACCTTTATAGTGGGGATCCAACGCTTTATGGATTACTCTACGAGGAATATCATCGTCAAGCCAATGTTTTAACCATGGTTGCCGCTTCCAGTGTGGTGGACCCATCAGTTTTGATTTGTGACAGCATGGTGCCCGTTAATGTAACCGCTGAGGGCTATCCCGGAGCGAGATTTCATGCTGGCTGCAAAGTCATCGATAAGATCGAGCAGTTAGCCATTGATCGTGCAAAAGAGGCCTTTGGTGCCCAATATGCCAATGTTCAGTCCCACTCCGCTACCACGGCCAATCAAGTTGTGATGTGCAGGCTGCTCAAGCCAGGTGATACCCTGCTCGGTATGGAGCTTAACTCCGGAGGACATCTCACCCATGGGTCCAAAGCGTCTGTGTCCGGGCAATATTTCAATGCCATTGGATATGGCTTAGAGAACCATGAGCGCATTGATTATGAGCGAGTCCACAGACTCGCTCAAGAGCACATGCCAAAGCTGATCATCTGCGGCACCACAGCCTATCCCAGGATCATAGATTTTGAACGATTTCGTGAGATTGCCGACGAGGTCGGAGCTTATGTGTTGGCCGATATCACGCATATTGCCGGACTGATCATCGCTGGCCTGCATCCCAGCCCAATCGACCATGTCCACTTTACGACTACCTGCACGCACAAACAGATTTATGGACCGAGAGGCGGTTTGATCATGATGGGAAAAGATTACGACCGCCCGGCTCCAGACGGCAAGGGAAAACTTTTTGAAGTGGTTCAGAAAGGTGTCTTCCCTTTCTTTCAGGGTGCGCCGAATCTGAATTCCATCGCTGCAAAAGCCAAAGCGCTCGGTATGGTGCTCACTCCTGAGTTTAAGGAGCGGATGAAAAGAATCGTCGCCGATGCCAGAGCCCTCGCCAGATGTTTCATGGAAATGGGGTACCATGTGATCACAGGTGGGTCTGACAATCACCTCGTCGTCGTCGACGTCATCTCGAATGGTATTACCGGATTGGTTGCCGAAAAAGCTCTGGAGGATTGCAATATTGTTGTCAATAAAAATAGAATCCCGGGAGATCAGCAATCGGCATTCATTACCAGCGGGATTCGCATCGGCACCAATAGTCTGGCCCTTAAGGGAATGGGGCCGGAGGAGATGCCAATGTGCGCTGAACTCATTCACCGAGTTCTTTCATCTGTAAGGCCTCTTGATGACCGTACGTTTGAATTGGACAAATCTGTTAAGACCTCCATACGCGCCGAAGTTGCCCAGATTTGCAAGCGCTTTCCTATTCCATGCTATCCCTATTCGGGTGAATCCGTCGAAAAGTTTGATGGGGTTTACGGTCAACCCATGCGCGCGGTAGCGTCGTCCTGACAAGCACATGGATGGACATTCAACCGATAAATGATGAGCCCGTGCAGCGTCCTTGTATTCTCATCACATACCCATTTGCTTTGGGACATCCCAATGGCGGCGCCCGACATTGCCGCGAGATCGCCCGTCATCTTGGAAAGTTAGGTGCCAACGTCCTTATCCTTTCGGTTTTGGCTGTCGGTCACAGCCGCTATCCTAGAACCAGGGTACTCGAAGAATTCATCGGCTTAGAATTTGACCGTGAACTTTCTCAATGGAGTGTCCGAGTCATACGCATCCCCCAGCATCTACTGCACTGGCGTCTTGACGGACTGCCCGTCAAAAAGGCTCTTAAGAAAATCCTGAAGCAGCGACGAGTAGACATGGTGTTGAGCTATTTTCATGAGGGAGCATTTCTGCCTAGATTCTTGCGATCTCATAGAATCAAATTTGGTCACATTGCGGCCTGGCAGTCTTATGCCCTGGCTTTTAGGGGATCTGAGCACGAAGGCAGGCTTAAGAAATTTGTTCGAAAATGGATAGACCAATACTTTATTGTGAAACCCCACAGACAGGCGGATATCCTCTTTGCCAATTCGCGTTTTACTCGCAATGAGGTGCTCCACATTATGGGAGTGGAAGAAAAGCGGATCCTCGTGTGCCCCCTGGGTGTCGAGCCCAGTTTTACGCAGATACCGAGATCGGAACCGACGGAAATTACCCGGTTCATTTTCTTCGGCAGATTCACCCCCTTTAAAGGAATCCGCGATGCAATAGAGGCCCTGGGACAACTTGCGGCAAAAGGTTGTAAAAACTGGAGTTATCGAGTCTTTGGTCAGGGGCCGCAGAAGTGGGTACAAAAACTAGCCCATGAACACGGCATCGGTGACAGGGTTTTCGTGAGCGGTCCCCTTAATGATGAGGGTCTCCGTCGTGAATTAAGGCAGGCTCACCTGGCGATCCTGCCTTCGCATGCTGAATCTTTTGGGTTATCTATTGCCGAGGCTCAGGCCGCTGGGATACCTGTAGTTGCTTATGAGTGCGGTTCTGTACCCGAGGTGGTTGAAAACGGGGTAACCGCCTGGTTGGCCCCTTTCCGCCGGGTTGACCGACTTGCTCAATGTATCGAAACCGCGGTACGAGATCCCAAAAGAACATATGAAGCTGGTCTGGCCGGCCGTGAGCACGTGATGCAAAGGTTCACCTGGGACAAGACTGCTGCAAAGATGTTTGAAAGCATTGAAACGCTTTGTTCCAACGGAGCCTATCGAGGAGCCGCATGAAGTTATGGAAGCTACTAATTCAATCCTGAGCAATTTCAAGCAATACAGTAGGGCAGGCTCCCGGCTCATTAAGGGAATTTCCAGACCTTACCCTGTGCAGAGCGATCCTGCCGATATCAGTTGTGTACCGTTTTTTATTATCAGCTCCGGGCGGTCCGGAAGTACACTGCTTCGGGCCATCATAAACCAACATCCTTCGGTTTGCATACCTCCCGAATCGCACGTGTTAGGGCATGTAATTCGTAAATTCAAATCATGGATAAGATTCTTACCGTGGGAGTATGTGGTTCGTTTGGTCATTTCGGAATTCCAGATTAAGTATCCGGGATTTGGATTTTGGGAGCTTGACCTGTTTAGATTTTATCCAATTGCTCTTAAACTGCCGAAGGAGCGTAGGAGCTTAGCAAAGGTGATCGACATCTTTTATCGGTTTTATGTCCAGGAGAAGAAACCGACTGCGACTCGTTGGGGAGATAAGAGCATTGCAAATGCGTTTTTTCTACCTTTGATCGATGAGTTGTACCCAAATGCTCGATATGTTCTCCTTATTCGTGACGGGCGAGATGTCTCCGTTTCTCTGGTGGCTGCTGATACAACTCCCGTGACTGATGTAGGGCGGGCAGCTGACTACTGGTTGAGGAGCGTTACCCAGGCTCGCCGATTTTTAGCAAGACTCGATAGCAGCAGATATTTGGAAATTTTTTACGAAAATCTTGTCCAACGACCTGAACCCGTCGTGGAACGATTGTATGATTTCTTGGGCCTAGATTACATCCCGGAAGCTTTACAATTCTGGAGAAATGTGGACTCTCTTAGCGATGCAAACCGGGAAATTCATAAAAATCTCCGGAAGCCTATCAATATGAATTCCATTGGCAAGTGGCGAAAGCAACTCAGCCAGGAAGGACAATCTGTTTTGCAAAATATCCTACAGGATAAGCTTGTAGAACTGAATTACCCGATTGATTAAAAAAACGATTTTTTAGCGAAACGCTAATTCACGCTAAATATTTCTTTTAAAAAGTATGAGCGTTAACACTCTTGGGCCGGGTCTGCGAGAGAAAACTTATGAAAATGCGCTATGCGTGGAATTCCGGCACCAAGGGATTGAGTATAGCCAGCAAGCCCGATATCCGGTTTACTATCGGAACGAACTCATCGATGAGTTTGTGCCGGATCTGGTGGTTGAACAACGTGTGATTGTTGACATCAAGACCGTCGAAAGCATCACTGATGATCATCGCGGGACGATGATAAATTATCTCAGGATTACCTGTTCGAAAGTAGGTGTTATCATCAATTTCAAGAACCGTAAGCTGGAATGGCAACGGCTCGTTTTGGATGAAGCCCGTTAAGGTACGAGCATACCCGGGAAGATTTTTTAAGGGAGCACTAAATGAGGCGTATGCCCGCTAAATATTTTTTATTGGCGTTCATTAGCGTTAATTCGCGGTTGATTTGGTTGTGGTATGTTGAGCGTTATGGTATTCAACGATTTTTTCAAACGATTTTTTGCTGGCAATAAGAAAGCTGTCAAGACCTGCTTGATGATCGGTGGCAGCGGCATGGCTGGCGTTTGGATCAAAAACTTCATAGATAATTTCAGCGACCGCGTCAAAGTTGTTGGGCTTTGTGATGTGGATCAGCAAGTACTTGATTGGGGTGCTAAAGTGCTGGGTCTCAGCGGGGAAAGGCTTTTCACCGACTTTAATGAAGCATGTGCAAAGGTGAAAGCCGATTTCTGCGGGATCGCCATCCCTCCGCAATTTCACAGTCCGGCGGCAATAGTGGCGATGGAAAACGGCATGCCGGTGATTTGTGAAAAGCCGATTGCCGACACTCTTGAAGCCGCTAAGGCGATGCTATGCACATCCCAAAAAACCGGACAGCCCTGCTCAATTATTCAACAGTTTCGCCATGCGCCGAACAAACAGGAGCTTGTTCGCATCCGAGAAGAGGGGCGTTTGGGACGACTCCAGCACATCTTAGGGCGGTATGCCGACGATTATCGACGTTTCATGTCGGATAGAAGGCCGCACCGGCGCTTGCTTTTTGAGAGTTGTATTCATCATTTCGATATGCTCCGCTTTCTCTCCGGTGGTGACTGTGAAACCTTGATGGGCTTTGGCTGGAACCCCGAATGGTCCGGCTTCAAGCATTGGTCGAGCGGATTGTACCTGATGCGAATGACCAACGGTGTGCACACCCTCTATGAAGGAAACAGTTCTGGTGCAGGAATCACCACCAACTGGCATTCATATTACCGCGCTGAGTTTGAGCTGGGCACAGTCGAAATCGACGGCAGTGAGCGGGTGATCATCCATCGAGTTGGACAGAAACCAAAGGCTTACAAAGCACCAAAGATCACATTTGCAGGACTATCCCGAACACCTGTCGGGGATTTTTTAGGCCATGTGTATCTCTTTGATGAGTTTCTCAATTGGCTTGACGGTGGATCACCATCCGCCACCAGAATTGAGGACAATATTCAGAGCTTCGCGATGATTGCCGCCGCAACGGAAGCCACGGTCGACGGACAACCCAAGCGGATTGCAGACTATCTAAGTGATCTGGACCTTTCAAGTCGAACCAGCCGTTTGCATACGGCGCTTGTTGAGAATTCGATTCACGCTTGAGCATCATAGAAAGGAAACGAACATTGGCAAAGCTAGCGATTAACGGCGGAAAACCAGCCGTCCCAAAAGGAATCAAAAGGCGCTGGCCCATCTATGACGGTGCTGAAAAGAGAGCGCTTATCGAGGTATTAGAAAGCGGGCGCTGGTGCAGCAGGCTGAATCCGGAAGGCAGGGTGGCCGAAGTGGAAAAAGAATTCGCCAAACTGGTCGGCACGAAATATTGTAGGGCTGTTTCCTCGGGCACCACTGCTTTAGAGTTGGCCATTCGAGCATGTGACATCGGCTTTGGGGATGAAATCATCGTTCCTGCGGTGACGTTTCTCGCGACAGCGACCTCGGTTATCACTTCGGGTGCGGTGCCGATTTTTGTGGATATCGATCCTGAGTCCTACCAAATTTCTCCCGATGCCGTCGAGGCTGCGATAACCGAAAGAACCAGAGCGATCCTGCCGGTTCACTACGGCGGGTATCCGGCCGATATGGACCGCATTACGGAAATTGCTAACAAACATGACCTGTTCGTCATCGAAGATAGTGCGGAAGCGCACGGCACTGAGTGGCGCGGCAGGAAAGTTGGTTCTATCGGAAATATAGCTTGCTTCAGTTTTCAGATGGGCAAACCATTGACGTGCGGTGAAGGCGGCGCGATTACCTATGACGAAGAGGCACTCGATGTCGACACCTTTTCCTTGACTCGCACGATGAAAACACCTCGGGGAGAAAAAACCTGTTACCTGCCAACAGGGAATTGGCGGATGTCTGAGTTTGCCGGCGCGGTCCTGTTAGTGCAACTTTCACGTTTCAAGGAGCAAACAGAAATTAGACATCAAAACGGCGAATACTTTGCTCGCGAGCTGGAGAAGATTGAAGGCTTGTCCCCCCTGAAAAGAGACCCGCGCATCACCAAACAAGGATATTTCTTTTATCTCTTTAAATACGATTCGGCTAAATGGAACGGCATTCATCGGAATCACTTTATGGAAGCTTTAAGGGCAGAAGGCGTCGCCTGCGGGACGGCTCATAATGAGCCTTTGTATCAAAATCCTATCTTCCGAGATATTAAGAAATCCTATCTCACGGTTCCGGATGTTGATTATGCCTCGTTTCATTGTCCCGAGGCAGAGCGAATCCATGAAAACGAAGTAGTTGCGATGCTAAATCATGTCTTGATGGAAAGGAAAAGCGTCGATCAGATCTTAGAAGCGATTCACAAACTGCGTGACAACATCGATGAATTGAAATCGTCCGGTAGTGAAGTGAAAAGAAATAGTCGGACACGCGGTTTGAGATCATTGGTGCAGAGGGTCGCCAACAATATTGCACAAGTTTAGATGAGCCATCCTATTATGAAAGTGTTTGGAGTTGGATTTCAGCGAACAGGAACATCATCGTTGGCTATTGCGCTCAATATGCTGGGCATAAAAATCCTGCAGTTTCCAAAAGAATTGTACTACGATATCGACCGTGACATTATCCGCCAATATGATGGTTTTACTAAAAATTAATTTAGATTGGAGGGAGGGGCATTAACATGAAACCGATTTTTATCGTATTACTAATTCTCTTACTCACCATCATTGTACATGGACAGGCCATAGAGACCACAGAGCAGGATTCACTCACTAAGAAAGAGCTATTCGAATTTAAAAAAGAATCCTTGCTCCATGATGTCGCCGCTACCCAAGAATTTCTTATCACTACCCGGAATCAGAGATGGCAGTTCAGGGTTTTGGTTGTACTCATCTCAGCGGCTTTTTTGGGGCTGACGGCTGCCAATACAAGTTTCAGAAAATTGTCGCTTCCACGGTGGTTCCCCTATGTGTCCACCCTGGCTTTCATAAGTTTGTGCTTTTACTACGACTCACATACTGCCAGTGTCCAGAACGCAACGCAACACTACGTAAATTGGGTATCTGTTAATTTAAACGATCTACCCAAAAAGTCGCAATCGGGCCTCGTCAATACTAAAAGCCATATAAGTCCAGTAGAGATTCGCAGAAGGTTTGTGGCGCCATCTTTTTTTACGCGTCAGCTAAATAGATTGGGTTTAGGATTTACTTCGCTCGATTTTGTGCTTTTCTATTTGTTGCTTCTCTTAATGTGGGTGGCGGGTTGGTTCATCAAATCCAGGGCAGGTAATGGATAACCCTATGCACTCCAAGGGCGCGAAAGTTGTCGGATTTCCTGAGAGTAAGAAGAACTGAATAGAAGCAGAGAAGTGAACTTCTACGGGCTAATAGTGGATAGTAATTTGTTCAATTTGTTCAAAAGAAAGGAACTGGCTTTATGAAAGTGTTTGGTGTTGGATTTCAGCGTACAGGAACCAGTTCATTAGCTGCGGCTTTGAACATGCTTGGCATCAAAACCTTGCAGTTTCCAAAAGAATTATACTACAACATTGACCATGACATTATCCGTGAATACAATGGTTTTACTGATGATCCGATACCCCTGCTGTATAAAGAGCTGGACAAAAGACATCCCAACAGCAAATTTATCCACACCATTAGGGATGAGAAGAGTTGGCTCAAAAGCATCAAATGGCTCTTTACCACAGGCAAGGTAAAATTCAAGAAGAGTTTCTATAGATATGGCGATGAATTTAACACGCAGTATTTTGGAACGACAGATTTTGACGAGGAGCTTTTCCTTGAAACCTACAGGAGATACAATCAGGACGTTTCCGATTACCTTGCCAATCGACCGGATGATTACTTGGTACTCGACCTCACGCAGGGAGAAGGGTTTGAAAAGTTGTGTCCGTTTTTAGATAAACCCATGCCTGACGTTCCTTTCCCTCACCGTAATAAACAAGAGGGCATCTTGAGAGTCTATGGCAGGAGATTTTATAGAGCCGCCTGCATGAAGGCCAGAGCTCTTCTCGACTAGATAGATAGGAAGGAAAGCAGACTCCCCAATATTAGAATAAGAAGGATCATTAGAATTACTTAGTGGACTTTGAAGGGATAAAAATGGAAGACATCAAAGAAGTTGTCAAAGAATTCATCCTGGAAGAATTTCTCGCAGGCGAGGACCCTGAACAGTTGACCGACTCTACCTCTCTGATTGGAGGAGGGTTTCTTGATTCGATTTCCACCTTGAAATTAGTTTCTTTTCTTGAAGAACGCTTCCGGATCGAAACGGAAGCCCACGAGGTGAGTGAAGATAATCTTGATTCTCTGACTGACATTGCCAGTTTTGTTCAGTCCAAGTTGAGCAAAATCACGACCAAATAGTAAGGGTATTTATGACCGACACTCCTATCTCAAAAAATAACCCATATTTTTGGATTGCTCTTGTCACGGATTCCAAAATTATCGGTTTGTTGGCTATTTTAGCGGGGCTGAGCCTTAACAGATGGGCTCTCGGTTGGTTGCTTTCACCGGACCATTTCATCGAAAGCGGTTCTTTGCGAGCAATAATTCTTGTCGGACAACTCGGACTTGTGTCGCTCGGCTTGTGGTTTCTTTTGAAGAGACGAAATAGCAATTGGCCGGTTATGGTGCGCGGTACCCTGATCGCGATATGTGCCGTCGGGGTTCTTTTCGGCACCTGGGGGAGCACGATGCGCGCCTATGAGATTGCCCTGGAGCAGGAATGGATTGACCCGCCGGTTAAAGAAGTCTCGGAGCTTTGCGAGTGGTTGTCCGGCAAAGATGTGCCCCATTTTGGCACATCGAAAATGCGGTCACTGATGAAAAGCCTGGAGCGGGAGCAATCGGGCTCTGCGGAGGTGACGGAAATTATCAAATTGAAAACTAGGTTAGCCGATGAAATGCTGGCCCACGGCCGTATAGATGAAGCCATTGCGCATCTGGAGACCGCTTATCAATCGGCTGTTGCGCATGAACTACCGGAGAAATTCGTGAACAGGGTACGGCGGCCATTGGGCATCAGTTATTTGCGCAGTGGCGAGGTGAGCCACTGCATTGATATGCATAATCCCGAGAGCTGTCTTTTCCCCATCAGAGAGGGAGGCGTCTGGGTCAATCCTTCCAAAGCAACTGAGGCTGCCCGATATTTCGAAGAGTATCTCCGTTTTCAACCGGACGATTTGGGTGTCCGCTGGCTGTTGAATGTGGCACATATGGCTGCCGGAACATATCCGGAGAAACTTTCCGAAACAGCACTTATTCCTTTATCAGTTATGGAATCGACCGACAAGGTTGGTAGATTTAAAGATATCGCCCCCGGTCTCGGTCTGGATGCGTTCAACTTAGCGGGCGGCGCCATCATGGACGATTTTGACAATGACGGTTTTTTGGATATTATCACTTCGACATGGCATCATTGTGAATCGCTGCTATACTTTCATAATAACGGCGATGGCACGTTTGATAACTGGACGGAAAAAGCCAACTTGTTGCAACAGGTTGGCGGACTTAATATTAACCAGGCTGACTACAATAATGATGGCCTGTTGGACATTTTGGTACTACGTGGTGCCTGGATGGGTCGTAAATACGGTAGACAACCTAACTCGCTGCTGCGGCAAAATCCGGATGGCACTTTTACGGACGTGACGAAAGAGGCGGGACTTAGAGAAAAAGCCTTTCCTTGTTTGGCCGCTGCCTGGGCTGATTACGACAATGATGGCAACCTGGACCTTTATATAGGTAACGAGTCTTTCCCCAAAAGAGGTATGGCGACTTTTCCCGGCCAATTATTCCATAATAACGGGGATGGGACGTTTACAGATGTGGCCAGGCAAGCAGGTGTAGAAAACAGGGCCTACGTCAGAGGTGTAAACTGGGGCGATTATGATAACGACGGTGATCAGGATCTCTATGTTTCAAATCTTGGACAGCCAAATCGTCTTTATCGCAATAACGGAAATGGCGCTTTTACCGATGTGGCGCAGGAATCGGCAGTCGCTATAACTAAGCCCAATAACCGAACGTTTGCGGCCTGGTTTTGGGATGTCAACAACGACGGTTGGCTCGACCTGTTCGTTGCAGGTTATGCCAGGTTAACCGTTGGCCAGGTGGCCGCAGATTATCTTGGGCTGCCAGCTCCTGGTGAACGTTTATGGCTCTATCTCAACGATGGCACCGGGAATTTTGTCGATGTAACCAACGAAATGAAGCTGAATCACCTGCAGATACCCATGGCTGCTAACTATGGCGACATCGATAACGATGGCTTTTTGGATTTCTATCTCGGCACCGGCGCCCCACCGTTTGACTTTATCGTACCCAATGTAATGTACCGAAATATAGGAGGGACATGTTTTAGAAATGTTACCAAAGCGGCTGGGGTTGGCCATCTGCAAAAAGGGCATGGTATTGCCTTCGGAGATCTCGACAACGACGGTGATCAGGATATCTTTGCACAAATAGGTGGTGCCTTTCCAGATGATGCGTTTCACAACGCAATGTTTGAAAACCCGGGTAATTCGAACCATTGGATCACCATCAAACTAGTCGGCCTGCAATCGAACCGTGCCGGGATTGGGGCCAGAATAAAGTTGGTGGTTGAAACCAATGAAGGCCAGAGATCGATTTTTAACCTGGTTGGAAGCGGCGGCAGTTTCGGTGCCTCCAGCCTGCAGCAAGAGATGGGTGTAGGTGGCGCTACTCGCATCAGGGAATTGGAGGTTTACTGGCCCGCTAGTAATACGAAACAGCGCTTCTACGATGTCGCCGTCGATCAATTTATAGAGATTACCGAGGGGGATGAGACCTATCGTGTTTTGGAGCGCAAATCGATCCGAGTCATGCATAAAAAGGACATTTGACCGACAAAGAAACACCGTAGAGGAACGAACGATTATGAAAGACAGTCCTGACACGCTCATCGGTTATTTGCAGCACCATGAGGAATCCACGCCAGATGCTCCGTACGCACGGTATCTTTTTTCGGATCGTGATCCTGTTGAAGTCTCTTTTCGTACAACCCTGCAACGAACGAAGCAGTTTGCTGCGGGATACGCCACGTATGGTGTTGAGAAAGGTTCGGTTGTGCTGGTCATCCTTGAGCACCATGAAGATTTGATGCCGGCGTTTCTGGGAGCCATGTGGTTGGGTGCCATTCCGGCTTTTCTTCCCCATCCGAACCCGAGAATCAATCCCGAACGATATTACGATAACATGAAGGTGCTGATTGACTCGACGAGGCCCCGGGCTATACTGACTCGCTCCCAGGTGCGTGCGCTTTTGCATCAAACCATTCCTGCGGATGCCCAAAGGCCGACACTCCTGACCGTTGAAGACGTGATGGTCACTGGCGCGTCGAACGAACCCGAACCGGTGGATGCCGAGCACGCGGCGTTGATACAGTATTCGTCAGGCAGCACAGGGCATCAAAAGGGGGCGGTACTTTCCCATCGGGCCATTATTGCCGAAATTGACGGCGTTGGCGATTTTTTCGAGATAACCCAGGAAGACACGATCATCAGCTGGGTGCCGCTCTACCACGATTGGGGGCTCGTTTGTGTCGCTCTTCACGCCCTGTTCCTTGGAACGACCTATACCTTGATGTCGCCGATTGACTGGGTAAAACGGCCTGTCATGGCGCTCGAAGCGGTTGACCGTTACCGCCCGACGATCTTCTATCAACCGAACTTCGCATTCAATTTCATGACGCAAAGAGTGAAAGACAAGGAGATGGAGGGACTGGATTTGTCTTCTATCCGATTGATGTGTAACGGAGCTGAGCCCTGTTTTTATGAAAGTCACAAAATGTTCGCCGACCGCTTTGCGCGCTGGGGATTCCGAGAGGATTCCCTGGGAATTGTTTATGGCATGGCAGAGGTAACAAATTCGGTCATCGCTGCAGGAAACCGGGAACCAATCATGGTCGATGCCCTCGATCGCTTCATTTTGCAAAGCGAGCAGCGTGCGGTACCCGTGGATGAAGACAGTCCAACCGTTCAACGCATGCTGGGCGTCGGTCGGGCCCTCAAGGGAAGCGAGTTCAAGATCGTTGACGACAACCGTCAGGAAATTCCCGAACGCCATGTGGGCGAAGTGGCGATCCGATCTCGGGCAAGATTTCACGGATATTATCGAAATGCTGAGGCAACAGAAAGGGCACTTGATGAGGACGGTTGGTATTACACCGGTGATATGGCGTATCGGGTCGGTGACATTCTTTTTATTACTGGCCGTAAGAGCGACATGATTATCGTTGGCGGCGTCAATATCTATCCACAGGACATCGAAGCAATTGTTGCCGAGCATCCTGCGGCTGTAGCTGGACGTATTGCCGCCATCGGTGTCGATGATCCCGAACTCGGTACACAAAAAATCGTGCTGCTTGTGGAATCCAAATCGACAGATCAGGCAGTGCTCAATGACCTCGCGCGGTACGCCCGGACGGAGGTGGCGCAGCGTCTACAGGTGATTATCAACGAAGTCGTCCACGTGCCTTACAGGTGGCTTATCAAGACTTCCAGCGGAAAGATCGCTCGAATCCCCAACTATAAGCGGTTGCCCGAGCTGCAAAAACCGACTGTCTCGGCTGCGGTGTCGGTAGCGTGAGATGGTTTCGCCGATGATCCATGACTTCGCTGTCAATGAACGATTTCTTTCTGCGCTCCGATTCATTTCGACTCCTCAGAGGGTCCTGAGAAACCGAAGGCCTACCTGGATGAGTACCAGTCTGCTTACGAATTGCTGCCGGGTTTAGGCAAGGAGCAGGCGGCGTCGGTTCAGCAGCATGTAAAGGACACTCTGACAATGGATGGACTTCCGGCCACTCATATCACGGATGGTGAAGGATATATTCTGCGAAGCATGTGGGGGGCGCCATCGGCTTCAGAGATTTACCAGTTGTTTGCTGACTTGTCACTCTGATTTGATGAAAGTAGCTATGTGTCCTTGTATTGTAATCACCTATCCGTTTCCACTAGGTCGTGCAACTGGCGGTGCACGGCTGACCCGGGAGATTGCCCGTCACCTGGGTAAGGCTGGCGCGGAAGTTATCATTTTGCCTGTGTCGGCAAGCCCTCTTAGCCGCTACCCAAGACCAAAGGTGGCAGACAAGTTCCTGGGCTTCGAATTTGATGAAGATCTATCTCAATACTCGGTTGATATCGTTCGCGTCCCACAGCACCCGTTGCATTGGCGCTTCGACGGTTTGGCTGTGAAGAACGCCCTGAGAAAAACCCTGAAGGAACGGCACGTGAAGATCGTGTTGAGCTTCTTTAACGAAGCACCTGCTCCCGCATTCTTGCGCTCCCGGGGCGTCAAGTTCGGCTATATCGCTATTTGGCAATCCTATGCCATTGTGCTAACACAGTACAGCCGATTGGGAAGGGTTCGCAAACTGGTGTGGAAATGGGCAAATGATCGGTATATCATCAGACCTCACAAGCAAGCTGATGTGCTCTTCGCTATTTCCCATTTCACCCGTCAGGAGTTGATGGATGTCATCGGCGTGGAAGGGGAGCGTATCACTGTATGTCACCTGGGAGTGGACTCCATCTTCACCAAGATATCGAGACCCCGACCTGTGGAGATCACCCAGTTCATTTACTTTACAAGAATTGTCCCTCTGAAAGGCATTCTCGATGCCATAGAAGCCCTCGGGATGCTGGCAGCTAAAGGGCTTAAGAATTGGAACTTGCGAGTGCTGGGCTTGGGCAATCACGAGATGGTGAGAAAAGCAGCACGCGAGCATGGAATCGGCCATAAAGTCGTCGTATGCGACCCCGTTAACGATGAAAGGCTTCGTCGCGAACTACAGCAGGCACACCTGGCCATTATGCCCTCGCATGCCGAATCCTTCGGACTGGCCCTGGCTGAAGCTCAGGCTGCCGGTATTCCGGTCGTCTCCTATGATGTGGGCTCTGTGCCAGAGGTTGTTGAGAACGGTGTTACCGGATGGCTCGCGCCTTTACACCGCGTAGATAGACTTGCGCAATGCATCGAAGAGGCGATTTGGCACCCCGAAACGACGTATCGAGCAGGACTTGCTGGCCGTGAGCGAGTCAAGCAGATGTTCACATGGGAAAAAACCGCCGCAACCATTCTTGAGGGAATCAAAAAGCTGTGATGAAACCCAGGAAGGTTTACGAGACGTTCGTCGCGTCTCCCAGGAATTCGATGAAACTGAGTTGTGCCGGCGAACGTCGGTTAGGAGGCTGTTGATGAAGGTTGTGGTCGTTGTCCCGACGACTCGCGAAGACTGTATTCGAGCTTTTTTGGATGCATGGCATCTTCAGTTTGCGGACGCTCATCTTATTGTTGTTGAGGACAACCCCGCCAAGACATTTGAAATTAGTGATTATGCAGAGGTTACTCACTATTGTTGGAAGGATATTGAGAACGATCTAGGAAAGGACGCGTGGATTATTCCGCGCATGACAGACTGTATTAGATCATACGGGTACTATAAAGCATACCAAGAACGCCCCGACATGGTTGTCACTTTAGATGATGACTGTTACCCCGTGGAACCTAACGAAGGAGGATTTTTGGAGAAACACTGGCAGCGTCTTAACGAGATGGGTACCACGGAAGCTTGGCGGGAAACAGGAAATGGGATGGCAACAAGAGGCCTGCCATATTTCAATCTTAGCCGCAGTTTGCCCTGTATGATTAACCATGGGATGTGGAATCACATCCCTGACTACGATGCGCCTACACAGTTGCTACAAACTCGCCATCATCGTCGGTTCGGTTTCAGTGATCAAACGATTCCAGTCGGTATGTATTTTCCAATGTGTGGCATGAATATAGCTTTTAAGCCAGAGGCAACTCCTGGGTTGTACTGCTTGCTCATGGGAGGTGACTACCAATTTGATCGCTTTGGAGATATTTGGGCAGGAATATTGGTCAAAAGGATTTGTGACTACCTTGGTTATTGCGTACACAGTGGTCAGCCGGCAATTAATCACCACCGCGCATCTGACCTATGGGCGAATCTTCGTAAAGAGGCCGCTACGCTCGAGACAAACGAGTATTTCTGGCAAGCTGTTGATCGAGTTCTGTTGACCGGAACGACTTTTCAAGATTGTTATGAGGAACTGGCGGAGAAACTAGAGTTGGATGGAGAGTATTGGGAAAAACTGCGGAAGGCAATGGTAATATGGGCGAATCTATTTTGATTGGTGAGAACAAGAATCGGCTTTATGAAAGTATTTGGAGTGGGATTCCTGCGAACAGGAACATCCTCATTAACAAAGGCATTGAACTTGCTCGGCATAAAAACCCTCCAGGTTCCAAAACAATTGTACTACGATATAGACCACGACATTATTCGGGAATTCGAAGGTTTTACTGATAGTCCGATAACTCTCCTATACAAAGAGTTGGATAAGAGACATCCAAATAGCAAATTTATACACACGATAAGAGACGAGAAGACGTGGCTCACCAGTATTGAATGGTTTTATACGATAGGTAAGGTAAAATACAGGGAGAGCTTCATAAAGTATGGCAGTGAATTTAGTATGCAGATTTTCGG
>JAABYK010000258.1:56522-66193 GCA_011775825.1 Candidatus Zhuqueibacterota bacterium | reverse complement strand
TCCCAATAAAGCTTGATCTTGATGTCGCCTTTGAGCTGCAGGAAGAGCTCTTCGCTTTCGTTGTAATGGTAATCTTTGCGTGAATTGGGGCCACCGGAAACCATCACGATAAAGTTGTCGTTGCCTTTGAAGATGGTTTCGTTTGCCACCGGCGGCATCAGACGATCCTTGTTTTTTTCGACCCAGCCCATCAGGTTGAACGGCTGCATGGCTTTTTGACTTTCCTGATTTCTCATAGCGTCCTCCATATTTGATTTGGTTCTAACTAACTATTCGCTGCATAGTTTCAGTCAATAGTCGCAATGCACTTCAGTTCGATAGCAATAGGCGTGGGTAAACTGCTCACTTCAACCGTCGTTCTACAAGGTTGATTGACTTTAAAATATTCGGCATACACCCGATTAAACGTGGCAAAATCGGCCCTCATATTGGTCAGGAAAACGGTCACATCCACCAAGTTTTCCCAACTCGCCCCGGCTTCTTCCAACACGCTACGAACGTTTTTGAAGACAGAATGGCATTGTGGCTCTATATCGTAAGAAACAATGTTTCCCTGTGAATCCAATTCGACACCGGGAATGTGTTTGCTATCCCGTTCCCGCGGCCCGATGCCAGACAAGAAGAGCAAATTGCCGACGCGTCGTGCATGAGGATATGGGCCGACGGGTTCGGGGGCTTTCGTGGCATGGATGTATTTCACATCTTGACTCATACGTTATGCGTTGTCCTCCCTGAGTTTTGCATCCTGAAAAGCCTGTTTCAGCAGAGTTGCTCCCCCAAGCTTTCTAACCAACAGTTAAGATAGTCCAAATCAAGATTATGTTGTTTTTCTTTTAAAACCGAGTAAATCATGCTATTGGCTCTCAGATACTTCGCCGCCCATTCTGTACTATTCTAATATATACGTTAGCTAACTTCAGCTATGCTTTATCCCCAAAAAGCAAGTCCCCCGTTAGTTTCGCTGTTCTACCTGGGTCGAGGCCAGAACGACATAATCCATGAAACATTCAATGAAAGCACAGCTATTAACATGTTGGTCTGGCGCCCATTTCTCAGGCGTAACCGCCCGCCCGAACTTGTTTGAAAAAATCAACTTGATTTTTATATTGATTTTACTATTTTATAAAGTAATGATTATCGAGATTATATCCTGCTTATCCGGGCTACTAAGTATTGTAAGATTTTTTCAAGATTGGGTTCTTATAGAAAAAACCTCTTATTGTTTATGCATGAATTATAAACAGTTACTAACTGTCTAATTTTCTCTCCCTGATAATTTGTAGACCACTTTCTGTTAATTTATATGTCTTCGTATAAACTTGTGTAAAATCTCTTACACGCGCAAAAAATATCGCAGGATGCTTCATATCTCCTAATTCCTCTTTGCACTTTATCTCTGCGAATATCTTCTCCCTTAATTCAACCTCATTCAAGCAGTTGCCATAATAAACGAGGAAATTACAAAATTCCCATAGACTTAGTTCAAAAATTATGTGGACAGGAACTGCTGATAATAGTTTCTTGTTTTCTAAACTTATCATGCATCTAGAAAATGAAGTGCGAAAAGAGTTAGTTATCCAATATCTAGTTGATTTCCGGGTTTCTTCAGACAATTTGACACCATGGCCTATTTTATTGAATTTTCTTGCCATTGCCCATTTAATCTCACCGTAGAAAATTCTGTTTCTGTCTTGTCTTCTGGTATACAGATATGACAAGACTTCCTTTTGAGTTCGGCTAAACCTTGTGTTTGACATATTTATGCATACAAATATTACATCCTTGAGGCCACTATCTTGCTTATATCTGGTTCAAGTAAGACATCGTTAGAGATCGCTTGTTTGTCATTTGTTCAAAGGTTTGTGTTTCTACGAATAGACATCTTTTTTGCACATTCACTCTATCAACTACCTGCATCTTCGAACGCCTGGTTAAGCAAGTCTAATATGCCGAGTTCCAACGCCCACCGCTGAAGATATCCGATGTCTAACCGGTCCTTTTGTACTTTTAAGACGCCAAGAACGTCGTTCCACTGCCGGTCCGAAAGTTCATTTCCCAAACGATACCATTCAAGTTTATTCAGGATGATATCTTCCGGCGAGACCAGATAAAACTTGGCGCGCTTTTTCGTTTCATCCAGGGGTTGCTGTCTTCGTCTCTGCAGAGATTCTTTATCATAAGCCCGCGGCTTTGGGATAAAGACATCAATTTTCATGGTACTCTGATAATGAACAAGATTAAATGAACCGCTTGTTTTGATGGCTTCTCGTATCATAAGCTCATCTATGTAATAATTGGACTCAAGTTTGTTTACAAGGAGATGGATGTGCTTGGGGCGGATATCGGCCACCAAATCTGCATCAAGTGTACTGCGCGGCACACCATACACGGAACTTGCTATTGAGCCGCCAATTTGATAATCGATTCCGAGTTCTTCGAATGCGTTTGTTACAGGCTTTATGACACTGATAATATCAGGAACATTAGTCATTTTTTTGCCTAGAAATCGCGAATTCTTATAACTGAATGAAGTATTGTGATACAGCTTTATGAACAATAAATTCAGCTCTTGCTCATTCTTATCCGGATTGTTTCTGGCGATGGCCTGCCGCGCAAGCCGAATCGTCGTCGCCGAAAGGCCCTGTACGAGCGCCATCCTCTCCGGAATGGACTTCTTTCTCAGAAGTGCAAGTTGAACTTCCTCGATTTCGGGAGGCGTGTCAGGTGACTGCGTTCTCATAAGTTACAATTTCACACACACATTCTTCGGTTCTGTAAAAAACCGCAGAGCCTCGAACCCGCCTTCTCTACCCAATCCTGAATTCTTCATGCCACCAAACGGCGTACGCAGGTCGCGCAGCATCCAGCAGTTGATCCAGATAATGCCGGATTGCACCTGATTTGCCAGCCGATGGGCGCGCGTGAGGTCTTCGGTCCAGATGGTGGCGGACAATCCGTATTGGGTGCTATTCGCATACTTCACAACCTCATCTTCCGTGTCAAATGGCATGAGCGTCACCACCGGGCCGAAAATCTCTTCCTGGTTGGTGCGACAATCGTGCGGCAGACCCTCGATGACCGTCGGTTCAACAAACCATCCGTGTTTGCACCTGCCGGAGAGTTTGACCTGATTGCCTCCGCACAAAAGGGTGCCGCCTTCCTGCTTCGCCAGTTCGATATAAGACAGAATCTTTTCCATATGCGCACCCGAAACCACGGCACCCAGGTCGCTGTCTTCTGACATAGGATCGCCGACGTTTAACGTTTTCGTGCGTTCAACGAAATCGTCCCGAAATCTTTCATAAAGGCTGCGTTCAATGAAAACTCTGGAGCCACAAAGACAGATTTGTCCCTGGTTTGAAAATGACGACTTCAGCGTGGCCTGCATCATCTCTTCGTATTTGCAATCCGCAAAAATGATGTTGGGATTTTTGCCGCCCATTTCCAGCGACAGCTTCTTGAATAGGGGAGAAGCCGTTTTTGATATTTCCGTGCCGGTTTTTGTGCCGCCCGTAAAAGACATCACCGGAATCCCGGGGTGTGCCGACATGGCCGCCCCGACTTTGGGGCCGTACCCGTGAACGATATTTAAGACGCCCGCTGGCAATCCCGCTTCGACACACAGTTCCGAAAGCAGATAAGCGGTCATCGGCGTGATCTCGGACGGTTTCCCCACGACGCAGTTGCCTGCCGCGAAAGCCGGGGCTATTTTCCATGTGAACAAATACAGCGGCAAATTCCAGGGTGAAATGCATCCCGCGACGCCAATCGACTTTCTCAGAGTGTAGTTGATGGCCGAATCTTCCATGATGTGCGACTCACTGGCGAAGTGCAGAATGGCCGTTGCAAAAAATCGGAAGTTACTCGAGGCTCTCGGGATGTCAACGGTTTTTGCCAACCTCAGTGGTTTCCCGTTATCGACGGACTCGGCTTGCGCCAGTCTATCCAGATTTTGGTCGATCAAGTCCGCGATGCGCATCATGATGTTTGACCGCTCTTGCGCAGGGGTGACCGACCAGGAGGGGAAAGCGCGTTCGGCGGCTTGAACGGCTAAGTCGATGTCCTGCTCATCCGAGTCCGGCACCTGCGAGTAGACATCTCCAATTGCCGGATCATAGTTGTCGAGATAGTTTCCGGAAACGGGCGCCGCGAGTTCGCCATTAATGAAATTCTTGATTTTATTCATACCGGAATTCAAAAAAGTGCAACGTGTGTTACGTCTTTAAGATGCCGCAATTTTCTTGTGGATTTGCTTATAAAACTTCTCAAAATCGGATAAATTCTTGGTCAGAATGGACTTCAGAATTTCGGTATCCACTTCCTGGTAGTCGTAAATCGCAATGTTGCGAAAGCCCACCATCTTTTGCATTCGTTTACATGTCTCCGAATTGATCCATTTATTTTCAAACAAGATATAAAAGCTCATTTTGTAGGAATTTGGCAGGCGATAATCATGTTTTGAGATGATCAAGTTTGCAATGTCGATGCACGCCTGAATAGCCCTTTGAAGATTGAGAACAAAAATATCCTGTTTGTCAAAATTCTCCAGTGAATCCGGAGCTAAATTGGTTACTTTTTTAATCCGGTCCAGACAATGCTTGATGATGGAAATTTTTGACAGAACGACATCTTTTTCAAGCATAAACCGAACCTTCAGCGATCCGCTCTTCAATTCTTTTCCGATCCATTTTGAAATCGAGGTATTGGGAAATCATCCTGGCTTTATATTTTATGAAGGGTTCAAGGTCATGCTTGATGATGAGTTCGCCATTTGCCAGGATCTGCATGGCAATGATCGGATCGGCATTATCAAAAATAACAGGGTCAATTTCGAATTGATAATCAAAATGCTGTTCGATTCTTTGCTTCAAATCTATATACGTGTCCAGGTCAGGTTTTTTGCCCAGGTAGACTCCCAAATCGATATCGCTGTCTTTTTTAAAATATTTGGTCAAGATCGAGCCGTAAACCAACGCAAACTTGACTTCGGTCTGCAAAGACTGTTTTAATTCAGAAATGATTTTTTGGGGCTTCATGAAAAGCTTTTCGTTATATCGTCATATCGTGCATGCGCAGGACCGCTCACTGTTTTCACATTGAGCACTGAATCACTGAATACTGATTACTGAATACTGCCTTACCGATCACTGCTTACTGAAAGCCTGAAACTCACAAACACTGCGTTCGGCCACCATCCACTGCCAGGCTAACGCCATTGATGTAGGCAGCAGCCGGCGTGGCCAAAAAAACCGCGGCATTCGCAATCTCCGATGTCTCCGCAAATCTTCCCGTCGGAATTTGATCCAACATCTGCTTGGTTAATGCTTCGACGCTCACTCCTGATTTTTTCGCATTATGTCCAATTAAAGACTGCAGCCGGGTGGTTTTGGTCGCACCGGGAAGAATGTTGTTTACGGTGATTCCGAAGGCGGCCAGTTCACCGGCGAGCGTTTTCGCCCAACTCGCCACGGCACCACGTACCGTATTCGACACGCCCAATCCTTTGATGGGTTGTTTGACCGACGTGGAAATGATATTGATGATGCGACCGTATCCTTCGGTCTTCATACCCGGGACAACCGTCTGAGTCAGGATATGATTGCAAATGAGGTGATTGGAAAAACCCTGCAAGAATTCCTGTGTCTCCGCTTCAAAAATGGGTCCCGCAGGCGGCCCGCCGGTGTTGTTTACCAAAATATGCACGGGTGGATTGGTTGACACAAACTGTGTGATTTTCTGCTCTAAAGTATCCACTTCCGCAAAATCGACCGCGATGAAATCGTGCCTTTGGCCGGCATCGCGACTCAATTCGCCTTTCACCTGTTTGAGGGTCTCGCCATCCCGTGCAATCAGGATCACCGTGGCGCCTAAATTGGCCAATTCGTGGGCGACGGCTTTGCCGATGCCCTTAGAACTGCCACAAACGATGGCGCGTTTCCCGCTCAAGTCGATATTCATGATTCCTTCTTGGAATAATAAAAGCCTAGATTCTTCTTAAGGTCTTCCGGCAATTCCGGTAACTTGGACCGAGGAATAAAAAATGTCGAAAGATTGGTGAGATCGCTGAATATTTTATGCTTCTCAGCGGTCATTTTCAAATATTGGTGTCCGGACGAGCCGCCCGTGCCGATTTTTGACCCGATCATGCGTTGCACCATCAGGGCATGCCGATAGCGCCACGCTGTCAGAAACTCATCGATTTCGATCAAGCATGTCAGCAATTTGAAGGGCAAATGTAAAATAGGTTCATCGCGATATAAGTTGATCAACAAGGCTGCCTGAGTGGCTTTGAAGGACAGCCTGCGAAAACCTTTCTCGCGCAGCCGATTGTGTTCGTCTTCGTCGATAATAGCAGAAAAGCTCTTTTCCGTAGCGGCCAATTCGGTTAGCTCCGTCTCTTTCTCATCCTCGGAGAGCGTGGGATTGTTTTCGATGGACTTGCGATCGCGTTCAAACATCTTTTGCACGGTGTTGCGATACGTCTGCCAAAAATCGAAGCCATGAAACTGCAGAAATGGCGTACGCTCAAGCCATTTTTCCACAAGGTCGAACAATGAAAGGCTCTGCTCAGATTTGATAAGCAGTTGCTGATGCTCCTTTGACAAACGCGCATGATAGGGCGCCTTTTCGAATGGTTTGCGCTGCTCGGGGTCGAGTCCGAGTCTGTTTTCCATAAGGCGGAATTGGTAGCTTTGAAATCCTGAAGCAGGAATGAGGAAGTCCCGGAAATCCAGAAAATCCAGGGGGGTCATGGTTTCCAGCACCCGAATTTGCTCGATCAGGAGTTTTTGTATTTCGATGATGCGATTGAGTCGAGAAACCGACACGCCGACATTCTTTTCGTCGATGTAATCCTGTTTGAAAATCGCAATGACCGAGTCCAACTCGTGGAGGATTTGCTTGAACCAGAGTTCATAGGCCTGATGCACGATGATGAACAACATCTCCTCGTGCGCGAGCTCACCCATACGTTCCAAACTTTTGGGCGATTGCAGAGACAGGAGATCGTCTAACTTGAGATAATCCGTGTAATAGAGAGGCGTGTCTTCGTTCATATCGGTATCCAATTTGTGTTTATGCTAATAAATATTCCGCTAAAAGTCAAGATTTTTGGAGTTTGGTCTTTGCCGATTTAGCTTGACATTCTTCCTTCAGCGGGTTGCCTACTTTTTGAAAAGGTTTTTGGCGGGAAATAAAGGAATATGAAAGATAAGAAGAAAAACGTCCTCAAAGACGGGGATACATTCTCGGACGAGCAAACATACGTCGAAACCCGGGAAGAGTATCTCATACGCGGCCGCAATGGTCTTGAGTCTGCCGTACTCATTTCCGATCGGTTGGGTAATTTTTGGGGAGGGCGAAAGATTATGGAGTGGGATAAAGTAAAATTTATCCTGGAGACTCTGAATCAAAACGGCATCAAATACGCGATCATCGGTGGGATTGCCATGGGCCAACACGCGCTGCCCCGAGCCACACATGATCTGGACATCCTCGTAGCCAAAAAGGATCTGGAGAAAGGCCGCAAACTGTTCACGGAATACTACAAAGGCCGAACTACGGTCGTGCAGATTTATGACATCGAAGGGACGCGTTTGGATGTGTTACCGGCTAATTTGCGTCACCGCCGGGCGGCGTTGAACGACGCGAAAGAGTCCAACGTCGAGGAGATTACCACACGGGTCGTCAGTGTGAGGGACCTGTTGGTTCTGAAGCTGCCCGCAATTGCGGACAGAAAAGACCAAATCAAAGCTTTACGGGACAAAGCTGATGCAGCAGAATTGCTCGAGTATGGAATCGAACTTCTTAGCAAAGATGACATCGAGTACATAGGAAGGGCTGTTTTGGGTATGGGTTACACGAAAGAGGACGTAAAAAAGTACAGAGGAGCGATGCAATGGTTTAACGAAACACTCGATCTTCTCGACAAAAGCGAGTTAAAGTATCCGCTTCCGGAGACTGACGAAAACTAGCTCTGACCCCATTACAGCCACACTCCTCTACGTACTTTTTAACGGATCAATGGATTTGTTCATCATCAAACGTGCGCTGTGTTTTCAACCTGCTTTGTCTGCATTTCTGATTTGAGATAGGCATTGGTGTCGTGATACAGCGCGCCTTCAGGCAACCACTTCCAGAACGCCCCCAGATCACGTTTCATCCAGTCCACATAGAAAGGTGGAATTTCGGCGGTTTCTCCTTCCCAGAATCGGCGAATCTGGCGGTCGCTCTCCAGCATTTGACGTAAAGCGGTGTAATATTTGATTCTTCCGAATCCTTCCGAACACACGGCCCGCAGCACGTTCACCCAGGGTAGCCATCTAGGGCGTGTCTTTTTGCCTGCCTTGAATCGTCGCACGATGGTTTGCCTTGAAAACGCGCAGCTCTGCAAGTCGACCAGGTGATCGTAAAACTCAGGCCAGGAATAATTCTTCGGGCTTACGTTCATGACGTGGTTGTTATTCATGAAATGGAAAGGGAACGGCAATACACGTCCGGCTTTCTGGTACTCGAGGTTAAGTGGAGCCGCCTGGCCAAACGCCGTGAGAAGCGATATAGCGGGAAAGGCGCCCGGGGCCAAATCGATAAAGCGCTTGGTGAGTTCAAAAGGTTCTGGTCCGTCGTCAACATCCAACCCTAACACGAAGTTGGTCTGGATATAAGGGATATAATGCAAAACCATGTTGACATGTTCAGAAATTAAGTGCACTTTATCGATGCCTCGTTTACTTCCGGTTTTGGACTTATTGCCCATGTCGTGCCATGACTCGATTCCGGGCAACACAGCTTTAAAGCCGTTTTTCCTGAGCCGTTTCAAATTTGGTTCGGAAAGAAGCGAGAGACTGCTTTCCGCGAAGAAATTGATGCTGCCCGGCGGTACGGCCTCCTCGATAGCGTCCAGGTACTCATCGAAGCGAATACCGAAATTGGGGTCATGCCAGCCGACGTTGGGCTTTTTGAACTTTTGCAAAAGGAATCGCAAGTCATCTTGTATGACATCGAAACTTAACTGCTGATAAGGCACCACGGAATCGATACAAAAACTGCAGGTGTATGGACAACCGAGACTGCCGATCATCGATACTCCCTTGATGAGGGGCGCTTTCTGAAGCACAATCTTAATGAATTTCCAGCGCTCGCGTACTCCGGGCAGATCCAACGCTTGCCCTTTCGCTGAAATGTTTACGCCCACAGGGCGATTCCGTGAGCAGTCCCGCAAAACAGTGCGTAGTACTTCCCGGTCTGTGAAACCGAGAACATAGTCGAAGTATTTTAATGCGTCCTGCGGATAGCAGCGCGCATGCGGCCCACCAAGCACGGTTACCGCACCCCTTGAACGCATTAAGTTGCTAATTGCATACGAAAGCTGCCCAGCCTGCGTGTATGCGCCGATAAAGACCAGATCGGCGTGGGTGGGAAGCTCCTCGAACAAATTTTCAAGGCCTGTATAACAAATAAATTCGACGTCATGGCCTTCTTGCTCGCACCAATGCGCGATCACCTGCGGCATGATGCTTGCTTGATTCGCATTCATGATGCGTCCGAATACCCATCGAGTTGGTGCCTTGACGACCAGTTCGATGACTGCAATGCGTAATTTTCGCATAACTCCTCCTCCGGGACATAAGTCTGTTTATTGAAAGTTGGTTAGTTTATTCTTAGTCCTTTTG
>JAABYK010000258.1:35973-56496 GCA_011775825.1 Candidatus Zhuqueibacterota bacterium | reverse complement strand
CCATAATTGAGCCCAAAAACTTTCCCTCGAAGTGTCGTTGAGAGACAGGCGGCAATTTTTGGGCACCAGCGCTCGCTACTGGCTATGTTTTTTGAGGATTTCAGCCACGTGCCCCGGTGCGTTCAGCCCTTACGTTGGTTTTCCATGTTTGGAAAATGTCGGAAAGGACCATTTCATAACCCCTCCACTTGGGTTTGTCTGGCAGAAGGTCAGAAGGAGAGATTTCGTTGGTTCAGGCTACGCCAACGTGAGACCATCGGTTCCATCCGCTGATCCCCATGAATAGAGGGAATATCTAAAAGTAATTCGAAGGAGTCAAGAAAAAAATAAAACGGAGGTGAATTAGCAAAGGGGAAACAATTTGTTTGTGTGGACTGAGCGTCAACTTTTGGCAGTATCCGCCCTTTGCCGGTCTAACAGTTTCACTTGGATGTCCCGCAACCCTTCCTGAAATTCCTGCAGCTCCTGGGGGCGCTTGTCCGGATCGTCTATCATTGCGGAAAACAGCAAGCGATTCCAATCCTGGTAATGCTTGCTGTGCTTTTCTTCCAGCGCTGCAATGGGAAGCTCGAAAATATCCTCAACGGAGTCGATCTGATCTACCTGACCATAAGGATGTTGTTCGGCCAGGAGTTCATACGCGATAATGCCCAACGAATAGATGTCGCTGCGTGGGTCTCCGGGCACGCCGGTCAAAATTTCCGGGGCAAGGTAACGCCAGTGCGCATGTGAGAGCATCTCTTTCGGCCGAAAATCACTTGCGAAGCCCGGGATTCGAAAATCTGTAATTTTAACTCCCCCGGATTCGTTCAACCAAATGTTGGTTGGTTTCAGGCTCAGATGGGAAATCCCGCGTTGTTGGGCAAAGGTCAACGCACGAAGAATTTGCAACAGTATGGAAATGATCTCCATTTCTTGGTTCTCTGCAGGAAACTCAAACTGCGTTATGGGCTGGCCTTCCAAATACTCGCGCACGATGAAGATCATCCGATCCTGTTGACCCAGATCAAATAACGTGGCAATGTTGGGGTGACTCATCGTGGCTACCCGACGAATGTCTTCGAATAGTTTATCAAGTTGGTTTCGGTCGCGCAAATACGAAATGGCGAATTCAGGAGACATAACCTTCAAGATCACATTGCGATCCAAGCGATCATCGGTGCCTAGAAACGTGGCGTAACCTAAATGTCCTACCAAACGTTCTTGAACATCAAAGTCCGATAAACGGACCGTCCGCTTCTTTGAAATCTGGGCGAGGGGATCCTGCCAAATGATCTCCGAACAGGAAGTTTGCTGGCCCGGCAGCAGATCGATTTGCCCCAAGGAAGCCCACTTGACACCGAGTTGCGTTAGATTCTCCGATGTCTCCGCTTCACACTTGACAAAAAAGAGTCCGCTCGTGGCATGTTCAGCATTTCGGATTTGGGCCAGACGCAGCAGATGCAGCGCCTGAACCAATTCCGAAAGTGTGGTTTGACCATCCTTAGTTGCATTGGGGCAAATCTCGACGGCACAATTTAGTACCACTTGCTCATCTCTAGCCCGAGAATGATTGTATTCGTCGAGCTTTTGTAGCAATTCCGTGGTCATCGAAATCTGTTTTTCTGGATCGATTGCCAGACATAACCATCCCGCGCCCACTCTGCGAATAATACTGTCAGGAATGTTGAAAAGGTGAGTGTTTATGAGATCCATGGCTTGCTTGGGCATTTCCATGTCGTTCTCATTCTGAACACGGGCCGCTAAAATGCTTGTCCAATTTAGTGTCGATTTGCTCTCATTTTGAGTCTCTCTATCCTGCGACAATGGGTTGAGGACTTCTTCTGTTAAGTTAAAACTACCGAAATGAATGTTATCGGTCTTCGGTTCGTGTTTCAATCTGCCAAAGTACTCATCTATCGGAATTAAACCGAGAATGAACCGAAATTCTTCAAAATCATCGTCGGGTCGATGGTTGGGTTGGAATCCTTCCGGCAACGCCATGCGCAATGTCAAGTAAGTTCTCAGGTCATTAAGCGAATTCGTTTGATTGGTGTGTTCTAACCCGGCAAACAAATCTTCGAGCATTTCTTCGTTGTCGACGACTTGTTGGTTCGTAAACATTTCGTAGGCATGAGTCAAAGCTAATTCCTGCTCAAGCATGATGTTAGTTTCATTCGTATCTATGGCTTTATGCAGAAACTCAAAGGCCTCCTGAAACTTACATTGCCACCACAAGTTCTCGACGTAATGACGGATTGCTTGAAAGTTGTTGCTTTCCGGAGCAGAGCGATGTTGGTGTTCTTCGGTTCGTGGTGTTTGAGCAGCAATTTCATTGTTTTTATCAGTAGTTTCAACGAATGCTTTAAGTTTGTCAGCATGGGGGCTTGACATTTTTGCCGCTTTCGTACCGACGTCAAGAGAAAAGGGCGTGCGGATGTTTTTCTGCTGAAATAAAGTTGCCAACCCGAGGAGCAACGCCTCAGAATTCGGGTTCAATTCAACCGCTTTCTCGTAGATTTCCAATGCTGCCTGCGATGTGTCGTTCACTCCGATGGCCGCGGTTGAAGTGTCCATCAACAGGTCTGGGCCGCCATGGCCCATTTCAAGAAGTTGGGTGAACTTGTCGTACGCCTCTTGATATTGACCGCGCTGAAGATAGGTTTTGCCGAGGGTTCGCAGCAGATCTTTGACTTTGTTATGGTTTTCGTCAATTGTAGATGTCATTCGGTCGGAATCAGTGAGTTCTGTGGTTTTCATTCTTCTGTTGTTCATTTTTCAGGGCATGTTCGAGAACGGAAATGGCCTCGGTTTTAGAGGGGCTTTCCGTCAAGTATCGATCGGTGAGAACTGATCGGATTTCCTCATGCAGCTTCGGAGCCAGGTTCAAATTGAGAAGCGTTTGAAAAATCTTCCGGGCTTGCTCATCCTTTCGGCCCGTCAGCAAATAGATTTTTGCTAAAAGTACGTAAAACTTAACGTGGTCGGGATGTTGCACGAGGAGACGCTCATAGATTTGAGCCGCCTTTCGATGTTTGTCTCTGATGAGATAAAGTCGTGCACGAGTGGCGGGTGAGAAAATCATGAAACCAACGAGTGGCAAAAAGACTGGGGATTCACCGAAGATGGTTTCACCGACCGATCGAGACGAGGCTGTCTTGAGGTTCGCTCGGGTTTGAGAAAGCAGCTTTGCGATATCCGGATCGTTGGGTTTATACATTTTTAGTTTTTCCAAATGCAGCAGTGCCTGCAACCAGTCTTCCTCCTGGACCGCTGTGATGGCTTTCTTGTATAACGCCTCAACGTCATTGCTTGAAGTGACGGCGTGCGAAGTCAGAGTGGAATCCAATTTTGTCTCTAAGCCGGACTCAATTTTGGCAATCAATGCGTTCGTCTGTTTGTAGCTCGGGTCGATGCGGCGAACCTTTTCCAGGGCTGTCAGCGCGACCCCGAGTTCGTCCTTCTCAATGGCGCTGATGGCTTGCGAGTAGTATTCACTGAGAATGTTCTCGGTGCTTTCGGTTTCCAGGGCTTGGTTGGCCTTATCAAGTTTCGCTTTCGTATCGCGATAGTTTGGGCTTAGATTCAGAACGTTTTCAAAGACCAGAATCGCCTTTGTCCAGTTCTTCTCTGCCAGCGCCTCAACGCCCTTGAGATATTGCTCCTCTAATTCATTTTGCAGTTTTTGCTGGCTGTATTTTCTGCGAACGGTCTCAAGTTTTTCAGGAGCATCCCGGAAATCCGGAGCTTGTTGCAAAAGTTGCTCAAAGGTTGCGATGGCCGGTTCGAGTTTGTCATCCTCGGCGAAATCGATAGCGTCTTGATATAATTGCGCTAGTTTCCGTTGTTGGTCTTGGGTATTCAGCGTGGAATCAATTGCAGCGAGCTTTTGAGCCATATCTTTAAAGTTGGGATTCTGGCTTTGTATCTGTCGAAATAGGGTTTTGGCTTTGGTTAAATCTGCAGTTTGGAAAGCCATCAGGGCTGATGAATAAAGCCGCGCGATTTCCATTTCATCTTCAACAATACCGGTCCAGTTTTCAAAAAAACTGCGGCTTTTGTTATCAATGTTTTGACCACGTTTAAATTCCGCCAATGCTTTTTCATATCTGCCTTGCTCATGGAGCAACCGTCCCAAATCGAGGGATATTTTTACCTGTAGTGACTTGTCGCTTTTCAGTTTTTGGACGGTCCGTAGATGTTCTTCACTTTCGTTTAATGCCCCCAGACGTCTGTCTGCGCCAGACAGTTGATAATGAATTTGTGCTCTCAACTCCACGTTGGTGTTGTGCGGTTTTGCTGTCAGCGATTTCTCAAACGCTTCTTTGGCAAGCTCATATTCTTGAAGCTGAGCGTAGGCAGTGCCCAAATTAAAGAGAGCCTCCACAAACAAGGGTTCGAATTCCAAAGCTTTTTTGTAGGCTTCAACTTTCTTGTTTGGATTCGTTTCTTCGAGTCCGATTTTAAACCAATTGGCGGCCCTTGGATTGCTGGTTTGAGCCAATAGTGAGCTTCCCATCAACAGCAAAAGGATCATGAGGGAAATTAGATGAGCTTTTGTTAGGTACGTGGTTTTCATATTCCAGCCTCCAGGCTGCTGAAATTCCTTGAATTTGATTTAACCTTTGATGTCAGGAGCCGTTGACGACAGAAGCTCTACATGAGTACTGACCGAAAACGGAAGGTCTCCAACAAAATCGTTGGTTAAATTAAAAAGAGGGAATGAAAATTTATCTTCTACCGCAACCTTGTTTTTATGAGTTCCCAGTTGTTTTTGAATTGTGTCATCTTGTCAATTTCTATATGCAATCGACCCATCTTTACTTTATCAATCCAAGATCTGGAGTATTCATAAACGAATTTTGAATGGACTATATAAACATCCGGTTCTTTTTCGTTCCAATCTACACCATTCAAATCAACGAAGGTGAAAAAGAAATTATCATCATTCCGATTTGCGGAATTGTAGCCGAGCGGAAACTGCAACTCATGCGGTTTTCTGTCTTCACCCCCTGCCCCGATCTCTTGTCGCCCAATCAGTTGTTTTAACCTGTATAGCCAGTGTTTTATTGGCTTCCAAATTACTTGCAAGTATATCAACTGTCGGTGAACCATCTCTTGGCATGGCAGCAATGAAACCAAAACATGACAACTTATATGCGACGTAGTGTTCTCCTGCAGTTCCTATGAGTTTTGATGGTATTTTTGGCATCCGTTGATTCTCCTCCTCTTTGGTGCAAATGTGCTATTGTTTTGGCCTTCTAAGTCGGGATCTCCTTAATTGATTGGCCGGGGATTCCGGCTTAACATCATGCCGGAACGACTCGAAAGGACCGTTTTGGTTTAAGACAGTGCGGGAGAAGTCTTAAAACTCGATGGCGATGGTTTCCCCCGGAAAGATTTTTACATTTGATTTTTTTTGTAAGATTTCATCGTCCGCGCTGCGAATCTCGAAGGAATAAACCCCTGTTCTTAAGTAAAATCCCTGATCTTTGAGCCGTGCGATCCGACCGTACTTGACATTGTTGATGTACAGAGCTGCATCGGAATGGGTGTCAGAATTGAAGTTGCCAACGATATACACCAGGGCGCTGTCGTCCTCTGCGCCCTTAAGTCGGCGAGCCCGGGCATTGTGGCTGTTATTGGATCTCTCTCCAGACCCGTTTGCAACCTGATTTGGCCCGATTTCGATTTCTTTGAGCGATTTTAGCAGAATATTTTTTTTCTTGTAGAGAAGGCGTTCGTTTGAATCGGCGATGGCCCAGGTGTACCTGCCTGCATACACCGGAATCTGATTGTTGAACATGTTCAGAGAATCCAAAATCCGCACACCAGGCAAGTTTTGCATTTGCTCGATGTATTTTGGAGCGCCCACTTGCAGAAGCACGAGCTGTCCACCTTTCTGCAATGTGACGCCGGTTGGCGTTGGACCGGATGGAGCCTGTTTCACAACCTCGGTCAGATTCGGCGCGCCGCCAATGGCTGCGGATTTGAGCGAGCGGGTTGTTTTCGCACGGTAGATAAAAATTGCGGTTAGAAACAAAATCGAAATCAGGAGACCAATTGTGGCAATTTTTCTCAAATCGAATCTGTTTGCACATGTGGGCTGATGATACACCGACTTCAGAGACTGGTTCAGGTAGGTGCTGACTGCTTCAGATTCTTCGTCAAATGTGTACTTGCTCTTACGGTGATTCGAGAATTTCCATTGGCCTGAAAGATGAATTAAACCGCCGGTAATGTTATCGGCCCCGTCCATAAGTTTTGCGCTTTTCACGAGATTGTTGATTTTGTTTTGTAGCGACCCATGTTGAGCGCCCAAAACGCTTTGAATCAGCTCCTCCGAAAGGGCATTGTGAAGGCCGTCCGTGCATACCAGATAAAGATCACCGGGTTCGACTGTCTCGATAAGTAGATCTACCTTGACCTTGGGAGTCATTCCAAGAGCGCGGGTCAGGACATTCTTCTTTTGAAAATGTTCCGCTTCGTCTGCGCTAATCTCCTCATCTTCCAAAAGTTCATTAAGCCAGGAATGATCGGTCGTCATGCAGGTCACTTTGCCTTCCCTCAATCGATAAACGCGACTATCACCCACATTTGCGATGATGATTTCCTCTTGATGGAGCACAGCCGCAACCAGGGTGGTGCCCATGCCCCGCAGGTCCGGATTATTTAGAGACTGCGACAGGATGTGTCGGTTGGCGAGCCGGACGCCAGCGATGAGTTTTTTGGCTGGCAAAGGCAGTTCTTCCATGAGATCCTGGCAGGCTTTTGAGATGTCAAAAAACTTGTTACGCACTACAATGTCCCGCAGGGTCTCTTTGGCCAACATCAAGTCTCTGAGGGTTTCTCCGGCAATTTTGCTTGCCATGGCGCCCTTGCGGTGTCCTCCCATGCCGTCGCAGACGACCAGGAATTTTCTTGACACGGAGAAAAAATGAAAATCCTCGTTTTCTTCTCGTACGGTTCCAATGTCACTCGCAGACGCTATGGTTATCTGTTGATCCATCTTGATGTCGGCAAAAATAATCAGTATTAGGTTCGTTCAGACATGAGTTACCGGGTTTAGCGAGATATGGACGTTATCAAGCTTACCAGAGAAAAATTGTCTCTTAGCTGCTGCTTAGTTTTCGCTTTTTATGATACACAAAGAATGCCGAGCCACCGACACCGCATACCAGGGTCAATCCCACCAGCATCGAAACATTGGCTTTGGCCGTCGAGGGCATCTCAAACGATTGGTTGAGTGTGTTCTGGCTTTTGCCAAAGCGTTGTCCCCAAAGCACGGAAGATTTTGGTGCCCGGCTGTTCGTCTCATATTGCAGTATGAGTCCCTGCTTTGAAAAAGATTGCAGAATATCCATAAGGCCATCGTTTCGTAAGTCAGCAAGGAGCGGCATGCCCGTGACTCCAGGAAATGGCGGGTCGACAGCCAACAGATTATTGCCATTCCTTCCGTTCAAGACGTGAAGCGTTCCCGTGGAATCGGAGAAAATGACATCGGAAACCCCATCTTTGGTCAGATCTCCGACGACGATGCCTTCGTAAATGCGTTCACTGTTGGCCATGGGTTGTCTCCAAAGCAATTTGGGTTGCTGATATTCGCCTTGCCCATTGTAGGCTCGAATTTCTCCGGTGTTGGTGCAAACGATAACGTCGTTCAAACCATCGCCATCAAAATCGCCCAAAGCAAATGGAAAAGGAAACGACTCTTCCAAAGTTAGCTCACTCGTGAAGGTGTCGTACCAGAGTCTGCGCTTGGTCGCTCCGCTGATGGCCACGATTCGACCCTGGGCGGTGCTGATCACAAGGTCGGGCGTTTCATCGCCATTAAGATCAGCGATGCCGATCGGAAATCTTATTTGATTGTCCTCATAAAATGTGCCCCGTGCCCGGTTGAGTTCTTCATTGATGTCGATGGTCTCCATGATCCGTTGTGCTGCTCCATCAACGAGGAGAACGAGTCCGCGTTCTGAACCGGCTATCAGTTCAAAGTCGCCATCTCGGTCGATATCAGCACTGGTCAATGGAGTCGTTATCGGCAGTCCGGTCTCAACCGAAGTCCATTCCATAGAAACGACGCGATTGTAGCCAAGGTGCATTTTGCCAAATTCGTCCGAGATGGCGGCATCTGGATGTGTGTCGCCGTCAAAGTCCGCCACCACGGGAGGGCCGTTAAGCTGCGTCTGGTAAAAGGGGCTGGTCCAAATTTCGGCGCCATATTTTCCATCCACCGCAATGAGTCGTCCATCTTGGCTAAGAAAAATCAGATCGCCCAGTTTGTCCTGGTTGATGTCTGCGGCGACGAAAGCAGAACTTGGGTCTGCGGGCACCGTGTCCATGATCCATGTCGGCATTTTTGATTGACCGTCAATGAGTAGTGGCTTGTGCGTGACATTTGTAATTGCAATGTCGACGAACCCGTCTCCGTTGAAGTCCGCGACAGCCGGGATTTGATGATTTGAGACCTTCGATACTCCGTTACGACGATCCGATTGTATTGTGGCCGTTCTGTCCACGACCCATTGCGATAATTCAACGGTCAGTGGATCGGGCTTTTGCGTGAGCGTGGCACGTTCGAGGATCCCGTTGGCTATGAAGAAAATTCCCAATAATACGGCGAGAACAGCAGCACTAAACATAAAACGTGAACGATGCCTGATCCACCATACTCCGGCTTTTCTCGGAAAGCTGAAATCTACTTGATTCCCTTCCACAAAGCGAAAAATCGTGCTTTGCTGATCGCTGACAATTTCGATTTCATCTTTCGGATACAACCGAATTTCCTCGTCAACCGGTACCACAAGCTGATTGACTAATGTTCTGGTTTTGCTGCGTTTGTCGCTAACGAAAAATGCGTTGTTTTTATATGAAATTGTAGCATGGCGTCGAGAAATGCTCTGGTCGGGCTTTCCTTCTTTGCTGGTATTCAAGATGACATCATTCAGACTTTCATCACGTCCGATTTTGGTCTCACCGTATCGCAGTTGATAACGCTTACCTCGATATGGCCCGTAAACCGCTAACAAATAATATGGAGCAAGTTCGGCGTCAGCTTTCTCGGGTGCGGCACTCAAACCGGACCAAGGTTTTTCATTCGGGTGCTTTGCCACCTCCTGATTTGATTTGGCCTCCGGCGGGTTAAACAGCCGGTCATTCTCATAAGAAATATTTCGCTTTGGAGAGTTTAAGGCTTCTGCCTGGTTGTCATAAATGGTTGAGTTTGCTTCGGCCGAAGCGTTCTCAAAAAGGATGGTATGGGCACCCAGTTGAAGTACATCCCCATTCGTCAACTCTGTCAGATGTTTGATCTTTCTGGCATTGAGATATGTACCGAACGCGCTGTTCAGATCACGTATGTAATAGCGGTCGCTCTCGCGATAAATTTGGGCGTGCTTTTCGGATACGCGTTTATCGTCAATAACTAGATCGTTGTCGCCGTCGGTGCCGATGATGATGGCGGTTTTGGAATCCCCCATGTCGAATTCCCGTAGGACTTCAACTTTCCTTCTTACAATCAGTTTTGGCATGAGTGGTTTCCCATGAAATCGGCCTGGTCCTCACCTCAATAACGTGAGACGAAAGATGAGGCGACTGTCCTCACCCCGTTGTACACGTAGGTTTTTCGTTTGTACTGCATAACCCTGGCGTTTCGCCGTGATTTGGTACGTGCCCGGCGGTAATTCCCCGATGATTTGGCCGTCGACGTCTGTTAGCCCTAATGTGTTCGCGTTTTCTGAGTCCTGCTCTGCATAAGTAATTTCAGTTCCCTTAATGGGATCGTTGGTGATCGCATCTATGGCCAGAATCGGTATTTTGAGATGTATGAGTTGCATTTTCGCCACCACCGAGCGGTCCGAAGGTTGGATCTCGATGATGGTTTCCCGGTAACCGTCTTTCAGCAATTTCGCGGTATAAGAATAGGGGAGGAGGTTCAAAGCTGCGGGGGTGGTTCCGGTATAATCGATTGTTCTACCCGTTTTCTTGGAAACCAGCTCAACAATTTTTGCTCCCAAATCTTGCGGATCATGGGACCAAATGTCCCTCGAATAGATACGTACCCTTCGCAACAACGCGTTGTTGATGACATTGGGTGAGTCTTTATCAATGTTGACACTAAAACTGCGCGATAGGAAGCCTTCTTTCCTCAACGTTATCAGATGGCTTCCCAGACTCAACATGAGTGTTCCCGTCGAACCGGTCACACCAATCGGCTGTTCGTCGTCGTTCAGGTAAATATCGGCCTCCGAAGGGTATGAATTTATGGTGACCGTTTTGTGAAAAATGCCCTCAATGCTGAATTGGGCCCTGTCTGGTTGGATGGGTTCAACCTCCCAGAGCCGCACATCGTCGATAATTTCTTTTCCCTCCATGCAATCAATCTGTAAGCCGGTCAGACTTGGCAGCTCTGCATGTTCCAATCGGATGTCGATTGGTTTTTCTGTGACTTCCCAGAACACATTTGCGGGCGTTTTTTGGTTTATTTTCACATCGTTTATGAAAATGCTTGCGCCCGCTGGTTTGGATGTGATCTCTAATTGACTTTTAAATCTCAAAATGTAAGGTTGGCTGGCGTGACGGTGATTTTCGCCGGAGACATTGACGGTCCCACTTCTCGGCACATTGATGGATTTCACAATCGGCTCAAATTGTGGCAAGGTCAGGACAAGCTTATGGACTCCGGGAGAGATTTGGTCGATGCCCAAAGGAGTGGTCTCGTTCAGGAGCTTATTATCTAAGTACACACTCGCACCAGCAGGTACGGATACGAGCTTGATGGCAGGTGGAAAAAGAAAATCGTAAATTTCAGTGCCTATTGGGGTAAAGCGAGCAAAGGTATCCACGACGGTGAATAAAATGAATGAGAACACAATACCCAGAAAGCTTAACGTAATGCCCTTTTTATGGGTCCGTGCGGATAGCCGGACGACATCAATGATGGTTCGTTGATCGTCCTCGTCTTCTTCCACGAAGCTGTCATATTTGGAATCATCATGGTCGAGGGGGGCGTCTTTTGTTTCCAAATCCGTATTTCCATCTGTGAAATTATTCACAGGATCGTCAGAAATATCGTACAGTGTCTCCGCTTCTTCGTTGAATTCGGTAGGGCGTGCCGGTTCGGACGTCGCTTGTTCAGCGTCAGGGTTCGGCGATTCTGTGACCATCGAGTTATAATTTTGATGAGTTGCATTGCCGTTGTAACTGAGCTGCTCCGGTCCAAGTTTGGCAATGAAGTCACTGATCTCGCTCGTAAAATCGACGGACGGCGCGTTCAGTATGAGATAATGCATCAAATCTTTATACAGCAGTTTTGCATTATCATATCGATTTTTTGGATGGTGTTCGAGAGCTTGTTTAACAATCTGCCTTAAGTTTTCAGGGATGCTTTCTGAATCCAGACGCAGCGGATCCCAGGCGCCAGTAACCAACGTTTCCAAGACTTCTTGATCATCATTTGCTCTGATGAATCGTTCCCCGATAAGGAATTCGAAAAGAATGAGGCCAATCGCAAAGATGTCCGTGCGCCGGTCGATAACCATTTTGCCGTTAACTTGCTCCGGTGCCATGTAATTGATCTTGCCTTGAATGTAGGCATCTTTACGCTTTTGCGGTTGCAAGCGTTTGAGATTTGCGATTCCGAAGTCAATTATTTTAACCTGACCCGAACGGGTAAGCATGATGTTTTCCGGAGAGATGTCCTGATGGACAAAATTCAGCGGCTCATTGGTTTCTTTGTGGCGTCGATTGTGGGCATAATCCAGGCCATTGCATACTTCCGCAAGGACATAGACGCCAAGGTGGATCGGCAGGCTCTTATTCTGAGACCGACAGGCTTTGAGCAAAGTCATGAAATCCGGTCCGTCGATGTACTCCATAACCAGAAAAAGCTGATCCTCATCATTTCGCTTTATGTCATAAATCTGAACGATGTTTTGGTGATTGAGTTTGGCAATGCTCAGGGCTTCTTGCTGAAACATATCGACGTGTTTTGCGTTTTCGAGTAGCGCCGGGTCGATGGTCTTGATGGCGACTTTCTTACCCAGATGCGTATCCAGCCCCTTATAAACGATGCCGAAACCACCACGCTTGATTTCATGCAGAATTTCGTACTTATCGCTGATCAAAGTACCAATGTTCATTTTGTGAGCTCCATTGGCGACTCCCTGCAAAGCTTTCCCCAAGGCGTATTCAGTTTTTCAAGATTATCGGTCGAGCGATGAGAAAGAGAAGGCGACTCATCTTCGGCGATTTTCTCAATATATCAAGTTCCTCGATTATGAACACTCGTGAGAAATAGGCTTGCTTAGATGTCTCAGTCAAACTATTTAATAGATGAAAACGAAGAAAAGTGCTGAAAAAAATAGGATGATTTTTTATCCTGGATTATTCATAAACTCACCATAAGCACGATGGCGGTGAATAGATAGCTACCGTTTCATTCAATCTGTGGCGTTAGAGCTTCGAGTTGTGACGATTTGGTGGTATGGGAGGGTTGCGGAAGCGATAAATGGACTGGTTATGTGCTCTGCAGAGGTTGTTTCACCGTGTTATGACGCAGCTATGTCCGTCGCTTGTATTTAAGGTTAAAGGATAGCTCGATGGTAGATCGAAGCAAATACGTGTTTTTAATTCCCGCACGGAAGCGCCGATTTTCAAGAAACGCAGCCGGAGCGTTCCCATGCTTGTTTTTGCCCAGCGAGTGTGTTTGAGAACATTGGTTCTTAACGCATGAAATAGCACGTCAGCAGCCGAATGTAATAAAAACAAGCGGAACTGATTTGCTTCGAAACGGTGGCACGAGGTTCAGTCCCATTTCAAAGTCGAGTTTATGTTCTTTGATGTTAGGTTCAGCGCCCGCGTCCGCAGTAGACTTTGCGGTACAGTTGCTTCGCTTTGGCATGCTCCATATCTATGACAATTTACAAGGAGAACTTTTATTGTGTTTTAAATACTTATGAATTATCCAGGTTTAATGGAGGAGCCTGCATTATTTTTTACGCAGATGGTTGGAATATGGACTAATTTCGTAAACTGAGACTCAGTGCAAAGATTTTTTTAGCGAATGATCTCGGGGGAGACTCAAGACAAAAACCAGGGGCAACTATGGCTTCCTTTTTTCTTTGCTTCCTACTCTTATTTTCAACGATTTATACTAAACCGGCATTTCCTTTTATCCTTAAGGATAGAAAGAAGTTTGATGAGAAATGTTGGGCAAAAGATGACCACCAGACGCTTATCGGCGTCATGAAGCAGGTGATCAAAACGCCGTTGGAACAGGTTTATGAAAACAATGATTACATTCAGACGTTCGGATGTGCCTACGAAGATGACGACATCGAGCAAAATTCAATTCGTGCGGTCTACAGAGCCATCGATCAGTCTTTGAGGAACCGTAGGATTACGGCGCGAGACAACATAATCGGGCTGCTGCGCTCACACCCGCCGAGACCGGACAATCTGCGGCGAGACTACACCCTGTATGTCAATCTCGTGAAGAATTCACAGCCTCGCCAGGCCCGCTATGAAGTCAAGGTGCTTGAGCTTGAAGTGGTTCCAACCTTCGAATCCAAACGGGCGGTCTGGACCCGGGTGATAACCCGGTACGCTTATCAGGAGGATTTCAAGAACGCGCCAGCACCCATAGATGAGCCATCTGAGTTTGTGGGAATTATGGAGCTTGCCGCGGAAATACTGGAGAATGCTGGTAAAGGTAGGTTCGAGAAAGTGCATGAGTTGATCTCAGACACCAAGAAACCCACGTTTCATCCAACAGACATAAGAGACTTGGTTTTTGGGGATTACATCAGCCTGTTCTCTGAAAAGGAACCTTCTCTGGGAGAGATTCCTGCAATCTATATTGGGAAGGGGATTTATATCGCAAAGATACCTGAATTTGATACCACCGTTCTCAAGTTTGGAGAGGAGCGTCTCTTCGGCCTCAGATTGGACACAAGCCTGTTTCAAAGAGCAAGCAGCTTATTTGTGAACCTCCAGTATCATGCACCGGAATCAGTCCTTCAATGTGTGTTATTAAGATTTGGACATAAGAAGCCGCTTTATTTGCCAAATTTAGAAGAAATAGGTGAGTAGTTTTTGGATTTGTTGTATTAGGGAAGTTAAGGCGCTTCTGTATTTTTTTCGGATAGGTGTCTCGAAATAGAACAGCCACCCGAGATTTTCATCAAAGCTACCACTGTTTAAGTTCATTTTAAATAACCATCCACAAGAGATTGTCCATTCAACGAAAATGGCACAGTATTTGTGAAAAACTCGTTCAATGTCCTAACCACAGGTGACGGGCTTCATTTAAAACTCTATCTGACAGAAGTAATTGTGTTCGGCAAGAATCGGGGTTCCAGAAAATTTGTCTTAGGCAAAAGCTCTAAGAGCACCCAATTTGGACGTCTAAAATTTGGCTACCAAAAGAGCCTTGAAAAGGCGTTAATCGCGACATTAGTTGTCACAATTTTGATGTTTCGGGTGGCGACGAACGTAAAAATAGAGCCTGTTCCAACCGAACCAAAGCAAATCGTCTTCGAAAATATCCAAATTCCGGAAATTCCTCCTCCTGTTGACCAAAAGCCGAAGCTCAAAATGGAAGAATTGGTGGAATTACCACCCACCGAGGTGGATGCTCAAGAGGAAGGGTTTCAGAAAGAAGAGTTGGAAGAGCTGCTCGGTGAAAATCAGGAGGAGGCGGATTTGGCATTGAGTGCGAACGACATGGGTAACTACCTGCTTTCCAATTCGCCGATGGGAAGCATTTCGCGTTCAGAGTTGGCTCTGAGAGACGGTCGGGCTTCCAATGATGGCAACATCGCCCTGCAAAAAGGCAAATTCTATGATGGTGACAACAGTAGCCTCGACATCGGCAAATCGAAGCGCGGCCATCGACAATTGATCTCAGACAATGTCGAGTTTAATTTAGAGACAAAGCCTGTTTCCTTGGAAGAGGTAGACAAACCGGCGAAACAGAAAAAACGGCAGACATCGTTGGGGATTTCCGGAGCTCCGGAGAAAATTCTTTCTTTTGCATCCTCAACCATCGGAACCGAAGATTACAAACTTTGGAACAAGATTAACGCTGAACTTGACCGGCTGAACAAGGGCCGCTATGGAAGCGTCCCCAAGGAAATTCAACGAAATCCGGGAGGGTTCCTCATTAACTTCAGTTATTCTGATGGAGTAAAACATGAGATTCATTGGCGAAATAACGGCAATGTGTGGATAAAAGTGATAGGAACAAGCAACAAGACCTCAATCGCCGAACTCAGAAGGGTTTTGAGAGGGTTGCTAAAGCTAAGCTTGAATAATTGAGGAGTATTGAGCCATGAAAAGGCTTCTTTTCGTACCTGTGTTTTTGCTCGCGACGAACATGGGCTTCGGTCAACCCGTCAGCTCCTTATATGAGGAAATTCAACAGGCGTACAACAGCAGTGATTATGAAAGAACCGTGGACCTGTGTAGACAGGTGTTAACACGCTGTGCCGAGAGTGTCCCGGATGTGGAGTGTCGCTTCACCGACGTCATGAAGAGCGTGTATCGATACAAAGGTTTTGCAGAGTATCAACTCTATCTCAAGGATCGAAGTTCGGTAACTCTTGATGCCGCGATTCTGTCACTCAAGAAGAGTTATGAGCTGTTTGGCGATCCGGAGATTGCCTTCAATTTTGGCTACATGGAGTCTCTTCGGGCCATTGAGCTCCAGGACGGCACCTACCTGGACGGCTTGGTCCATGCCTGGCAAGGGGTTCTGGGGTTGTATGCGAAAAATGAGTGGGCAGTAAATCAGGAACTCGTCGATAAAATCAGAATCTTTATCAATCAAGCAGTAGAGCTCACGATTACGCCACCAGATAGTGCAGTCACCAATGGTTTGTTCTCGAGTTTCATGGTACGGCTTGCGTGCGACTTGGCTGAAAAAGGCGTTTTGAGTCCACAAGATAGCTTGTATTTTCGAGTTTATCGTCAGAGGGCTGTGGAAGACGAGTTCAACCTGAGAGGCAACGAATGGCGCGCGCGCGGTTTTGCCGCCCAGAAAGATCTTAACACCTATCCGGATGATTACAACTATCGCCAAACCCGCCGAAACCTGGAATTGGCCTATAAGCACGCCAAGAGCACGCAAAGGAAAGCCGAGATGCTCAAAGAACTCACAAAAGTTGCGTTGTTTATGGAGAAGGAGGGCATCAACAACCATCCGGAAGCCGACCTTCAGTATGCTCGTGAAAAGGCACAACAAGCGTATGATCTGCTGGTGGATCGCGGTTCGAATATCCGTTTATCGCTTGCAACCGAAATCAAAAAAGTGTACGGGAACGCCATTTTTCGTCTGGTCAACTACTATTTCAGCTTCGCAGATTCTACAAATCGGTTAAACGCTTATGCCAGGGCCAAGCGAGTTGGTGAAGAACTTCTCGTGCCCGATGGTGCCTTTGGCCGTAAGCAAAAATTCGAATGGGACGGCTACGAGGATTTGTATTTAAGGCTTTCCGAGATTGGCTATGAAATCGGTGATAAAGAGTTTGCGGTTGACATGGTAGACAAAGCGTGGAAGTCGGTCCTGGACACAAATGGATTGTCCCAGAGCAATCTCTGCGGACAATTAAGCAATTCGTCAGCTTCCGAACTGATGCCTTTTGCGACCGTTTATAGACGAATTGCAGAACGCTTCGGGTTACAGCCGGTGCTTCTCTGGCTGCGCCCCATGATTAAATGTATAGCCGATCACGCACGTAACCTGTCATCATCGGTAAGAGAGGGTGATTAGATGAATTTAGCAAAGTGGCTTCTACTTATCGTGGTGTTTTTTGGGGGGGCATTCGAGACTCTGGTTGCGCAACCGATTGAGATGAAATTAGAAGAACAAATGGTATCATTGGAACGTGATGTCGTTCGTATCTACAATGAGCTTCAAAAGTTCCTATTCGAAGATCCCGGAAGAAGAGGAAATGAACTTCGGGCTTTCGAGTCGCTGATCACAATCTATGTGGATAAGATCCTCAATCTTTACGACACGTTTTGGAGAATGGAAGGCACCACTTTGGAAACGCAACAAAATATTGCCGCGCGTTGCCTTTTATTTCGTGCGTTGACCTATCTTGAGAGGGCGAAGGAAAATCCAGGCAATTACGGCAAAGCGTGTGAGGATTATAAGAAGGCTTTGCATTTGTCGCAGAACAGGTCAAAAGAGCCTCTACTTAGCACGAAATTGCCGCATGAAGTCTGGGTGGGAAACAAGTTGTACAGCCGCCTGGCGGACCTATTAGACAGTCGAGAAAAGAATTTTCAGATGATAGATTGCTTTAGAATTACGAACAAACTCTCGAATCTTGGAAAAGATTGATGAAGGCCGTCCTGACAAACTCTGTTTATCTGTTTTTAATCAGCCTTTCGGTGCTTTCGCGATCCACGTTCGGGTACGCACAAAGTGAGGAAATCCTAATTGAGCGAATGCGGCAACATGAGAATAGCATTCTTAAAACGTATCTCGAATATCAGAAGCTGTATTATGAAGACAAGTCCAGTACTCACGAGCTGCAAGCATTTGAGAATCTCCTGACTGTTTATATAGGTCAGGTCATGGAAATCTATGAAACTCTCAACTTTTCTGAAAAGAAGACCCGAACGCCACGAGACATTGCGGCACGGGCGCTTATATTTAAGTCACTCATGTATCTGGAGAAAGCCCCCCTAAACACCGAGTATTACGAGAGGGCGTGTTACGAATATTATGAAGCCCTAAATCTGTATGAAGACAAAGATGATCCGCCGGTGATTTTTAAAGACTTACCGCAGAAGATTCAGGCGGGTGATAAAATATATTTTCGTCTCATCGACATTATTGAAGACAAAGGTCAGGGGCTATTTGAGTTTGGGAAGCTGGTGATTTCGTTCAGGAACTTCAGGGTTACGGCAAATTTTAGTCCCGAAAAAATTGAACTCGCCCGAATCCAGGATGAGACAAACCAAGCAATAAATTATACATATTTCCTTTCTGAAGAACGAATTCGAGATGCATTTGAGGAGGTATTTAGACGATCCCGCGAGGTCAAGACATATGTGGCATTGCCACAAGGTACATACGTTTTACGCTTAAACCATCATCGACGCATCGATTATACGCCGCTTACACGATTTTATGTACGGGCCGATCAGGAACAACAGCATATCATGGAACCCCTGGCAAACTGGTTAATTCTCTACGAAAATCCGACAAGTAAGCGGCCGGACTTTTATAAATTTAGCAGAAATAAGGAAGATTTAGATTCAGCCCCATCCGCCAATAATTTTGGCCTGCAGACAAATGGCAGTCACGGTGCAAAAAAGTCTGATAATGACAATTCCGATAATCATGATGTTGGGCGAACTCATGAAAAACTGGTTGCCGAAATTGTCGCCTACTATTTGCCTCAGTTTAAGATCAAATTGATGTTCGATCTGAACGATCCGGAAATCAAAAGCAATGCCGTCGAAATCATTTCTAAAGCCGTTGTCGAATACGTAGAAAGTCGGGCGTTTTACAACGAATGGAATCACTGGACGGCAAGTTGGGATATCGCCAAAGAAGTCAGGGGAATCATCAGTCCAGGCAGCGTGATTCCAATTGAGTTAGTCGAACTCATCTACCGAGTGATTAAAGAACTTTGATATCTTCGGGAAGTCAAGTCGGATATCGAATGCGGCACGGATTGCCTCCGAACACCACTGCTGGAAGACAAGCTAAGCTATACAGTACTACCTCAAATTGTGTGGCTAAATAGCAAGCCTTGGGGAGAACCCTAGCTAAGTCCCACAAATAATCCTAATCAAATCAATTATATCAGGAGGGTAAGAAATTTGAATTGTCGGCCATTTTTGCTTGCTTATTATGTTGCAATTTTTTAATATTCTGTCGACACATTCACGTTTCCCTTCAGTTCGTGCGGCAAGCTTTTTTGATTGTTCTCTGACTATTTTGTTACACTGGCTATTAGTCACTTAAATGGGTTGGTGTTAAGATGAATCATCATAACTCGGTTGAAAAGCGAAAATATCCGCGAATGGATATGAAGGGGGAAAACGGATGTTACATCAAGGTGTTTGGCGTTAAGGGGAAGCCGGTGACCGGCAGGGTTTTGAACCTAAGCCTGGGCGGCGTGGCTTTCATTAGTCATTATAAAAACATCGCCAAGGCCGTGAAAAGATTCACCACGAAGGTTGAGATCCAACTCCCAAACGGAAAATCCGTAGAAGCAATCACGAGTTTGCAGAGAATCAGACCGACGTCAGAAGGCGATGACTGCTTATGCGTGTTGGAGTTGATCGAAATCAATAATAAGAGTTCCTCCCGACTGGAAAACTACATCACCGATTGAGCCTGAACTTGTACGTCTCCCTTTTGTCACAAAGGTAGGTAAGTTCCGCGTAGCGCAATCGTCTCGATTTTGTCAATGTTTCACTTTGCCTGTCTTTCATTGGTCTATTCACTTGATTTTTTCGTAAATTCGAGTATTTTAGATTCAGTTTTGTATTTCCACGGAATCAATCCCTTGGCAATTGAACAGGAGGTTACATGGATCGGCTTGTAATTGATGATTTAGAACTCAGCGGCAAACGTGTGTTAACTCGTGTAGACTTTAACGTGCCGTTGGCTGACGGCAAAGTAACGGATGACACCCGAATTCAAGCGGCGCTTCCCACCATCAAGAAAATCCTCGAAGACGGCGGCAGATTGATATTGATGTCACATCTCGGCAGACCAAAAGGTCAGGTGAAAGAAGAATTTAGTCTGGCGCCGGTGGCCGCGCATCTTTCCGAGACTCTTGGAAAAGACGTGCAGATGGCCTCCGATTGCGTCGGCGATAAGGTTCAAAGCCTCGTTGATAACTTGAAAGATGGGGAAGTGCTCCTGCTTGAAAACACGCGCTTTCATCCGGAAGAGGAAAAGAATGACCCGGAATTCTCAGAGCAATTGGCGAGTTTCGGAGACGTGTACGTCAACGATGCATTTGGCGCCGTGCATCGCGCCCATGCTTCCACTGAGGGGGTGACGAAACACATAAAAGAGGCTGCCGCGGGTTACTTGCTTCAGTCGGAGATCGAAAACTTAACCAAGCTTCTGGAGTCTCCTGAGAAACCTTATGTCGTGATTTTGGGCGGTGCAAAAGTCTCTGATAAACTAAAAGTCATTCATAATTTGGTGATCCGGGCCAGTGCAATTCTGATTGGGGGGGGGATGTCCTACACATTTCTAAAATCAAAAGAGATTGCCATTGGCGATTCTATTCTGGATGAAGAACATTTGGCCATGGCGTACAACACGATGGTTGTGGCAAGCAAACCGCATCCTTACAAAAAGCTGCAATTTGTTCTGCCAAAAGACCATTTGATCGCAAAGGTCGAAAATGAAACCGAACAAAAGGTCACCGATGGTCCGGAAGTTCCGGACGGTTGGAGAGGCGTCGATATCGGGCCGAAGAGTGTCGAGGAGTTCAAAATGAACATTAACTCCGCAAAGACCATCTTTTGGAATGGTCCCATGGGTATTTTTGAGAAAGAGGC
>JAABYK010000258.1:28979-35952 GCA_011775825.1 Candidatus Zhuqueibacterota bacterium | reverse complement strand
AAGGGAGCGTTCAGCGTTGTCGGAGGCGGCGACTCCATTGCGGCCATTGAAAAAGCCTGCGTTAAGGACAAAATCTCTCATGTGTCGACAGGCGGAGGCGCCTCGCTCGAGTTTTTGGCCAGTATCGATTTGCCCGGTATTCTGGCTTTGACCAAAGCCAAAAAGAAACCGGCAAAAGAGAAAGGCTAAGTGGTGAAATTTATCATCGCATTCGAGTTACGCGGATGATTGCTGTCGAATTTAGCCAAACAATGTTTATACGCCCAAGCGAATTAATAAAAAACTATGGAAATTCCCCAAGCAATTTCACAGATACTTGATTCGGAAGTTTTTGATTCCAAATTACGGGATAGTATCAAAGAATGGGCTACTGACGATTTGTTCGCTAATTTCCTCACCAATTATGCTAAAAAAGTTAGCGCAAAATTAAAAACCTCAATTGATATTCAGGATCAACGAGATATCGGACTTGAACTATTTGTTGCCCGCATTTTCTTGCTTTCTGGCTGCCAAGTCTTGTATGAGCCATCAAAGAAGGGACCTGACTTGCATCTTCAATTGGATAATGAACATTACTTTTGTGAGGTAAGAAGAATCCGAGAAAATTTATCTGATTCAGAAAGGGGATTTTTGCATTTTAACCCTAAAGACTTTAGAAAAATCGGAGACATTATCTGCGAGAAGTTTCTGAACCTGGAGATTGGTCAACCTAATATTATATATATTCGATCAAATAGATTTCTAATAGAGAAGAGTTACCTTCATGACGCCGTGAATGAACTGTACAAAATGGCCACCGCAGGTGACACGGCCTTTTTCGTTAAGAAGAAATTCAAAGACGAACAAGACTTTCTGGTTCGGGCATCATCGTGTTCTGCCATTATTCTTGAAGATCTTTGGGCAAGGTCAGACGATTCCGATGCTTTCGATTGTATTTACCAAAACAAAAGAGCTCAACATCCACTCTCTCAGCAAATGCTAAGGGTAATAATTGAAGCAATTGGCATCCGATTTCGCAATTACAAATTAGGATCAATCAAAAGGATATAAAAGATGAGATTTGCATTGGTTCTCCTCCTGTTTTTTAATTTAATTCCATGTGACAACGCTAACCCTCAAAGCAAGAGTTTGACAAGTCTAAAGGTAAAGCTTGAAATTTCGGCGGATCAAAGCATAAAGAATATCGTCTCGAGTTATATAACAAGGGAGCTTCGGTCAATCCCTGATGTCACGATAGTTGAAAGTGATTATTTGAGAACTATATCTATTATTGCAACGGAAATGGAATATCAAAGTGGAGAGAATAGCGCAGGAGTTGCAATCGCAGTCGTAGTTTTACAACCCATCGACAATTCGTCATTTGATCCCAAGCTAAGAGAAGGGCTCGAGCCCGTAATCTTCCGAGATTTCAGGCTATATACTGGTAGTAGTGAGGACTTAAAGAGAATATGTCAGACAATTATTGCGGATTTTGACCGTGAAACTCTAGAGCCCATAAGAATTGTTTTTCAAGAATATGGTAGATTTTTTAAATAAGATACTGCACCATTAAGTGAATGATAAAATCCAATCGCGTAACGATAGTCGAGTCCACCAAAGGTCTTTCTCTTTGCTGTTCAGTACGTAATTCAGCCACGCGTTTAAAGTGAAACAAAATTGGCGAAGGCCACGTTTTGAAACATTGGCTCCATTCTTAAAAAAATATGACCTCTCTCTTGTACCAAATTATCCAACAAAAGGTGTTGGAAAGATGAAATCCAAATTACCCAAAACGGTGGGTTTCTTGCTGCTCGGCGTGCTCTGTGTCTATTCTTTTACAAATCAACCTTCGAGGACGGCCATTGATTCCATCCGTCCAGACGATGTGCGTCGACACATCGATTTTATCGCTTCCGATTCACTCAAGGGGAGAAATACACCCAGCGAGGGGTTGGACATCGCGGCTGATTATCTTGCCGAGCAGTTTGAAGCGTTTGGTCTCAAACCTCTGAAGGCCAGCTATTCCCAGGAATTTGATTTGAATCGGGTGCGCCTCGGGGAACAGAACGCTTTCAAATTGAGCATGCCGGACGGTTCCGAGAAGAGATTCAGAATTCGACGAGAGTTTATGCCGTTTGAGTATACCGCAAATAAGGTAGTCGAGGCAGAATTAACTTTTGTCGGTTATGGTATCTCTGCTTCCGAATTCAGGTACGATGACTACGGCGATATTGATGTCAGTGGGAAAATCGTCGTCATATTGAAACATGAACCTGGAGAGAAAGATCCCGAAAGTCCATTTGAGGGCGTCAAGAATTCTACTTACGGTCAAATGAACACAAAAGTAGAATTGGCTATTGAACGGGGCGCTGCCGGCATGATTGTGGTGAATGATCCCTTTAATCACCGCTCTCTCAGACCACGGGGATTTCCCTGGCCTTCACTGTATAGGAAAATTCCGAATGCGGCCATTCCGTATACGCTGTCTATTACCGAAGGTGAGAAGATACCGGTCATTCATGCCGGGAAGTCTTTCATAAGAGCCGTATTCGGGAGCGTTGATTCGCTCGAAGCGATTCAAAAGAGAATCGATGCAAACTTGCAGCCCAATTCGTTTAACCTGGAGAATTTCACGGCATCCATCCAAACTTCGACCGAGGTTGAGTCTGAAGCGACTCAAAATGTAGTAGCGATTTGGGAAGGTTCCGATCCGGAGCTGAAGAAACAAGCCATCGTTATCGGTGCGCACTACGATCACGTCGGATACAAGAAAGATGAAGTTAAGCCCGGAGAAGATTACATTTTCAATGGCGCAGATGACAACGCCTCGGGAACAGTCGGGCTTTTGGAGGTGGCGGAGGCGTTTTCATTGGCAGGACATCCCAAACGCAGTGTGATATTCATTGCATTTGCCGGTGAGGAGAAAGGACTGTTTGGCTCTCGATATTATGTAGCAAAACCGCTCTGGCCGTTGTCAAAAACAAAGGCCATGGTCAACATGGACATGATTGGGCGAAATGAAGGAGATAGGGTCTCTATTATCGGTTATTCGCACAGTCCGGAATTGAATCAAATCAATACAGAAGAAAACAAATACGTGGGACTGGATCTGCGCTATGATGGTGAACAGTATTTCCGACGCAGTGACCAGTTTAGTTTTGCCCGAAAGGGAATTCCCGTCCTGTTTTACAACACGGGTACCCACGCGGATTATCACCAGGTCTCTGATAATCCGGACAAAATCAATGAAGGCAAAATCGCGATGATTTGCAGACTGGTGTTTAGAACGGCCTGGCGTGCTGCAAATACGTCGGAAGAATTGACTTACGTTGAACCAATCAGGTAGGAGGTACCATGAAACGCACATTTTGGATGTTTGGCGCTCTTTGTTGCTTGCTTGTTTTCACGCTGGCGTTGTTTGCAAACGATGTTTATCGCTTGAAATACAAAATGAAGGAAGGCACGAAACTCACCTACGAACGTACGTTGAGTAGCGAAGCCTTGCAGGAGATGATGGGGTCAGAACAAACCTCGGAGTCAGAGGCAAATGCAAGGGTGTCACTGACTTCAAACGGAACCGACGAAGATGGAAATCTGGTTTTTACAATGGCCTACGACGCACTTGAACTTAAGATTTTCTCTGTGCAGTTCGATTCCACGTTTAAAGATCCCGAAGGTATGGTGGGCAAAAGAATCAAGAAAACGATTCAGCCGAATGGGGATCAGGTCCAGTCGGTGGAAGTGGATTCCTTCAAGTCAATTCGATTTGCCTCGACTTTCACGAGCGATCAGGAATTGCTTCCTAACCTTCCGACCGCAAAGTTGAAAATGAACGAACCCGTCACTTTTGAGGACGTGGACAGCACGAGGTCCTTTGGCGGCCAAATCATTTCAAAGACATCATCAGAATATACTTTGGTTGGCAAAGAATCGAGATCGGGTTACGATTGTTTGAAGATTGCTTATGTGGGAATACTCACTCTCGAAGGTGAGGGCAGTCGCATGGGAATGAACTTCTTCATGGAAGGCGATGGTGATTTGGAGGGCACGCTTTATTTTGCCCCGGACGAAGGTCTGCTGGTAGATTCGGAAGGTGTAGCCGACATGGAAATGACGGTGGCTATTACCGGGCAACAGAATATGACGATCCCGATCACGCAAACTCTGAAAACCCGCCTGAAACTGGTGAAGTAGGAGCTACAAAATGAAGCATATAGTCAGCAGAAGAGCCGGAACCACCATTCCGGCTCTTTTTATTTGCGTTTTTCAGTTTGTCGCTCAAACCGTTTTTTCACAGAACTCCGATTTCCTCTCCGCGGAGGAGTTTGTCAATCGACGTGCGGCTGTCTTGGAGCAAATGGCCGACAGTTCGGTGGCGGTTTTTCAAGCCGCAAACGTGAAAACCCGCTCGAACGACGTGGAGTTTGAATATCGGCAGGACAGCAATTTCTATTATTTGACAGGCATCAGCGACCCCAATACCATCTTGGTTTTGGTCAAAGAAGGCGTCAAGCTTGATAACGGCCAAACTCTAGAGATTCTATTTTTCCAGAAACGTCATCCAAGAATGAGCGGTTGGTTGGGTAAACAAGTCATCCCGGAAACTGCCGAAAAACGTTTCGGATTTAAGCATGTCAGATCTTCGGATGCATTCCGAGACATGGTCAGGGTATTTCTTGATGGGAAAAAGGTTCTCTATTATAACTTCGAGCCGGATTTTTTGTATGAACCCGTAAGCGATGAGCGGTTTTTTCTGGGCAGACAAGTTAAGAAAAATCTGAAAAAGAAATATCCTGGGTTGAAGGTAAAATCACCGGCAAAAATCTTAACCGCATTGCGCCAAATTAAATCGCCGGCAGAAACCGAATTGATGCAAAAAGCGGTCGACATCACCTGTCAGGCACATATGGAAGTCATGCGCAGCGCAAGGCCCGGATTGTACGAATATCAGCTGGAGGCCATCATTGAATATGTATTCAAGTACCATGGTGCTGAGCATCCGGCGTTTCCTTCAATCGTGGGCTCGGGACCCAATACCAGCATTTTGCACCACTGGAAAAATCGCCGCAAAACAAAAAACGGGGAGCTCGTCGTCCTGGATATCGGTGCCGAGTATAGTGGATACTCTGCGGACGTCAGCCGCACCATCCCAATAAATGGCGAGTTTTCGGAGAAGCAGCGGGAAATCTATGAAATCGTGCTGCAGGCTCAAAAAGCGGCCATTGCTGCGGTCAAACCTGGCGTGCCGTTTCGCGATGTTCACAAGGTCGCCAAGAAGGTCATCGATGACGCCGGTTATGCTAAATATTTTACGCACGGGACCAGCCATTATCTTGGTCTCGATACTCACGATGTCGGGGATTACGGACTATTGAAAGCCGGAATGGTCATCACGGTGGAGCCGGGCATTTATATTGCAGAGGGAGCCGAAGTGGATAAATCATATTGGAACATCGGGATTCGCATCGAGGATGACGTGCTGGTCACTGAAAACGGGCATGAGATCCTTTCAAAATCGGCGCCGAAAGAAATCCAGGAGATCGAAAAGTTGATGAAAGAGGAGAGCAGAATCTCTTTAACGTTCAAACGGTAGAACTTTGGGAATGATTTCCGTCTCTTGTTGGTTATGATAAGCACAAAGGACACGAGTTAAATTATGAACGTGAAATCCAGTCTCCGATTTTTAATTTTGCTCCTGATGCTTTTCGCGCTTTTTCAAATAAATGCACTAGCTCAATCGAAGGACGAGGAAAACAAGAACACTTCCGAAGAACCGACTACGAACTCCAAGAATGCAGCCCAAACTCCTTTAGCTGTTAACAAAAATGACGAAGTCAATGTTGATTTGAGTTTCTGGTTTGCGCCTGTTCCAGCAATGCGTGAAATTGATTCTCTCGAAGATTCAACTGCCGCCTCGACTCAGGCGCCTTTTTCCACCATGTTTAAGTATAACACTTCGCCAAGCGAACCCGAGCACAGATGTTATGAAATAACCAAGCCGATTTCGAAAGAAGTTACTTTTCTCTTCAATTTTGTGTCACAGAGTAAGTTTACGAATGGCAGGAGGGTGTTTATTCGTTAAGAGCTTTTCGTTATCATGGTAACCTCCTATGGACAGCCCCGATCAATTGTGGTCGGGGCTGTTTTGGTTTTGATCCCATCCCGTCCACAATTTGGTTGAATTTGGTTGATTATTTGCCGAAACATGTTTATACTCGTGCTGAATTTTGAAGCGTTTGATGAAAAGCTTTGTTGAATGAAGATCGGTTTCGTAGGACTTGGTATTATGGGCCAGCCCATGGCTTTGAATCTGGTGAAGTCCGGGTTTGATGTTATAGTCTGGAATCGGACGTCTGGTAAAGCAGGTAAGCTGACAGCAGAAGGCGCAACCGAGGCCGATTCACTCCAGCAAGTCGCAGAGATAGCTGAAACGATCATCATCATGGTGAATGATACTCCGGATGTGGAAGCTGTCATTTTTGGGAAGTCAGGCCTGGAGAAGGGGTTGCTTGCAGGTAAAACCGTCATCGACATGACTACCATCAACCCGGATGCGACAGAGGATTTTGCCATAAGATTGAAAAAAATTGGCTGTGAAATGCTAGATGCGCCGGTTTCGGGCGGCGATATCGGTGCGCAAAAGGGGACGTTAACCATCATGGTCGGTGGCGAAAGGGCCGTTTTTGAAACTTGTTTGCCAATTTTTGAGGCATTGGGGGAAAATGTTGTCCATTGTGGTGGGCACGGCAACGGACAACGGACCAAGATGATCAATCAGATTTTTTGCGGGTTGCATGCGGTGGCGCTGTCTGAGGCGTTCGTACTGGCCGAAAAGATGGGTCTGAATCTTGAAACGGTGCATCAGGTCGTTTCCAGTGGGGCCGCAGGCTCCTGGGCACTGGACAACTACGGACCGCGTGTGCTGCAAGTGGATTTCAATCCCGGCTTCAAGTTGGGTATGCAGCAAAAGGATTTACGAATCGCAGCCGAAATT
>JAABYK010000258.1:18579-28933 GCA_011775825.1 Candidatus Zhuqueibacterota bacterium | reverse complement strand
GTTGAGCGAACTGGGGTCGCATGCGCTGATCAAGCTCTATGAGTGAACTTGCTAAGAACCCTTCTTCAGTGCTGAGTTGAGTCAAAGGAGGAGAGTCATTCATCGAACCGCCTACCAGAAAGTTTCTTGTAACGTATCTCTCAATTGGCCTCTTGTCTGCTATTTTTTTGGTACCTTTTTGTGGATTTATTTACAAATGTGGCTGCACGTTTCTGTGGTCCGGAGCAGTTCAACACTGCAATATCTACCAGGAAGGCGTGCCGCATTGCCCCTGGTGTGAGGCCGGCAGCAATTGGGTTTTGGCCCCTCTGCCTGTTTTGGTCATATTGGGTGGACAGGGCATTCTGCTATATCTGTTTAGCAAGAAACCCAGCGCTACGTATCGCAGGCTCTTTGGCTTGGGTATTATCGCCTTCTTTGTGCTTGGGTCAATTATGGGATACGTCTTTAAGTTGATATACGATTATCCCTATTTTTTTGCCAGATAGAATTTCAACTTTGCCGCAACTGAATGAATTCGAAAACACGTAACGAACGGTTCGTCGTGATTGGCGGCTGTGCCGCAGGCATGAGCGCCGCCAGCAAGGCCAAACGATTAAATCCCAATTTGGAGGTGCTTGCATTTGAGCGCACGGCGCACGTCTCCTATAGCGCCTGTGGCATTCCCTACTACATCGCCGATTTGGTCCGTGAGGCAAGGGAGTTGGTGACCATCACCCCTGAGGAATTTCGTGAGAAAAGGGGGATTCAGGTTTTTGGGAATCACCAAGTCGTGACCATCAGTCCCGTGCAAAGGAAAGTCACAGCGATTGATTTGAGATCACAGACGGAGTGTGAGTTTGACTACGATAAATTGATGATTTCCGTTGGCGGCATTCCAAACCGGCCCAACATTCCCGGCATGCAATTGCGGAACGTGTTTACTATCCAGACTCTGCAAGACGGCATCAACATTCGTCGATATGTGGACGAACGAAAACCCAAACGTGTCGCAATCATAGGCGGCGGCTACATCGCCATGGAGATGGCGGAGGCCTTTCGGCGTCGGTTTATTGAGGTGACCGTCATTGAGAGAGAAAAGCAAATCCTGCCTTCGTTTGAACCCAACATTGTTGAAAACGTGACCGAAAAATTGAAAAGACATGACGTGTCTATCCGCACGGGTAGTCGAGTACAAGCACTCGATGGGAAGGAAACGCAGGAAGTCGTGGCTGTCCGATTGCAGGAATCTCAAAGTATGCCCACAGATTTCGTTTTGGTCTGTTCCGGCGTGCGTCCCAATACGGAATTGGCGACCATGGCTGGCGTGCGTTTAGGCAAAACGGGAGCCATTACCGTAGACCGGAAAATGCAGTCCAATGTCCCCAATATTTATGCCGCCGGGGATTGCATCGAAGTCAAGAATTTGGTTTCCGGTAAGCCCGATTACGTCCCCTTGGGTCCGGCGGCCAACAAGCAGGGGAGAGTCGCCGGGGAAAATATCGGTGGTGGAACGGCAACATTCAACGGCGTCGTCGGTACGTCCGTGTTTAAGACCTTTGGTTTGGAAGTCGCCAGGACCGGTTTGAATGTCAAGCAGGCCCGAGACCTGGGATACGCAGTGGATTCGGTGCACATTACTGACAATTCCAAAGCGGGCTATTATCCCGGATCAAGCCCTATCACCATCACTGTGGTTTTTGATCAACGAAGCGGTCGATTGTTGGGAGCGCAAATGGTGGGAAAGGAGGGCGTCAGCAAGCGCATCGACATTTTTGCAGCCGCGCTGACGAACAAAATGACACTTGATGAGATGGCCTATATGGATTTAAGCTACGCCCCACCCTTTGCACCCGTATGGGATCCGGTTTTGGTGGCCGTAAACGTGGCCAAGGGACATTTGAAATGATTTGATTTTTAGTCGGCCATTTTGTAATTTTTGAATGGCTAAAATCTCTCGCAATGAGTTAAGCCTTTCTATCAGTATGTTTTGGGTTTACAAAAGGAGCGCTAAATGCCGAATACCATGAAGGCTGTGCTAAAATCAGCTCCAAAGCCGGGAGCGGATTTAAAACAAGTGGCGATTCCCGAAGTTGGCCCGACGGATGTTCTCATTCGTGTACGGGCCACTTCTATTTGTGGCACTGATCTGCATATTTATGAGTGGAATGATTGGGCGAAAAATCGCATCAAGCCGCCTCAAATCATGGGGCACGAAATGACAGGTTTGGTGGAAAAAGTGGGGGAGAGGGTGACCAGCGTCAAAGAGGGCGACTCGGTTTCGGTTGAAACCCACATCCCGTGCGGATTTTGTTATCAATGCCGCACCGGGCGATCGGAAGTATGCCAAAATCTGAAAATTCTCGGCGTCGACCGCGACGGGGCCTTTGCGGAATTCGTTTCAATCCCGGAAATTGATGTCTGGAAAAACGATCCCAAAATGACGCCGGAAATTGCCACCATTCAAGAAAATTTGGGGAACGCCATCGATACGGTCTTGGCCGAAGACGTCGCAGGAAAGACGGTCGCAGTGATGGGCTGCGGACCGGTCGGATTGTTTGCCATTGGCATCGCTCGAGCCTGTGGCGCAACCGCCATCTTTGCCACGGATGTCAACCGCTATCGACTGGAAATAGCCAGAAAGATGGGCGCCAACGCGGTTCTGCATGCAGTGGAGGACAAAGTAGTCGAATCCGTGATGGAGGAGACGAAAGGCGATGGGGTGGACGTGGTGCTGGAAATGTCCGGCAATGTCAATGCCTTGAAGCAGGGGGTGCAACTGATTACGTCCGGTGGGCGAGTTTCTTTGCTTGGCTTGTTCAACGGCGACGTGACTCTGGACTTGAATGAAGGCATCATCATGAAAGGGGTGCGGGTTTACGGCATAACCGGCAGACGTATGTTCTCAACCTGGTACAAAGCCGCTCGTTTCTTAGAGTCACATTTGTTGGACATCAGCCCGGTCATCACGCATCAATTCAGTTTGGATGACATCAACGAAGCCATGGAATTGATGAAAAGCGGCAATTGCGGGAAAATCGTATTCTTTCCAAATTCGAAATGATGTTCGCTTCGCGCTTGAATCATCACGAATGTGCATCGTGTTAGGAAATATTTCGGGAGGGTATAATGGCAGACTTAAGTTTCATAGAAAAGGAACTACAGGCACTTAAAGAACAAGGCCTCTTTATCAACATTCGCACCATCGGTACGGCACAGGGGGCATGGGTTGAAGTAGACGGTAAGAAAGTGCTGAACATGTGCGCCAACAATTACCTCGGGTTTGCGGATCATCCCGAACTGAAAAAAGCGGCCCAGGACGCCATTGACAACTACGGAGTAGGTCCGGCAGCCGTGCGCACGATCGCCGGTACCATGACGCTGCACCATGAATTGGAGGAGAAGCTGGCCAAATTCAAAAAGATGGAAGCCGCCATTTCGTTCCAATCCGGATTCAATTCCAATCTGGCGACGATTCCCGCGTTGATGGGACCCGAGGACATCATTTTTTCGGATGAACTCAACCACGCCAGCATTATCGATGGTTGCCGGTTGACCAAAGCCAAAGTCGTGCGCTACAATCACTGCGAGCCGAAATCGCTGGACGAGCACCTAACCACAGAGGTGGCGGCCCGCCGCAAGCTGGTGATTACCGACGGCGTGTTCAGCATGGACGGCGATNNCGCCGGCCGGGGCATCACCGACCATTTCGGATTACATGGCAAGGTAGACATCGAAATTGGTACGCTTTCCAAGGCGTTTGGCGTGGTGGGTGGTTTTGTCGCGGGCAAGAAACGCATCGTCGAGTATTTGCGTCAGCGGGCGCGTCCGTTTCTGTTTTCCAGTGCCGTGACGCCCGCCGATGTGGCCGCCTGCAGCAAGGCCGTCGATATTTTGATGGGATCCGGTGAGTTGGTTGAGAAGCTCTGGGACAATACCAAGTACTTCAAAGACAGCCTCAAGAAAATGGGTTTCGACCTGGGGGTGAGCACCACGCCCATCACACCCGTGATGATTGGCGATCCCAAGAAGGCGCAGGATTTCAGCAGCAAGCTTTTTGACAGCGGGATTTTCGGCATGGCCATCAGTTATCCCACCGTACCTAAAGGCAAAGACCGCATCCGGCTCATGAACTCCGCAACTCATTCGCGCACGGATTTGGATTTTGCCATCGAGGCGTTTGAGAAGGTCGGGAAGGATTTGAAACTGGTTTAGTGGTATGCGAGTCGTTCTGGATACGAATGTTATCATTGCAGGACTGTATTCTCGAAACGGAGCATCCTATCAATTGTTAAAGAGGCACTTAAAAATGCTTAGCAATTCTCGAAGAACTTTTTGATATCAGCTTTCAAATACAGAGGCCTTTGTTATTGGGACCAATCCTAATGGATGAGTCCGACAATAAAGTTTTGGAGTGTGCTGTTTAAGGAAATTGCGATGTCATCGTAACGTTCAATAAACGTCATTTTCCAAACAAAGAATTGAGGCGTTATAGTCTTAAAGCGATTACGGCGAGAGAATTTTACAATCAAGAGGTGAAAAAGCAATGATTTCAAACTTGAACTTGCAACTTCCTAAAGAGCTAAGCGACAAGGTTGGACGAGAAGCAAAAGAAAACAATATATCTGTCGACCAATACATTACTTACTTGCTCACGAAGATCATTTCTTACGATGAAGCGCGGAAAGAACTGCAAACGAAGTTTAAGAAAAAGGACAGGTTATCTGCTGTCTCTCTATTAAAAAAGGTACCGGATGTGCCTCCGCTAAAGGGGGACGAAATTTGACAAGGACCCGAATTTTAGAAGGGGACTGTCCAAAATGAGGTCGCTACGTCGCTGGACGGGCGTTCCTCGATTCTCATGGTGTCTCGCAATCGTTCCAAGTTTGTTTACAGTCATTCACTGCCATCTAACAACGCATCAAATACCGTGTTTGCCATTGATTCGGATCCGTCTGAAAACAGATAAAAGGCGTTTGACAATCGATCAATGGAATTTTGCTGTCATTGTTGCTGGCTACTTTCCATGAAAAAACCAAAGCTTGACTTTCGCCCGCTAACGGAGTCAAACCTGTCCCTGCTCTGTGACGCGGTGGAGTCGCTGCTTAAGCACTGGGAAACTCGCACGCCGTGTGGTCCGTGCCATTACGGCATCGGCACCCTGTTCATGCAAGTCGAGTATCCGTTCCTGCGGTATAATCTCTTTTATTATGTTTATGTGCTGTCTTTTTACGAATATGCGAGACAGGATAGACGATTTTTGGAAGCATTGAGCGCACTGGAATCCAAGTTGGATGAGGATGGCCGAATCGTCGTCGAACGGCCACATCGAGGCCTCACTAAACTGTCTTTTTGTAAAAAAGGTGAGCCATCAGAGCTTGCCACACGGCGGTATGGTGAGATAAAGCAGAATCTTGCTTTCCAAGTGAAGCACAATAGCACTAACGCAGAGGTTGAGGATGGGAGAGAAGGAAAGCAAACTCGATGAGTATTTTGCTCGAACAACAGAACAGGCGGCTCAACACCTTATCCCTGACTTCAAATAATCCGCTTGCCCAGCGCGCTTTCGACCAACTCCGCGGCCACTTCCGCGGTGGTGTTGCGAATGTCGAGGATGGGGTTGACTTCAACCACTTCCAGTAAGCCCAACTGTTTGGACGCGGCGATCATTTCCATGGCGGTGTGTGCTTCGCGGTACGTGAGTCCGCCACGTACGGCTGTCCCCACACCCGGCGCCTCTTGCGGATCCAGCGCATCCATATCCAGGCTGACGTGCAGAGCCTCGGTGTGCAGGTTGGTGATTTCCAACGCCTCGGCCATGACTTCGAAGATGCCACGACGGTCGATGTCTTCCATGGTAAAGACAGTGATGCCGGACTCGCGGATCAAACGCTGCTCTTGCGCGTCCAAATTGCGGGCGCCCACCAGCACCGCGTCCTGCGGTCGCACCTTTTGAAAATTCCCTGCGACTTGGGTGAGTTCCCTCACGCCTTTACCTAGGCACACGGCGAAGGGCATGCCGTGAATGTTGCCCGAAGGGGTGGTTTCTGGAGTATTCATATCCCCGTGCGCATCGATCCAGATGACACCGACTCGTTTATTTTGCGGCTTTAAGAAGGCGGCCACGCCGGCCACGGTGCCGATGGCAATGGAGTGATCGCCGCCCAGCACCAGCGGAAAATCATTCTCTGATAAAAGCTCGGTGACGCTATTTGCCAATTGGGTCGCGGTTTTGGTGATTTCCGGCAAGTATTTCAACTTCGGATCTTCGATGGTTTGCACCTCTGGCGCGATGACTGTCAGGTCGCCCATATCGATGACCTCGTGACCGATGTTTTGCAGACGTTCGCTGAGACCCGCGCTGCGAATCGCCGACGGCCCCATATCGACGCCGCGGCGGTTGGCACCCAAATCGAGTGGGACACCGAGCAGTTTGATTTTCATAGTTAGCCGAATCCCTTCTGAGAAATCGTTAACTGATCGAACAGTTTACTGATTATTTTCGGGAGAATCAAGCCTAAAGTCCGAAATGAAGGAAAGATAGAGAGTCCGGACGGAGGCACTCATAAACAGAACCATCAGAATTGTTGGAGGGTTTAATCCGGTAATTTCTGCAAATCTGCGTTCTTCATTGCTGCTTCCTGAAAGCTCCCGCAACGTCAGCCATTGGGAATTGCTTTGACGCCGACTGTCGGCAGCCGCAACCTGTTCCACGTCGCAGGACTGACGCAGCCTGAAGGCTGCACTACGAACATGGGCGTTTCCCGGAGCACACTGTTGTGGCCGGACGCGGTACTCCTGACTCACTCCTCCAACGTTCGTACTTCAGCTGTGGTGAGGCGCAGTCGATAAGAAAGCTCTCTGGCCATGCCCAGGAGCACTTTCGAAGCGATGTGGGGATGCGCGGTGACTAAATGCTCGAAATCGTCGACGGTCATGAACAGCACTTCGGTGTCGGTATCGGCGCGCACAGTCGCGGAGCGGGGCTGGCCCTCTAAGATGGACATATCACCGAAAAACACCCCTTCGCCAAACGTGGTAAGTCGACGATCGCGACCGTTTTGCGCCAGACTGGCCAGCACGCTGACCCCGCCGGAAAGGATAAAGTAGATCTTATCCCCAGGGTCGCCTTCCTGAAACACAATGTCCGATTCTTTGAAGCGCATGGGGCGCATGTACTGCTTAACGGTTTGCAACTCTATTTCATTCAGGCGTCTCAAGATATTTAAATTCTTGAACGTGATGCGCTCTTTTGGGATGGCTGCGGCTTCCAACTCGCGCTGAATTAGCGTGTCCTCGGCCCACTCCTGGGCTTGATCGGTGTCCGGGAAAATGAATTCCTCGCCGATGGCTTCGAGAACATCGACGTCTTTCATGAGCCGGAGCATGCGTTGCTTGTCCGCATCGCCCGGCATGTTCAAGTAGCTGAGCAAAATGTAGTTGTCCTTTTCGTGAATCCGGTCGATGATCTGTTTGAGCAATTGCGCCCCGGTCAAGTCGATAGTATGCACCCGTTTGAAATCGAGAATGATGCAGAAGGTATCGAGATCTTCCTCCAGTTCGTTAAACAGCTTGTCGCAGGTGCCAAAGAACAGAGAACCGTTCAGCTCATAGACTTTGATTTTGTCGCCTTTTTTCTCCAAGATTTCCATTTCTTCTTGGCTGCGCACTTTTTTTGAATAGATACGGTTTCCGGTGTAGACACGTCGGACAATGGTTTTGCCGATTTGTTCTTTGATAAACAGGAATGCGGTAATGATTAAGCCCACCAGCACAGCGATGATCAGATCGATGGCCACCGTAATGATCGTCACTGCTACGATGACCAGCAGATTGCCCAGGGCTGATTTTTTGAGCGACAAGTTGATGCTTTCGGCTTCCACCATGGAAACAGCAGTAATCAGCAGGATGGCTGCCAAAACCGCCATCGGAATCCATTGTACGAGATGGCTAAGAAACAGCACCACCAGAAGAACGGTCAGACTGTTAACGATGCCGCCGAGGGGTGTCCCGGAGCCAGCATTGACGTTCACGAGAGTGGCCACGGTGGAACCTGCAACGGGCAGCCCGCCAAAGGCCGCAGATCCAATGTTACCGATCCCTTGGCCAAACAGCTCCTTGGTGCTGTTATGTTTGGCTTTGGTGACCATGTCCGTTACTACGGAAGTCAGCAGGGTGTCTATCGAGGCGAGGACGCTCAGGGTGAGGGCAGGAATAATTAGTCGACTTAATTTTTCCAATGGGATCAAATGGCTTACGCTAAAGAAATTCATCACTTGTTTCGGCGTCGGGAACGCACTCGGAATGGCACCGATAATCAGCGGATTGTCTTCGGCCCGAAGCAAAGTCGGATTTAAAAGCTTCCCGATGAGAAAATATGCTGCGATGCCGCAAAGCAGGCCAATTAATGAACTTGGGATGGCTTTGGTTATCTTTTTCGCCGAGAGCATCGCCAGGATCGTCACAGATCCGACTATAACAGTTTCGTACCGAAATCCCGCCTGGCCCAGGAGCATTTCCATCAAACCTGTGTCTTTCGGAACGCCAAAAAACGGTCGAAGTTGTCCCAGAAAAATGATGATGGCAATTCCATTCATGAATCCCGCAATGACCGGGTATGGGATAAACTTGATCAATTTACCGCCACCGATGGCTCCCATGATTAATTGCAGGATGCCCGCCATAAAGATCGTCATGGAGACGAGAATGAGAATCACCGTGATCTGATTGTCTCCCAAGGCAGAGATTTCGGGATCTTTCAATAAGGTGGCGATAACGGAGGTCACCATGACGGACATGGGAGCAGTGGGGACGGCAATTTGTCCCGGGGTTCCTCCAAACAAACTGGTTAAAATCCCAGCAACAATGACGCCGTACAAACCGGTGAGGGCTCCCTGTGCAACGTATTCTTCACCCAGAGGTGCGAATGCCACGACGCCAAACGCAATCGCCAGCGGCAGCGCAATCACCGAAGTCGTTATTCCCCCCATAATGTCGCCTTTGAGGTTGGAAAAAACCTTCAACTTTTCTCTCCTCGCTTATGATAGAATTTATTGATGAAATGAGGCATAGCACACACCAAATATAACTACTTAAAGCTCAACGTGCGTAAACACATGTAGCCAAAAGAATAGTTACAGTTGTCCCAGCTTTTGAGTGTTTTTTGGCAAGTCTTGTAATGCAGCTTGAAGTCCTGTCTGTCAGGTATGCAATTTACTCAGAAACGCTGCAATGTGGTTAAATAAAATTAAGGAAAGTTTACATAATTCTTGATTTTTATGTAAAAATTTCGTTTCTTGCAATGGTAAGAACGCCTACCGGATCGTGGTAAAATATCAAGCCTTCGAGCATTTATTCTTACCAGTAATCAAAGAGTCTAAATTCCGAGTCACACTTGTGCCGCCAACAGGCGCTGATTAGCGAACAGTGGATTTCTGTCTTAAAAGAACCGGATAGGGATATACGGACTGATGGTAAAGTATCACAAAATTAGCGAGGTGACTATGATTAACTCTTATAAAACCAATGAATTGACAGGAGTTCAGTATAAATCTTACACCCTCCATAACTTCAAACAGATTCCCCAGATCAATAGACTTTCCAGAAGACAGCTTTTTGAGATTGAGGTCGTTGGCAATGTCTTTCCCTTTAAAACAAATAATTATGTAGTCGATGAGTTAATAAACTGGGCTGATGTGCCAAACGACCCAATTTTTAGACTAAATTTCCCCCAACGCGGTATGCTCAGACCACACCATTTTGAAGACATGGCCGCGATCCTCAAAAAGGGGGGGAACAAGAAGGAGATCTCGGAAACAGCTAATAAAATTCGGCTGCAACTCAATCCCCATCCAGCAGGGCAGATGCAGCACAACGTACCCAAATTGGACGGGCACAGATTGCCCGGGGTTCAACACAAATATAAGCAGACCGTTCTGTTCTTCCCGAGTCAAGGACAAACCTGCCATGCGTACTGTTCTTTCTGTTTTCGCTGGCCGCAATTCGTGGGAATGAACGGGTTGAAATTTGCCATGAAAGAGACTGAACTACTGGTCGCCTATCTGCGCGAACACAGCGAAGTCACCGACGTCTTGTTCACAGGCGGCGATCCGATGGTTATGCGGTCGCGTTTGCTGGCCAAATATATCATACCGCTCTTACGGACAAATCTTTCGAGTCTGAAAACCATTAGAATTGGAACGAAATCGTTAAGCTTCTCGCCATACAAATACCTGCTCGGTGAAGAGGCCGAGGAAACACTCGAGCTGTTTCAACGAGTTGTCCGTTCGGGAAAGCATCTGGCGCTGATGGCTCATTTCTCTCATCCGCGAGAATTAGAAAGCCGGGCAGTCAGGAGAGCGATTCAAAGGATTCG
>JAABYK010000258.1:8709-18564 GCA_011775825.1 Candidatus Zhuqueibacterota bacterium | reverse complement strand
GTGCATGGGCAGAAATGTGGGAAAAGCAGGTCAATCTTGGCTGTGTGCCATATTATATGTTTATCGTTCGAGATACCGGGGCACAACATTATTTCGGCGTACCTCTTGTAAAGGCCTGGCAAATCTTTAAGGATGCTTATGAACAAATGAGTGGTTTAGGTCGAACTGTACGCGGACCGAGCATGTCCACCGACCCGGGCAAGATCCAGATTCTTGGCATTGAAAAGCTCAAAGGTGAGAAAGTAATGGTATTGAACATGTTGCAGGCGCGGGAGCCTCGTCTAGTCATGAGACCTTTTTTTGCCGAATACAATCCGAAGGCATTGTGGCTGGATGATCTCAAGCCTGCTTTTGGCGAGAAGAAGTTCATCTTTGAATAGAATAGTGAACAGCCCAAAGAATAGAAAGTAGTTGCGATAATGCATAACTACTTCTTATTCTTGAGGTGGTACTCAATTTCTTTTAGGATCTCCGTACATGAAATGTGGTAACTCGGCAGAATTTTAGAACCGCGATGTAAGTGATGCGGATATGTCGTGATATGCTGATGATGATAAGCGTTGTCCCACCTCATAATCAGTTTTCCGTTTGGTTGTTGCCAATGATATGAAATAATGTCTCTCATTCTTATCGGAATATTCTCTGATGTGAAGCTCTGTATCGTTTGTCAGTCGTGTTCTGATTTTTAAGTAGAAGCCATCCTCGAAAACTCTATAGTCGAGTAAATGGAAGTCTTTGACATTCGTATGCCTTCCATTCCATATATCATCCCAGCATTCGAAATCCTCTTCGTTAGAGCTTTTTATTTGTTTCTCAAATTCATTAAAGGATGAGTTATATTTTTGTGTGAAGAATCTGATCTTTTCTTTGGTTTTGTGGATGGATTTCGTAAATCAGATTGGCATAGAACATATCTTTAATTTAACCATGTCGGAACTTATTGTGGTCATGTTTCTAACCTCTAAAAATGATCCTTTTAATTCTTTTAGGGGAATACATACACCGGCTACGAATACAATGTCACCAGCCTTTTTCGAACCTCTTCCACTTCATCCAACACGTGGGGATTTGCCAATGCATTGCGGTTTGAGACGGCTTTTCCGGCTAAAACGGCCTTGACGCTCAGTTCGACGGTCTTACCGCTTCTGGTTACAGGCACTGCGGAAATTTGAAAAATGTGATGCGGAACGTGTCGGGGGGAGCACGTTTCTCTAATTGCTTGTTTTATCTTTTTCTCAAAGTTTTCGTCTAATTCTTTCCCCGTTCGGAGTACTACAAAAAGCACGACGATTTCATCCGATTGACCCGGGGGAGTCCAACCCACCGCCACCGAACCGGAAATATCCCGGATTGTTTCCAAAGCGGCATAAATTTCCGCACTGCCTATGCGAACGCCACCCGGATTGAGTGTTGCGTCGCTGCGACCGTAGATGATTACACCGCCAGTTTCGGTGAACTCCACATAATCGCCATGTCGCCAAACACCCGGATAGACATCAAAATAGGCGTCACGGTATCGTTGGCCATCGGGATCGTTCAGGAATTCAATCGGCATGCAAGGGAGGGGTTTGCGGCACACCAGTTCGCCGGGTTCGTTGGAGACGCTATTACCTTCTGAATCGTNNGCCTAGCTCACCTGCTGTAATTGGAGGTTGACTTTTCATACAGCTTTCGATGAAACGACCGCTGGTTCCGAAGTGTGTGATGCCGATCTTGTCCACGGTGTTCCAAATTGCGGATAGATTCGGGTACCCCGGGTTGCCATCGTAAAGCCCGATCGTTGCCCCAAGCGACAGCGCCGAAAGCTGCCAATTCCACATCATCCAGCCACAGGTCGTGAAGAAGAGCAAGAAATCCTCGGGCCCGATATCGCAGTGGAATGCCAGCTCTTTCCGGTGTTGAAGCAAGGTTCCGCCGGCTGCGTGAACCATGCATTTAGGCTTGCCTGTGGTCCCGGACGAAAAAAGAATGTAGAGAGGGTGGTCAAATGGTAACTGCGTAAACGTCAATGCTGGATTGTCAGCGGGGCCGAGAAAATCATCCCAGACGATGTCGCCCAGAATGTTTGCTACACCGATCGGGTAGGGGACAGACACAATTTCTTTCACAGAAGGAATTCGGTCATGCACCTGCTTGATGACTTCATCCGTGCGAAAGATTTTGCCGCCGTATTTGTAGTGAGTACTGGCGAAGATCAGTTTTGGCTCAACTTGTTTGAAGCGGTCACACAGTGCATTCAATCCGAAATCCGGAGAAGCGCTGCTCCAGGTTGCACCCAGACTTGCGCATGCCAGACACGCAATCACGGCGGCCGGAACGTTGGCCATGTAGCCCCCAACTCGATCTCCGGACTGGACACCCGCTTCTCGGAGTCCACGAGCACATCTCGCCACTGCCGATCTCAACTCTTCAAAACTAACTTCACCGAAATGTGAGTCGCTAACATCCTCAGCTTCTTGTGAGTGTTCAATTTGATAAATGATGGCATGTCCATCAAAATTTCGATTTAAGATGTTTTCGGAAAAATTTAGCTTCATCCCGGAAAACCATTTACTGCCCGGCATTTCATGTGTATCCAGGATTTGATAATGTGGCTCGCTTTGAATGATTCCGGTATATTCGAGAAAGGAGCCCCAAAATTGCTCAAGATTTTCAACGCTCCACTTATGCAAAGACGAGTAGTCGCGAAACGTTCTCCCCGTTTTTTGGCTAAGCCAGTTGGTGAAGGCGGTCATTTCGGTATGTTTTATTCTCTCTGCGGAGGGCAGCCAGAGCCTTTCTGACATATGTTCTCGCTCCTCAATTATTTCGTTTCATGAAGCCATTCACTCAGTCTGTCGATGGCAGTCAATAGATTGCTGCAACACGTCCGCAAAAGTTCACCATTTCTTGCTTTGTTTGGTGAGATTTCTTTTGCAGCAGCGAGAGCTTGAGCACCGTTGAAATCCACGTAGGCGAGCCGGGCGGTTAACTCTTCAGGATCGCGTCCAAACGCAGTGCCTGGCAGAATGGCTACTCCGGTGTCTCCTAACAGGCGTCTGTATAACTCCTGGTTGGTGGTGATGCCTCTTGCTTGCAATTTTTCTTTAAAAGGACTGAAATCCGGAAAGAGATAGAATGCACCTTTGGGCTCGGGAACGATCACACCGGCATCTCTTAGCTGTTGCGCTAAGTGACGGCCGAGAGCCTTCAAAACTCTGCGTGAATTGGACAAATATTCTTCGATTTCCGGACCACCTTGAAAGGCGCGAACGCCAGCATATTGAATCGGTGCAGAAGTGGCGGTGTAGGTCTCGCTGGCAACCACGGCCATGGCGTCACGAAGCCAATGCAAAGATTGCGGAAACACAAAAGTCCCCAAACGCCAACCTCCGGCGCCACACCACTTGCTTAAGCCGCCGCTGATAATGGTCCCGTCCGGATAAAAACGTGCGATTGAGGTATGCTGTCCGGAGTGGTGCAGTTCACCGTAGATTTCATCTGAAAGCAAAACGACGCGGTACTTTCGGGCGATTTGGGCCAACGCCTTTAATTCCTCGAGGCGATACGTGGTCCCGCTTGGATTATTGGGATAATTCAAAATAATAATTCGCGGCCGGTCAGGATCACTTTGGCAGAGGTTCTCAATCTCCTCCGGAGTGAGTCGCCAATCGTGCCCTAAATGGGTGGGCAACCAGTGGATATGATGGCCAATAATGTGAGCTTGAGGGGCGTAAGAGACCCAACTCGGCGTCGGAATGACGAGATCGCCATAATATACCAATTGAAGCAAAAACATCAGTTCTTTGGAGCCAGGGCCAATTAGGACGTCCTCGGCTTTGTAACAAATCCCATGCTTACGGCAATGATACTCTGCCACAGCTTCTCTCAATGCTGGCAAGCCTTTGACTGGCAAATAGTCCTTTTGATGTGCATTGGCCTTGAGTTCCTCAACAACAATTTCCGGAACGGGAAACGGAGATTGGCCCAGGCCTAATTTGAATACTTCTCGTCCCTGTTGCAAAAGGTCCGCACTAATCTCGTTGATCTCCAACGTCGCAGATTGGGAAAGCCCTCGCACGTTCAAATTCAAATTAACGTCTGGTGTCTTGTTTTTGTACGATTTCATAGTATTCTAAACACCTCAAAATCTTCAACCTATATCTCAAAATTAGTTTGCAGTCTACAAAAATGAGCTAAGAATGTCAAGCAAATGTTGTGCTTTGATGTTTTTATGCACGCCAATGTACACTATAACGTTGAGCATTTCAAGAGAATTTCAACCCGCAGGCAAATGGACAGGGAATAAACAGAGGATGTGATTGGTTTTTGGAAAAGACCGTTTCTTTTTCGAAATGTTCATTCCCCGTGTCCGATTTTTCAAACAATCATGTAAATCAAACTCGGGGAATGACAGATTTTCAAGTCCAGAATTTTAATGGTTAGGAGTACGGAAATCAGCCTCGCTTACCGAAAATGGGAGATCTAACACAGAAAAGCTGTTGGAGTTTTCAGACGTAAAACCAGTTGCCTTGTCTGTAATTCTTACCGTTAAGGTATAATCACCTGCTTCGAAATGATCGAGACGGAATCTTAGACTGTGTGCGGAAGTTGCGCCCGGCTTTTCCGTCGGCCGCTTAAGCTGTGCAATTCTCTGGCCCTCGCTGTCCCCGAATATAAATTGAACCTGATAAGTGCCTTCGTTTTTCTCGTGATATTTTGTTTTCAGATTGTATACCTCAAAGTACACATAGAAATATTCTGTCATACCATGGGCAAAATTTCGTACAGCGTTCGGTTCAATATAGCGTTGGTTTTTCACGTAAGGCTGCCCGTCCTCTGCCGGTGTGATATTATGACTGAATTGGATGTCACTCATCATTAAATTCGGAGAAGAAAAATCTTCAGCCCGAAACGTTTCTTCAATATTAGTGGAATGCCTTGTTTCGATGTCTGTCAGTTGCGCTCGTAATGTGTATCGTCCCGGAGGCAAGGTATAGCCGACCAATGAAACACGCGCTTTCTGAACGGACTGAGTTTCCAGGTAGGTTCCAACTTCAAAGACGTCACGATTCTGATGTTTTTCAAGGACTTGACCGTTCGTGTCCAGGACATCGAGTGTAAGGTCGTATCCTGCCCGAAATCTGTCAAGATGTTTGAAGAATTGCAGTTCGTCATAAGAAACCTGAACATAAAATTCAACGAAGGTCTCTTTATCTAGCCCGCGGAAGTTCGAGTAATCAACATAAAAATTAGGTCCGTCTCCTTTTGACACAATGGGCCGATCTAGGGTTGAATTATTGGATGAGGGCAGGGCAAACAGGCTCGATGCCGTCCATAGCGACAAAATAAATACGGTGTGCGATTTCATAATTCCTCCTTGAATTATTGAAATGATGATTTGATGGAGTCTTTTTAAACTTTAATCGGAATATACAGCCAAATAGTTAAGAACGGTAAGAATTAAAATGTGAAGATTACGAAACAAAATTCTCTTGACTTCGAAAATAAAAATTGTTACATTATTTTTATAATTTGTTAATAATATTACGATTATTAACAAGGTTTCAAGTCTGGCTCTGCTCAATTCAATCTTAATCCATTTTCATTTTAAATAAACCAACGGAGGTGTATATGCGAGTCGTGCGTTACGTTCTTTCCTCTCTAGTCGTGGGGTTGTTGATTTCAGGCACAGCAATGGCAGCAGGAGGCACACTCAAAGGAAAAGTTGTGGACGAAACTGGAGAAGGAATTCCATTGGCTCAAGTTTTCATGGAAGGGACAACTATGGGGGATGCCGCCAATCAGAATGGTGAGTATGTGATTGAAAATGTTCCCCCGGGAACGTACACTTTGAAGGCACGGGTGATTGGCTACCGAACGAAGACTGCGGAAGTCACGCTGTCTGCGGATGAGACGGTGACGCAAGATTTTGAGCTTGCAGTGGACGTACTGGCCATGGAAGAAATTGTGGTTACCGGTACGCCTGGCGGTGCAGGAAGGACCAAGCGTGAAGCCAGTTTTGCTATCACTACAATTGATGTGGCTGATATCCAGCGATCATCTCCAAGCAGCACGGCCGATCTGCTGAAATTGGTTCCTGGAGTTTGGTCCGAAAGCTCGGGTGGCGTCGCGGGCGCAAACATCTTCGTGCGGGGTATGCCATCCTCCGGTGATGCGCCATTCGTAACCATGTCTATCAATGGCGCACCGCTTTACGGTACAGAGACACTTTCTTTCTTCGAGCAAAGTTCTATCTTCCGGATTGACGAAACAGTCGATGCAGTAGAATCACAGCGCGGAGGACCCAGTTCCGTATTCTCAAACGCTGAACCGGGTATGACCGTGAATTTTAATCTCAAAAGAGGAAGCGATATAACGCAAGGACGTGTGAAGTATTCGACCTCCGACTATAATCTTCAGAGAGTCGATGCAGTTCTCAGCGGCAATTTGCTAGAAGATTTGTATTATATGGTTGGTGGTTATGTACGTACTTCTCCCGGTGTTCGGAGCACGGATTTTAATGCCGAGAATGGACAACAGCTTACCGTCCAACTGACCAAGACCTTTGACAATGGTGTTCTGAATGCATTTACGCGAGTCACCGATGATAACGGTCAGTGGGTGCTGCCGATGGCTCTTAATACAGGCAACGATCTGGGGACCTTCGCGCAACTCGGAAATTCTACCCGCTTCCGCGAACTTCAACTCAATGACGAGGGGGACACCAAGATCTTTGATTTCTCAAGAGGTCGCGGCTGGACAGGCTCCGTCAGTGGGATAAATGCATCGTTCGATTTGGGAGACGGGTGGGCCGTGCGTGATAACCTCTCCTACACGAATGGTGAGGCCAACACCTTCGGGTTCGTTCCCAACGGCAGTCCGGTTCGAGTGTCGACATTCCTGGATGAATTTGGTGATGATCTCGGTCTTTCGAGCCTGCAAACCCGTGGTGGTACCACGGTCGACGATTCGGATTTTATTCAGAACTATGGCCATTGGGTCGTATTGAAAGATCTTGAATCGATTACCAACGATCTCAGTTTGAACAAAGTCTACCAGGATCACGATATCACAGTGGGTACATATCAGGCCAAGTGGACATCCGGAGATTTCTGGACCCTGGGTAATGAGATACCCGTGCATAATGTCGAAAACGGTGATAGATTGCAAGAGGAAGTAACTGCGGAGCAGATTAGCGCCTTAGGCGGTGGCAACTTCAATTTCGGACTGCAATCGGTTGGAGATTCTCGGACGATTGCCATCTATGGGGCGGATTCATGGCAGGTCACTCCAGTTTTGCGAATCGACGCGGGACTGCGCTTCGAATGGTTTGATCTGGAGTACACTCTGGATACGGGACCGGGCTTTCCCACCGGTACCACCGATAAGGCAGCATCATTTGAGGGACAAGATTTTGCGGCAACGGTTGCAGTCAACTACGACTTCACCGAGAAACTTGGCGTATTCGGACGCTTCTCGGATAGCTTTTTGTTCCCTCACTTTGACAATATCCGTGAAGATAACTTCGCTCTTGAGGATGATGGAGACCTCGACGCAAATGACTTCAAACAGGGCGAAGTGGGAGTCAAATATGACTCAGATCGCTTCAGTCTCTTCGCGACCGGTTTCATTAACAGGGTTGATGTGTTCGATAGCGACGTTGGCTCGGTCAGAGAGCCGGCTNNAGAATAAAAGCCGTTGCAACACTGCAAGACGGTGAGATCAAAGACGCCAACAAGGTGATGGATGACGAGATTGTACCAGATGAAGAGGTTATCGGGAATTCCATCTGGCGTCAACCCGACTGGCAGATCAGAATTACGCCGAGTTACAGATTTCCCGTCGGTAAGTTTAATGCAACCGTCTTTGGTTCGTTACGGAGCGTCGGAGATCGATGGGATTCGAGAAGTAACGTGTTCCAGTTGGATAGCTACACCAAAATCGACCTGGGACTTCTGGTCGTTGCGCCAGGTGGTCTGTCGTTTAGAATTCATGGGGATAACTTAAACGATTCTGATGGTCTGACAGAAGGGGATCCCCGTGATCCGCTGTCCGCCAATGGGCGTCCCATCTTTGGCCGGTCTGCACAATTTTCGGTCAGCTACGACTTCTAAATGCTCCGAAAATGATTGTGTTCACCGGTAGATTCTTAATAGGAGTCTCCGAAAGAATCTAAAGAATCTGTTGAGGGCGGATTTACATTCGCCCTCAACTTTTATTAGCCAGAACTGTAGATTCACTTCATTGAAGATTGACTCTCCTATTCAAATTCAAAAATTCTTTTTCTTGTTATTTCTGGAATGAACAAATACCCGTTCCAGCAATTTGCTGCCCGAGATGAATGCGATCAATATTCTAACGTACCAGTATCTACCTAACTATAAGAAGAGGCGCACCGTTTTCGTTGAATATAATATTCAGTGTCGGTGCGCTTTTTGTTTGGACCTATTGCCACAGGAATCTGTTTAGTATCAACTCAAATCTTTGTATTTTATGATGGCTGTCAACTGAATAAACAAGAGAGTCCCCTATGATAGACTTACTTATCGTTTTAGCCTTTATTGTCTACAGCATAAGTAACGGTTTCAGGAATCAAGCCAAGGCGTCGGAAAATTTGGAGGAATACTTTCTGGCAGGTCGATCAATCAAGGGTTGGCGGGCCGGGTTCAGTCTGGCGGCCACCCAATTCGCTGCCGATACTCCCCTTTTGGTTACAGGATTGATTGCGACCGGTGGCATCTTCATGTTATGGCGATTGTGGATTTACGGACTCGGCTTTCTGATGATAGGCTTTTTGTTGGGACGAGCATGGCGGCGAGCACGCGTGATCACCGATGCCGAATTGACTGAAATCCGCTACAGCGGCAAAGGGGTGCTCGCGTTGCGTGGGTTAAAAGCCATCTACTACGGGACAGTCATGAATTGTACCATCATGGCCATGGTTTTGGTGGCGGCCACACGAATTAGTGAAATCTTTCTTCCCTGGCATGAATGGTTACCCATGGGATTCTATCGCTGGATGTACAAACTTGTGGAAGCAGTCGGAATTCCGTTGGCTTCGGGAGCGACTGAATTGGCAACCTATGTGGCCACCACAAACAATGTGTTCAGCATTCTGGTTATCATTGCGTTCACGGCTCTTTACTCCACCACGGGTGGCTTGCGCTCAGTTATTGCCACCGATACCGTGCAGTTCAGCCTCGCAATGGTAGGAACGATTATTTACGCCATTGTGGTCGTTGTGAAGTCCGGCGGCGTCGGACGTATTGTCGAAAGTCTTGTGGAGCTTTATGGAACAGTCGAGACAAGCCAGATTCTTTCGTTTAGCCCCAATACGGTTGAAGCCTTCATGCCATTCCTTATTATCATAAGCCTTCAGTGGTTTTTTGAACGCAACAGCGATGGCACGGGTTATTTTGCTCAACGCATGATGGCTTGCCAGAGCACAAAAGATGCGAAAGTGGCTGCCTTTACTTTTACCTGGCTGCAGATATTCCTGCGTAGTCTCTTCTGGCTCATTATCGGTGTAGGATTGTTGGTCGTTTATCCGTTCGATCCGGCTACTGCGAGTGGGGAAGAATTTGTGGCTGGTAGGGAAATTTTGTTTGCAACCGGAATAAGAGATATGCTGCCGATTGGAATTAAAGGCATCATGTTGACCGGTATGTTGGCCGCATTGGCTTCGACCATTGACACACATCTGACCTGGGGTGCCAGTTATTGGAGCAATGATTTGTATTTACGAATTTTTAATCGCGCCTGGCTCAAGCGAGAACCGTCGTCTAAGGAACAAGTTGTGATTGCACGTCTTTCAAACGTCCTGATCCTGACCATCGCCTTGATCATCATGGCGAATCTGAAATCCATAAAGAC
>JAABYK010000258.1:335-8618 GCA_011775825.1 Candidatus Zhuqueibacterota bacterium | reverse complement strand
TCCATCTCAACGACAATTGTTGTTGTGGTTACGTTACTGACCAGGCCGACGTCCGAAAATGTGCTGTTGGAGTTTTACGAACGTGTGCAGCCGCCGGGCTTCTGGAGGAAAACGGCTGGTAAGCTCGGTATGGATCCAAATCAGCCCATCAAGGCCTTCAAGGATGGAGCCTACCTCACAGTAACCACCAGCCTGTCTGTCTATCTACTCCTGGTCGGTTTCGGAAAGCTCGTTTTACCGAACCCGAGCAGCACCGTCGCATACTCATGGATCTACCTGGGGTTGGGAGTGGCAAGCATCGCGTTGTGGTGGCGCAAGTTCTTTTCCAGGAACGATTCAGATCGCTGAGCTTATAACCTGTTACTTCCTAAATTACAAAGACAACATTCGCTGCTGCTGAGGTTGCGATTCATTTCATGAGCCGTAAGAGAATCGCAACTTGGCACTCGCTTCTCAAAGCCGCAATTCGCGGATCAGGGTTCAATTCCGCCTCAAGTTGTATCTATCTAACCAGCTTACCGCGATAAGCCCGATTAGACTTGGGGAGGGATTGAAGTTCTACTTTAGATAACAAAACCCAAATCAACCGGCTCCGCTTTCAGAAAATTCTTCAGGAACGTAATCTTCCATGAGTGGGAAATCGCTTAAATCTTTGGCAAAAGCGGCTTTCAGAAAAGAATCGACCCACCAGAAAATGTCATATCTGCGAACGATTCGCCGCAACCGCCGCATTCTATCTTTTCGCTCTTCGGCCGTCATTTTGAAGGCTTGATAGATGACATCAGCAATCCCTTCAACATCATGAGGATTCACGAGCAGTGCGTATTTTTGAAATTGCGCTATGGCCCCTGCGAATTCACTCAAAATCAGCAATCCCCGCACATCAATGTTCGATGCGCAGTATTCCTTGGCCACCAGGTTCATGCCATCTTTAATAGGCGTTATGAGTGCATTCTCTGCCGTGCGATAGTAAGCGATGAGTTCCGGTCGTTCCATACTTCGGAAGAAATATTGAATCGGAATCCAACCTGAGCGGGTGTATTCACCATTAATTTCACCGACCAAACGTTCAATTTCTGTTTTTAAGGAAGCGTATTTAGGAATGCTTCGTCTGCTTGGTACGACAAATTGAACCAACGTGGTGTTTTCTTGCAGCTCAGGATAGCGCCTAAGCGCGTTTCGATACCCCTTTAATTTGTCCAGGATACCTTTCGTGTAGTCAAGACGATCGATCCCAAGAATGATTTGTTGTTCCGGAAAATCTTCATGAATGTACCAGGCTCGTTCGGAAACTTCTTTGCTGCCGGCTAATTTGGCAAAATCTCGATAATCGATGCTGATCGGAAAGGCGCCAATTCTCAGGTAGCGATCTCCGTACTTCATCGAGACCACCTGTCCCCGACCTGAGACCCGTATTCCTTTGATCAACGTTCTTGCACATTGAATGAAATTTCGTCGGTCGCGAAGGGTTTGAAACCCGATGACGTCGTATTCGAGCAGGGCATGCAAAATCTGAAAACGCCAGGGCAGCCTCAAGAAAATGTCCAATGGTGGGAACGGAATGTGCAGATAATATGCCAGGGCAGACTTCACGTCGATGGCGCGAAGTTCTTTGGCAACCACCATCAAGTGATAGTCATGCACCCAAACAAAATCACTGTCCCGAGCGCTTTGCTTGATAACATTTGCAAATTTTCGGTTGACATTTTGATAGAATCGCCAGTATTCGGGGTCAAAATTACAATGTGCCGGCAAGTCGTGAAAGAGGGGCCAAAGAACCTCGTTTGCAAACCCCTCATAATATTTTTCCTTTTCCTCGGTGGTAAGATTGACCGGTTTGAGGGCATAGCCGAAGTTTTTGGTTTCGGTTCGAAGCAGTTTTTGCACGACGTTCCTGTCTGCCTGATCAGAACCGGACCAACCGATCCAAAGACCTCCGCGATCCTTCAAGACCGGTGCCAACGCTGTGACCAACCCACCTGACCCCCGTCGTAGCTGCCACGTTCCATCGTCAGCCTGGCTGAGCACAATTGGCAGACGATTTGAAACAATGATTAGTCGATTCTTCTTCGTTCGTTCATTCATAATGTTTTCTTAATTGCTCTCGGTGAGTTCCGTTTCGTTGTTGGATTCTTTTTGCAAGAAAAGCGTCTGGGTCGGATATGCGAATTCGATGCCCTCTTCCTCAAAACGCTTAAAGATGGTCAAGTTGATAGATTGCTGGATATCCATATACATGTTGTAATCCGGAGTCAGAACATAATAGACAATCTCGTAAACCAGGGACGAGGCTCCATATTCCTTGAAATGCGCACGATCGAAACGTGCTTGTTCTTGCTCTTCGATTATTTTGCGGATCATTCCGGGGATCCGTTCAAGTTTTTCGTGTGGCGTTTGGTATATGACGCCCAAAGAAAAGACCACGCGCCGTTCATACATCCGTTTGAAATTACGAATCCGACTGTTCAAAAGATCGCTGTTGGAAAAAATCAACTGTTCACCGGAGAGACTTTGGACCCGCGTCGTTTTTAGACCGATATGCTTCACCACCCCAAGGTAACTGTCAACAATGATGAAGTCCCCGATGACAAATGGTTTGTCCAAAACGATGGAAAGAGAGGCAAACAGATCGCCCAGAATATTTTGCACCGCGAGAGCGATAGCAATTCCTCCGATGCCAAGTCCCGCGATCAGCCCGGTGACATCGATGCCGAGATTATCCAAAGCCAGGAGCAAAATTATGACCCACAGTAGCAGTTTCCCCACGAAGCCAAGCGCGGTAATTGTGGTCGCCGTGGCCGGGTCTTCTTCCATTTTTTCTTTGCGGAAGCGCTCGATCCAGTACACAATGAGGCCGTTCCCCCAAATGGCTGCCTGAAACAGAAAGCCAATGATGACAAGCGTGCGGATGATGCCAGTGACTTTGGTTGGCAAAACGAGTGCTTGCGAACCGCCAAATATTGCGATTGAGATCAAAAAGAAGGAGCTTACTCGATTAAGGAGATCGACCACCAAATCGTCTATTTCAGTACGCGTTCTCTTCGTGAGTGCGTGTAATCGCTTCGCGACGATGCTTTTAAAGATCTTCAAAAATACATAAATGGCACCCCCGATAACAAACGCGATGATCCAAGTTTTAACCGAGTTGTCAAAGAAAACTTGATCTAAGAATGTCATTTCCCTCCTCCAGTAACATTATGCCAATTCGATAGAAATTCAAGCAGCTCTTCCGGCGGTTTGAGCCACATATCGGCACAGGTTTTGCGGAATTCTTGCCGAACGAGAATGCCAATACCGCGTCCTTTGATCGCCTGAAACGCATCTTCATCCGTGAGGTCGTCGCCGAGGTAGGCGGCCACACAGTCGTCGCCCATTTCTGCGAGGATCGTGTTCACGGCATCACCTTTATTCCTTTCCACCGCGCGAAACTCGATGCCGCCGTCAAACTCTTTGATTGCCAGACCGGCCTTGCCAGCCGCGGAAGCCCACCTCTCCTTGATCAACTCTCTGATTTCTTTTTTTCGTTCGTTTGTGAACTCGCGCCAATGTATTGCGAAAGCTCCCGGTTTTTCCTCGGAGTGTTTCTCGAGGGCGACGTACTCCACCCATTGCTTAATTTCTTTGAGCTTATTTGATACCGTCTCATCCAACTGGGCGAGTTCGTAATCGCCGTTGCTCTTCAGGCGTTCCATGCCGTGTGATCCCCAAATTTCAGGAAGCGGACGAAGCCCAATAAGGGGTATGAGATCTTGGCTATATCGTCCGCTAATCACCGCCACACGACTATGATTGGCTTGCAGAATCTTGGTTAAGATTTCTCGAATGCCAGGATAGGGAGTCGCTTCGTTTCGTTTCTCCCTAAACGGAGCCAGTGTCCCATCATAATCAAGAAGTAACGCGCGTTCGTTGGCTTTCTTGAGTGTTTGGAAAAATTCATCGAGGTAGAATTTCGGGTTGAGGATTCTCACGAGGTTTATTGTAATTCCATCCTTTCTTGTTTCTAATGACGAAGGGCAACGAATAAGGCTAGAGTTTTGAGAATCATGTCCGCAATTGGTTGTCGGATATTAATGGTTTGATGACGCCGAAATCCTCATAAGCTCTCCGGGTCCCTCCATTCAGTACTTTTATTAGGTTAAGAATTTAAAAATAGAATTCAATTTTGCAAGTACTTACAAACTACTATGAAAAAATAGTTTGCATTTGATAAGAAATACGCTAAGTTAGCTCTTAGATTCTAAACCAAACGCCACCATTTAATTTGAACTTTAGTGCAAAACCACGATAAACTGAAAAGCACTCAAATTCTTGGTGAGGAGCATCGCCTTTGGAAAGAAATCCTAAAAGGTGATGAGCAAGCCTTCGAAACTCTCTATCGCATTCAATACCCTTTTCTCTTCAATTACGGACTCAAGCTCTCTCAGCAAGAAGAACTGGTCAAGGACAGTATACAGGAAGTCTTTGCCTACATTTGGGAAAAAAGACGGAAGCTCACCGTCACCGAATCAATCCGTGCGTATTTGCTGGTTTCTTTGAGGCGACTTTTGCTCAATGCCCTTGCAAAGGAAAGAAAGCAGAGGAAGGCCAATGAAGAGTTCACTATCGAACAACTTGAAAACGTCTTTCCGATAGAGGACATGATAATATTTCAAGAGTTAGAGAATTCTAAGCGCTTAGAACTGAAAAAAGCATTCGAAGAAATTCCTGCAAGAATGCGAGAGGCGCTTTTTCTCAAAACCTACAACGGCCTCGCCTACAAAGAAATCGCAGCAATTATGAATGTCGAAGGACAAGTTGCGCGCAACTATGTTTCGGATGCCTTCCGGCGCCTCAGGCATATCCTTGGGGAGAAGGCGGTGTAATATCTTGCTTTTTACTTTTCCCACGTTGTTTTATCGAACCCTGGATTATTCATATATTTTTGCCACAAAGGTACTAAGACACTAAGATTATTGTAATTATCAGGTAAATTTAATTCAAACTGAGTTTTTACCGATGTTTTTGATTTGGTGAGTTTTTTGTCATAACCTGTTGTTGTTTAATTTCTTGTGAAACTTTGTGTCTTTGTGGTTATTAATTTTGGGCAAAAAAAGTTTTGAATGTGAGCATTACATTTGACGGTCCTTCCCCTCTTTAAGAATGAAAGTATCCATCTAAAGTTTTTCAGAAATCCATAAAATTAAATATTACATTTCATAACAACAATGCACGATCTCAATTCATTACTTGAAAACGAGCCCTTTCAAAGATGGCTTTCCGGAAATGCATCGGCGCAAGAAGCACAAAAATGGGAGAACTGGCTCAACGAGTCTGAAGAAAACCGCCAACTGTATCAGACAGCCTTGAAGTTTTGGCGATCTGTACAATTTCGGATCGATTCAGTGTCGGATGTCGACGAGGAATGGAGCAAACTAAGTAAGCGTTTAAAAGTAGGCCAAACAACCTCTGGGCGTGCCCCAGCTTTTTCTGGTGGACCCTTGCTTCGCGCGCGGCGACAAAGGAAAGACGCATGGATCAGATTTGTAGCGGTTGCTTTTGCGACGGTGGTATTGATTGCTCTGATTGCTCGTTATGTTCCTTTCCAAGATCGAGACGAACTCGGCGAAGAGACAGATTATCAACTCGTTTCTACCGAATATGGTCAGCGAGTTAAGATCAAGCTTCCCGAAGGTACGGAAATCATCTTAAATGCCAATTCTAAACTCAAGTATCCGGCCGTTTGGTCGCGATCGACATCTCATAGATTTGACCTACAAGGAGAAGCTTATTTTGCGGTGACCCCGAGTTCTGGTGTGCAGTTTGAGAAATTTTTTGTCCACACAGTCGACGGTACCATTAAAGTAACGGGAACGCGATTCGCGGTTTACGAACGTGGACAGGGCACCCGTGTTGTCGTTGAGGAAGGAGGGGTAGAAGTTTCATCCGAGGACACGAAAACAGTAAACCCTGATACGTTTGCCACAGCCAGCCTAACTTCCGGCCAGATGCTGCGATTCGGCAAAGGGACTCGGGTTCTATCGCCCCGAAAGATTAACATTCAGCCGTACGTCACGTGGTGGAAAAACCAAATGATTTTGGATGAAACCCCATTCGAGGATATCGTCCAACGTTTGGAGGAAACCTATGGGGTAGTTGTAAAAGTATCGGATAAACGACTTGTCAAAAAAACGTTATCAGGCTCAATAGAAAATGAAAACTTGGTTGTTGTTACCGACGCTTTAGCAAACGCTCTAATGGTATCAGTACAGCGTGATAGACAGGTCATCACATTTGGAAAACCCTCAACCCCGGAATAAATAACTCACACATAACCAATGTGTAACCGGAAGGAGGTTTTATGAGAAAACTCATTACGGTATTCGTCGTTGGGGTGGTTGGTGTATGGGCCTTTGCTGGACATGCCCAGCAACTGGCTTCTAAGGGTGTCGATGTGAAATTATTGAACCAACCAAACCAACTCGTGACATTGGGGGAGGCACTTTCCAAATTAGAGGAAGCTTATAACGTTCATATCGTTTACGACGATTCGGTCGTACGCGGCCGCACCGCACCGTTATTGGTCTCTGCTTCGCAAAAATTTCAAAAGGCACTGGAAACCGTTCTTGGCGAGTCTCCGATTACATATAAAAAAGTTGGAGCCCGAACTGTTGTTCTTCAGCCTTTTGAACCAGCTCCACCTACTCCTGCGAAGCCACCCGGTGGAACGATCAAGGGAGCGGTGACGGACGAAACAGGCGAAGGAATTCCGTTGGCGCAGGTATTCCTTGAAGGTACCACGATTGGAGATGCGGCAGACAACAAGGGTGCCTATGAGATTACGAACGTTCCTTCGGGCACCTATACGCTACGCACTCGGGTTATCGGTTACAAATCGGAGACCGCTAAAGTCACTGTTAGTGAGGATGAAACTGTTACGCAGGACTTTACTTTGGCTCTTGACATTCTGAGTATGGAAGAGGTTGTGACAACGGCAACCCGTACCGGCAGAGTTCAAAAAGAGGCTACGACTTCAATGGCAGTGGTTCCTGCAAAGCGAATTGAGCAGTTCAAGCCGCAGAGTGTTGCAGAAGTTTTGCGTACCATACCCGGTATCTATGCCGAAGAAGGTGGTGGCGAGGTAGCAGTCAACTCGTTTGTGCGAGGATTACCCGCTCCAGGACAATTTAGATATCAGACGTTACAGGAAGACGGCATACCCGTCCGAACGGTGCCCGGAGGATTTATCTCGGCAGAAGATGTTTTTTTCCGTCACGATCTGAACGTTCGAACCCTTGAAGTGGCGAAAGGTGGGGCTTCCACACTTTTCGGCATCAACGCTCCAGGAGGAATCATTAATTACATCAGCAAGACCGGCGGTAACGTCATGCGCACAAACCTTCGATTTACTGGGGCGGAGAGGAATTATTATCGGGCTGACTTCAATACAAATGGGCCGCTTGGTGACGACTATCGCTTTAATATTGGCGGATTTTATCGTTTTGACGAAGGACCCCGCATAAGCGGTCTGCCCACGCAGGGGCTTCAGATCAAGGGAAATGTCACCAGACTCTTGGATACTGGACACTTACGGCTATATTTCAAATACATGGATGATCGGGTTCAATTTCTACTTCCCTTTGCTCACAACAGCCAAACCCTTGAACCCGCCATTGAGTCTGACGGCACCCACAATTCTGCTGAAGCCGCGGATTTCACGGTTCCAACCCCAGGTGGCACTTTCGAGTCGACCATGGATAGAGGCGTGATGACCAAGGGTGGGTCCGTCATGTTTGAATATTATAATGAGTGGGGGGATGGGTGGTCTATCGAAAATAAGACTCGTTGGATGGATTTTGAGCACGAGTTCAACATTTTTATTCCATTCGTGGCTGCCTTTAGAGACGCATTCGCTGAACAATTCAAAGAAAACCCAAACGATCGAGCAGTGTATTCGTTCACAAATCGTCCGCAACAAGCCTTTAATGCGGATGCTGTAATGCAACAGGGATTATGGGCACGCTTTCGACCGACTGAAGAGTTGGCCAATCAATTCTCGCTGCAGAAACGACTCGAAACTGAAAATTCCCGGCATGTGTTTTCTTTTGGAGCCTACCTTTCAAGAACCGAGGTGACCGACAAGCAGATTCGAACCACAGGTCTGTTCGAGATGGCAAATGAGCCACGCATGGTAGATCTCAAAATTATTGGCGTGGATGGTGATACGACGGAGATAACACGAAATGGCATATCCGAAGTCTCAAATAACTTCTTCAACCGTGAGTTTGGCAGCAATACGGTCGCTGT
>JAABYK010000258.1:0-280 GCA_011775825.1 Candidatus Zhuqueibacterota bacterium | reverse complement strand
TCGCTGGGAACGACAGACCGCGACGGTGCGTGTGGAGAGAAATAAAAACTTCGACCTTCGCACACCTGGTGATTCGTCGCTAGCTCTGACAAAGGCTGTGTTTGGCGACGGCTCATTCGTACGGCGAAATGTTGCCTTTGACGATTTTGGAATCGCTGTTGGTGCCAATTATGCAATTAATGAGCTTGTAAACGTCTATGGCGCTGCAAGCAGAGGGTTTGTCTTCCCAACCCTGGGCACATTTGCTGGCGACGTACGCATCGATGCGGAAGGTAACTTC
>JAABYK010000599.1 GCA_011775825.1 Candidatus Zhuqueibacterota bacterium | reverse complement strand
CCGCCGGCAATGAAGAACTGCGAACCCTCATCCAGATTACTCGAACGATCACAGCTACCCTGGACTTGAAAAAGGTTATCAATATGACCATTGAACAAGTCCATAACAGCTGGCAAATTGAAGCCTCTTCGCTCTGGTTGTTGGATGAGACAGAGCAAACCTTAAAGGTGTTAGCCAATGTTGGAACGCCGGCCGAAACGTTAGCCAGTTTCCGGATACCGCTGGGACAGGGATTTGTCGGCCAGGTTGCCCAATCAGGGGAAGTGATCTTTACCAACAAAGTATATGAGCATCCCCTCCATTTCAGGCAGGTAGACCGGGAAACAGGATTCAAGACCCGTTCTTTGCTGTGTGTTCCCCTTATTTTTCGCGAAAAGGTTATTGGCGTCTTACAGCTCCTCAATAAATTGGACGGCGAGTTTGATGAACGGGATGTTGAGAGAGCAACCTCTATCGCTTCGGCCGTTGCGATTGCTGTTAGCAACTCATTATTATTCCAGCAAGCCGAATCGCGTCAAAAGCAGCTTGAAGCGACCCTGGAGCATAATGGCAATCCGATCATTATCGTTGATCCCAATCTAAAAGTACTGCTTTTAAATCAACAAGCCAGAACAAGATTAGGGTTGTCAAGCAATGACATTGGCAAAGTCGCAGCCGAGGTTATCAAGCCAACCGAATTGGCCGATTTCATAACCCAACCACTTACAGAGAATGAAAAAGTACGAAAAGAGCTATCTCTCGATGATGGCACTATCTGGCTTTCAACACTGGCGCTAATTCCATCCTACGGCCGGGTTTTAATCCTCCAGGACATCACCTACCTGAAAGATCTGGACAAAAGCAAATCCAATTTTGTTGCCACCGTCTCCCACGATTTACGGGCTCCCTTAAGCTCAATATCCGGATTCGTTACCGCTATTGAAGATGCCGGAGAGTTGAACGAAGAGCAAAAAAACTATCTGAACCGGATTAATCATTCTACGGATCGGATGATGAACCTTGTTAATGGCCTGCTCGATCTGGCAAAAATAAATGCGCGTATGTCAGATTCACAAAAATTGTGCGACATTATATTGTTGGTGCGAGAAGCAATTGCTGATTTACA
>JAABYK010000503.1 GCA_011775825.1 Candidatus Zhuqueibacterota bacterium | reverse complement strand
GCTGCTCCAGTGGGAACACCTTGACCTGGCAGCAAATCGTTTCAAGCGACGGTTGCGTCCCCTCCTGAAGGCTATTGATTTTCAGGCCACGGCCGCCAACAAATCACTCATGACGGCCGTCCAATTCTTGAAAACAGCCCTCCAAAAAGAGAGACCCCTTGCCCAATACAAACCGGACAAACTACCCCGGCGATTCATCCCTGAGAAAAGCAGGCCCTATTTGTATGCTGCTAACACCAACGGCAAGAAGGAACTCCTGGTAGACCGGTATGAATTTCTCATTTATCGCTTGCTCCGCAACAACCTGGAATCGGGCGATGTTTTTTGTCGGAATAGCGTTCGGTTTCGCAGCTTTGAAGATGATCTATTGAGTGATGACCAATGGCGAGAGAAAGATGCGCTTATTCTCAAGGCCGGCTTACCTATTCTGACGCAAACGGCCGAAGCGCATCTAGCTGAAATCAAAGATTTGGTGGAGACCCGGCTTAAGCAGGTGAATGAGCGAATCGCCTCTGGCGGGAACGAGCATTTTGAAGTCAAAAAAGGAGGTCGTTGGCATCTGCCTTATTCACGAGTAAGTGAGGAGATTAACGACCCCTTCTTCGAGTCCCTGTCACAGGTAGATATTCAAGCGGTGTTTCAGTTCGTCAACCGGCGCTGCCATTTTTTGGACGAGTTTACCCATATCCTGCACCGTTACGGGGGACGTAACAAGGACGCAACAAGGACGAACGCACCCTGATTGCCTGTGTCCTGGCCTGGGGGACAAATCTGGGATTGGGACGGATGGGTCAGACCTCAGATATTAGATACCAGGCTTTGGCGACAACATCCGACAATTTCATTCGTTTGGAGACCCTGCAAAAAGCGAACGATTCCGTTGCCAATGCGATTGCTCAATTGCCGGTCTTTCAGCAATATCACATCGGCGATACGATCCATTCTAGCAGCGACGGTCAAAAGTTTGAAACCTTGCTGCATACTATCAACGCTCGTTATTCACCCAAATACTTTGGGCTGATGAAAGGCATTGTCGCTTACACCCTGGTTGCCAACCATATTCCCATTAACGCCAAAGTGATTGGAGCCAACGAGCATGAAAGCCACTACGTTTTTGACCTGCTCTACAATAACCTGACAGATATTCAGCCAACGGTGCATTCGACAGACACGCACGGCACCAATGAGGTGAACTTTGGCATTTTGAACTTCTTCGGCTACCAGTTCGCGCCGCGCTATCGGGATATTTACGACAAGGTCAAAAAAGGTCTTTATGGATTTGCCCACCCCAGCCAGTATGATGAAGCCTGGCTGCTGCGGCCCATTCGCAAAATCAACGAGAAGCTGATTGTCGAGGAATGGGAAAACATTCAACGGATTATTGTCTCCCTCGCGCTGAAGACGACT
>JAABYK010000280.1:22752-35167 GCA_011775825.1 Candidatus Zhuqueibacterota bacterium | reverse complement strand
AGCGAGGTTGATCCAAATCGGGCTGGACCACGCCATCTCTCGGGTTGTGTAGGACCAGGGGGACCGCCAGTATTCATCTACTTGCTTGACCCGAACGTAATAGAAGCTGTCCCCGGAGAAAGCTTCATCAGTGAATTCGAAGACGGAAATCTCCGATCCCGGGGTATCCGTGTAAATGGTGTTGTAGCTTTGCCCGTCATACTTAATGATTTCGACTGTCTCAATTGTGTTGGTGCCGGCTACGTTTACCGCAAAATGCGGTGCGGTGTTCGTGGAATACTCCGCTCCCATTGGATGGCCGTCACTTGAAAAGTCGAGATAGATACGCATACCGGTGGTGGCGTACGTGCGGCGCTGTTGGTAAGCCGCCCAAATATTCTCGCGATTGTTTTGAGGAGCCAATGCCACTGCCAGACCGCCCGTGTGCTGCGTATACGCCGTATAATTGTTAGCTCCCGGATGCCCGGTGTGATTGTCCGACGAGCCGATGACGCCGATTTTGTGACCATTGGCCCAGGCATGCTGGTACGACCAGTCGCCGCCGAGCTCGAAACGCTGCGGATCATCCGCGGGCTGCAACAAAAAGCGATTGTTCCACAGAGAGTAGATTTCGCCGATTTTTCGATAGCGATTGTTGACCGCTTTCCAGATTCCATGATCCGGAGTGGGCCAGGTCACGTGGGGAATCGTTACGGCCGGGGCGCCCTGTTCATCGAGCTTTTGCCAGAGTTGGAGGAGAGAGTCGTACTGATGCCGGCTGAATATCGCGTTGCCGGTGTCTTTGTAAGAAACCACATGATGACCGATGGGCGCCGTCCACTCGTACGCGAAGAACGTCGTGAATTTGCCAGGTTGGTAAAAATCATTCGAGATCGTTTGGCTCTTCTGCCAGACCGTTTCGTCAAATTGCGGGATGTCATGTTCGGAGGAGGACGCGAAATCAAGCCGTATGACATCGCGGACGTATTTGTAAGCCAGGTTTGCTCGTGTGTAATTGCCACGATGATCTCCGCCCGGTCCGTTGGTCTTGAGGTTGTCGGCGCCCGTGCCGGTATGAAAGTGGGTGTCGCCAAAAAATCGTTTTAAGGGCAGGGGATAAGTGCTGACAAGTGAGTAGTTGCTTTGTGTTTTGAGCGTGCCATCTGAAACGTCGATGCGTTGGAAACCTGGAGTGTGGTAAGCGAGACCACGAAAAATATGCACACCCGAATCCTGCTGTGTAAATGTGTACGAGCCAGGCAGTTGCGTCAAAGAGTCGGTAGCTGTCAACGTGATAGTACCGCGATAGCGACTGGCGCGATTGCCGAATTTATCGAGCAGAACCACGGCCAAATCGAAAGGGACGTCTTTCTGAAGGTCGGCCGGTGCTACCGCGGTTAGGGTGGCGGGCTCCTGGGGCAGGAAGACTATTTCCGGAACGTGCCCGACGCGCTGCCAGGGTTCATTGGCTGCCGACCGCCATTCGACGCGCAACTTGAGGGGCCAATCCAGACTTTGGACGACGCCGGCATACAGAATAGACAACCTCTCACCGGGCTGGAGCGCCCCCTCCTCCACGAAGGCTTCTATGATGCCTCCGCGACGTCCGTACAGTTTTGTCTGGAGTGTTGCTCCTCCAGAAGAGCGCACTTCTACATAACCACGGGCCTCTGGCAGATCGGTCTGTGGACGGTCCCAAAAGTAAGGCTCTGTTTCTAGGTAAGAAACCGGCAGTTCCAGACGAAATCCGCCGCCTGTGTTTATCCGTGCAGAGCCAGGGTCGATTTCGAATAGAATGTTCTGAAAAGATCCCACGGTCATTCGCGATTGAGAAATTCGGATTTGTGGCTCCGTTTCTTGAGCTAAAAGGGGACTTGGAATTAGAAATGCCGCGGCAAATAGGCAGGTAATCAGTGGCTCAAGTCGTTGGCGAGTCCTCATATTCACGACGGCTCCGAATCCAGCATTTCGTCGTCAGATTTTGATGAATATATTCTTGCGGTACAAAAGCGCCATCATGGCCGGTCAGAAAGAATGTACTGGCTCACTTGGACAGAGTTGAATTAAAGTGAAAATTACTGAAAATAAGGATTTATCCTCAAGCACAAAACAAAGCCTTGCCAAGAAGCTTTAACTTCTCGGCAAGGCTGATTCTGTATTTACCCCATCTGACGATTAATTGGCCGGGTCTGCAGGGGTATTTGGATTATTGAGACGCTCCTGCGTCGGATATGGATAAAAATTACGATTTCGCTGAAATGGATCGCTTGATGGTCCGGGGCGATCCAACCGTCGGCTGTCTTCCAGGCTAACGCCCGACAGGAACAATTCCGCGCGGCGCTGCCGGAAGATCTCTTCCCGGACGGCTTCCTCGGTCTGCGGGCCGCTGTACTCGGCGAGTCCCGCTCCCACGCCAAACGGATCCTCAGCAGCGGTTTTGGTTCGAACGCTGTTGATTTCGGTAATTGCCCCAGGAATATCCCCCTCATTAAGCATGGCCTCGGCCCGGATCAGCGGCATCTCGCCGGGCAAATACGCAGGAATCGGCGATGTCTGAGTAGCAAAGAATCCTGCCAACTCCTCGACCTGGAGTCCGTTTGGGTCGCTAAGGGTATCCTTTGGCACCATGTAGAAGGTGAGCCTACCGTCGCCAGGTTCGGTAACCGTAACACCAAAGTCATCCCTGGGCGCCCAATCTTCAGCGATGAACACCGCATCGTAGATGGGGTTTGTATTGAGCGCATCATATGTAAACACGGACGTTGCATTGGGATCGACTGCATTTGCTGCTTCAATGGCTTGCTGATTATTGCCAGCGAAAAGATTGTAGCGGGCGCGATATGCCTGCAGCGTGTTCCGCAGGTCAAACCCACTGCCGAGAACATTGGCATTAAATGCAGATGAGGGCGCCTGGGCGTCAATCTCCGCCAGGCCGTCATTACAAAGCTGAATGGCCTCTGCCAGAAGTTCGCTGCGTGGTTGAAAGTCCGCCTGGCCCTCCGCCTGTACATCGAGAGGGGCCTGCTCAAAGGCTTGTGCCAACGCCCCCAGAGCCATGGCTTTGTACAGACTTGCCAGCGCGATCAGCCCACTGCGCGTGCCGGCAGCCATCTGGACATTGGGTACATTCTCGAGCAGGTCGCTGGCCATACGGATGACGCGGTAGGAACGCGCCCAAACGGCTGCGACATTGCCATTGTTCCCATCAAGCTGGTTGCCACCAGCTTCCAAATCGATCAAATTTTGAAAAGTAGTGTTAATGGCCACTTCCCGGCTGGTTGTGCCCGTGAAAAGAACATAGGCCTCCAGTGACGTGGTGGCGTAGAAGGACTGCATGGCTACACCAACCGCTTGTAGCCCTTCCTGTGTGGTCAGGACCTGTTCCTCGGATGCGGAATTAGGGTTCGTGACATCAAGGGAACAGCCCGTGTAAACGATAAACAGTAGCAGCAGGCAGAAACAGGTGCCTGCGACATACTCGATATATTTTCTTTTCATGATCTTATCTCCACTGTTTATATTGCCTCATTAATACGCCAGGGACACCTCAAACGAGATGCTGCGCGGAATCGGCACTTCCACAAAGTCAAATCCGCGCACGCCCGTGCGCTGTCCTGCGACGTTGATTTCGGGATCGTAACCGCTGTAATCGTCAATCGAGAGCAGGTTACGTCCGATGAGGCTAAGACGAATGCTGTTCAACCCTAAGAATCTTGGATACCAATTGTAGGTGGCTGAAAGCTCGCGCAGCTTGACAAACGAACCATCTTCAATCCACGGCTCTCCAAGGATGCCGAAAAGGCGAGCATTATATCCACTTGGCAGATCTCCTTCCAACTCACGCTCAAAGTCCTTTAGGGTGCCGAAGACGCTGAGTGCTGCCAGACGACGGGTAAAGTTAAACACGTCATTGCCTATTACGGCATCAAATTGGACCCGGAATGACCACCTCCTGCCAATGTCAACACTGTTTATGAAAGAGGCGGTGAAGTCAGGATTGGGGTCGCCGACGATCTCGCGTTCAGGTGTTTCTACCGGTAATCCGTTCTCGTCAAGAACGATGTTGCCATTTGCATCCCGTTCGAATGCATCGCCAAAGAAGACGCCGAGCGGTTCGCCATTGATGGCGGCAACCAACCCGAACGAGGCGGGCAGTATCAGGCGTCCCTCTTCGATGCCGTTCACTTCATTATTATTTGTGGCAAACGTAAACGCCGAGGTCCAGCGGAAATTCGGCCTGTCGAGTGGAATGGCGCGAATCAGAAGCTCGAGCCCTTTGTTGTCCATCTCTCCAACATTCTGCAGTCTGGATGAGAAACCCGTCGAGAACGAAACCGAACGGAAGAGCAGCAGGTCAGTGGTATGTTGATCGTAGTAAGTTACTTCAAAACCCAGACGATTCGAGAACAGACTAAAATCGGCCCCAACTTCGATTTCACGCTGGCGTTCAGGCTTCACGTCGATGGCGCCGAGTTGCGCGCTGGGCAGCAAGCCAGAATTTCCATCGTAGGACACCGGATTGAAGTTGGTAAAACGATCAAAGGGTCCGATAGCAGTTAATCCACCGGATGCGCCGATGGAACCCCGCAACTTAAAGCTCGGAAAGAGATTTCCAAATGCGCCATCTCTCCAGAAATCTTCATCGGAGATGAGGTAGGAGATGCTGCCCTTAGGATAGAATTGCCAGCGGTCATCTTCACCAAAGGAAGAAGAGGCGTCGAAGCGAATGGCGCCGGTTAGAAACAACCGATCTTTAAATCCGAAGGTCTGCTGGCCAAAGATGCCATAAATGGTCTGTTCGCTGCGAAACTCTCCGATCACCTGGTTTGCGCCACTGGGTACAATCTCGGACACCGGGCTCAACTGGGTCGCCTGCGCGCTAAAGGTTTCAGCCCGTTCAAACTGCAACGTTGCGCCGAGAAGCGAGGTTGACTGCAAGTTGTCGGAGACACTATTCTGGTAACGGATGTTGATGTCGTTGTTTACTTGCAGGAAATCACGCACGGATTTACGTGAAAAGCCGTTCGCAAGACCTGGCGCCGAGGTACCTTTGGGAATGAAGGCTTTGGCAGTTTGTTCGTACGAATCGAGACCGAGAATATATTCAATGCTCAGGCCCTTGGCTGGCGTCAAGGTCAATTGAGCATCCCCGAGGGTCCTCGACACCTCCTGGCCAAACTCATATCGGTCGATTACCTCCACTGGATTAGCCAGGATACCCTGATTCGGGTATTGTCCGGACTGAGGGTCCGGTCTGGGGTCAAAGGTGTTTGGACCAAAGATAAAGCCGGTGAGCGAGCCGTAGTTGGAAGTTAACCCGCCCTGGGGCACGTCGTCGCTCTCGTCAAAGATATAATTCGCTCCGATGGACAGGTTCGCCCAGTCAGTAAGCACTTGTTCGACTCTTGCGCGACCGCTGTAGCGCCGGAACAGGGTTTGATCCACGACGCCTTCATCCGTAAGATAGGAAGCGGAGGCAAAATACCTGGTGTTCGAAGCACCTCCGGAAACCGAAAAATACTGTTCGCTGCCAATGGCGCGTCTGAAAATAAAGTCTTGCCAATCAAAGCGCTGGCCGTCAAGTGGGTCTCCATCGTTATCGATGAATTGGCCCTGGTCATTCATAGCCATATTGACATCCAGTGTTTTGCGGACATCGTAGGTAGAGATTCGCGAAGTATAGGTGATGCGGGGTTTCCCCTGTTGACCGCGCTTGGTGAAAATCTGCACAACACCGTTGTTGGCGCGAGAACCGTAAAGGGCTGCAGCGGATGCACCTTTAACGATTTCGATACGTTCGATGTCGTTGGGATTGAGGTCCACCAGACGATTCGTGGCGCCACCTCCGAGGTCGATCAAAATAGGGGAGGAGTTGTCCACGATAACACCGTCAACCACATAAAGTGGGTCCGCGCTGCCACGAACGGTACTAGGCCCGCGCAAGCGGATGGACACGCCGCCTGCGGGGTTTCCGGAATTCTGTTGCACCAGAACGCCAGCAAATTTTCCAGAAAGGGCGCGGTCAATCGCGTTGGCGCCGCTCTTTTCAATTTCTTTTACACTTACCGTTGAGATGGCGTTTCCGAGTTGCTTTTTGCTCGTAGCCACGGAAGTACCGGTGACGACTACTTCATCGAACTGCAAAGCATCGATCTGTAGTTCGAAATTCAGCTCAACGGTGCCTGTGTTTTGAGTGACACTCTTTTGCACCGATTGATAGCCAATAAAGCGAGCTTCAATTACGGTTTCGCCTTCTGGGTCGGGTAAGAGCAGGCTGTAGCTGCCATCGATGCCGGTAGCGGTGCCTAGTGTCGTCCCCACAACCAGAACGTTTGCTCCTGGTAGTGCTTCGCCTTTCCGATCAGTTACAGTCCCTTGAATGGTCAGTTGAGCGAAGGCAAATGCTGGAAAGCTCATCAGGATGGTGAGCACGAGAAGATAACGTGGATATTTCAACATAAAGCCTTCTCCCATGATTAGTTAATAAGATGTTGGCTAAGAGAAATGAATTAAGTGTACCTTTTGGCGCTTTATCAGAGTCTTGGAACAATCACCTCCTTTCACGATATCTTATTTGATTTCACACCTTAAGCGTTAAAAAATCAAATGACATAGGTTGGCTAAATCTGCGGGAATTTACAAAAATTAAGTGAAAAGTCAATACATTTTTTTAACATATAGAGGTGAGAAAACGATAAAGATCGTGGATGATCACCTCCATAAGATTGATGAGATATATGTGTCTCGCATCGATCAGTGTGAGAAGTTAGATTGTCATACGTTAAACGATGATAACTTTTACTCTAAACCATGCGCCTTTGTAAGAGTAATGTTGAAAATCGATGGCTCGCCTGCAGGCTTTGTTGAGCCGTATAATGTGCGAGATGACTGCCTCGACATATTCGCCCAGATTGTCTGGCCCAGTTGATGAGGCGTTGCGGATTCCAGTCGCTCATGGCTTTGTGGTGCGAAGGCATGTGGTCTTTGACGGTGGTATAGCCGTTGGGCGTTCGGTTTCTTTTGTGGAATGCGATGCGCTGGTTTTTGTAGAAGATTTTTACCACAGAGTCGGTGTAAATGACCCGAACTTGGTTACCTCGGTAACGATAGGGCACAGTGTAGTAGTGTTTATCGTTACTGAGATGGATGTAGTAGTTGAATCGAACCTTGAGTGACAGCTAAAAAGGGTTGAAATTGATTTTATTTTTCGTATATTTAGCCATACCTGTAAAAGCTCGAAAACAGAAGAAGGGCTAGATGGTTTTTGATGTTCGTGTGCCATACGGCAACGTGCGCGTGCAGAAAACTGTACCGAACACCATGACGGAAGCCCATCGCGTCGAATCCAGGATTTTGCAGGAGTTGATTCAGGACCGTTTTGAGGTGCTTCAGAACCGGCGGGAGCCGACCTTATCAGCAAAAATGCGCTGAAAAGGGGATAAAGAAGTTCAACCGCCTGCAGAGAACAGGCTACTGACAGTCTTTCGGCCAAGTCAAGGTATGGTTCAACGGAGCCGAGATGGAGCTGGTTGAAACCAAGAGTGAAGAAAAAGAGTACGTGCCGCTTGACGACGAAGTCGTCAAGCCCTCTCAAAACGTTTTTACTGGAATCGCGGGGACAACCGCTACAGTCGGTAAGGAAACCGATGCTGCGAACATTTGAACGGGCAGGTCTCGAACCCAGCCCGTTTCACACGTTCCGACACTTTTGGACCAAGATGATGTTTGAGGCTGGAAACGATCCGGCAACGATTCAGAAGGTGGGCCGCTGGCGTGATGTCGAGACCATGTTGAAGTACTGTTACACCACGAAATCGCAGGAACGCGAGGCCGTGGGCAAGCTCACTGGCCACCTGAAAACGACCGCAAAGATTTTACCGTCGCGGCAATATAACGGCAATGCCAGCAAAAGCACTAAAACCGGGGGTACTGTAAGTAGTTAAAAAACAATGATGCCCCTATAGCTCAGTAAGGACAGAGCAGTGGTTTCCTAAACCATGTGTCGCAGGTTCGAGTCCTGCTAGGGGCACTCAAAATAAAATAAACCGAGAATACAAACTTAAGAAGGGTGGAGTCGTACTTATGCTTAAGGCAAGAAAGAGAATCAGCAAGCGCCAAATGAAACAAGACAAGTTGGTTACCTACTATTTCAAAACGGTCGATTATTTACAAAATCAATCACGAAATCTCATTTGGACGCTCGGTGCAATTCTAATCGTCATTCTGGCCATTTTTATTTTCTCGAGGAAGCAGGCAGAGAAAGAGCAAAAAGCGATTACGGCATTAACCGAAGCCAGAGCTGAATACGCAGGAAATAATTTTGAGGCAGCGGAAGGGAAACTACAAAATCTGATCAACAGCTACGGCGGTACAAAAAGCGGTCAAATCGCAACATTCTATTTGGCAAATAGCAAGTTTCATTTACAAAAGTATGAGGCAGCGGAGAAGCTATTTCGAAAATACATCGACGAAGGGGAGGATGAGATTCTCAGGGCGTCAGCATATTCGGGAGTCGCTGCCTGTCTGGAGGAACAAGGTAAATTCCATGAAGCCGCTGAAATGTATCAAACAGCGGCAAAGAAATCTCAAGACGAATTCATGACACCGAAAAATCTATACGATTCAGCCAGATGTTATTCGCTCGCGGGCAACAAAGAGGCAGCGCGAGAGGCTCTTCAGACTCTGATTAATGAATATTCGCAATCTCAAATTAAGAACGATGCGGAGACCTTGCTTGCTCAATTAAGTTATTAAGCTTTAAAAATTTACTTGCAATAATTAAATATTTTTACTATATTGCCTTCTTGAAGTGGGTCAAATGGCCCACTTTTTTATTGTAGGGACTTATTTGGAATGAAGAACATTGAGGAGCAACTCAAAGAGATCTTATTGCCGATATTGGAGGATGAAAGAATCAACTTAGTTGATATCCAAATAAAAGGGAAGCCCGGTAGCCAGGTATTTAGAGTGTTTGTGGATACCGAGGGTGGCATCACGTTAAACAAATGCGAATCGATAAGTAGACAGTTATCAGATGAGCTAGATATGCGTGATCTCATCCCAGGAAAATATCGGCTTGAGGTGTCTTCGCCGGGAATTGATAGACCATTGGTAAGTCGCAATGACTTCAGGAGAAATTTGGCCAGAGATGTTCAGCTAATGTATGAAGCTGAAACAGAGCCAAAGACTTTTCAAGGGAAAATTATTTCGGTGACAGATGAGGCTGTGGAAATACAGGGGCAAAAAGAGACAAGAATAATTCCTTTATCCGATATCAAAAAAGGCAAGCTTTGCCTGCCTTGGTGATGTATTTTTTAGCGTTACAGGAGGAATGCAAGTCAAATGAAGAGCGATATCGTTGAAGCTTTCTCACAAATTGCCAAAGAAAAAAATATTGAAAAAGAGCTTCTCGGCGAAATATTGGAAAGCACGATTTTGTCAATTATCAAAAAGAAATATGGAAGTGCTGACAACTTTGATATTTTCGTGAGTATGGATAAAGGTGAGATTGAAATTTATCAAAACAAAGTGATTGTTGATGAAGTAACAGATGAGGTCACAGAAATCGACCTGAATTCGGCGCGAAAGATGGAACCTGATCTCGATGTCGGCGATGAATTCGTTGAAATCATCGATCCCATGAGTTTTGGGCGACGCTTGATCATCGCTGCCAAACAAAATTTAAATCAGAAGATAAAGGATGCCGAGAAAGAAATAATTTACGCGGAATACCGAAAGCGCATTGGAGAGATCATCATTGGCGATGTACGTCAAATAAATCGAGACGAGTACTACTTGAACATTGACACGACGGAAGTGGTTCTGCCGAGACGCGAACAAATCCCAACAGAGAGGTATCGCAGAGGCGATCACGTCCGAGCTATCATCAAGTCCGTGGAGAAGACGAATCGGGGATTGGAAATCATTGTCTCGCGCGCGGATTCTCAGATTCTGGTTCGACTGTTCGAATTAGAAGTACCGGAGATATATGACGGCATCATCGAGATCAAAAAAGTTGCCAGAGAACCCGGCGACCGTGCAAAAATTGCGGTTGTGTCGAATGACAAAAGAATTGATGCTCTCGGCGCTTGTGTGGGCATGAAGGGCATCCGAATTCAAGCCATCAGCAAAGAATTGAACAACGAAAAAATTGACGTCATTAATTGGCACAGCGATCCGGGTATTTTTATTTCCAGAGCGTTGAGTCCCGCCAAAGTCAACAAGGTCATTGTGGACCAGGCGAAGAAAAAAGCGATCGCAGTGTTGTCTGATGACCAAATTTCGCTTGCCATTGGCAAAGGTGGTCAAAATAGAAGACTGGCGTCAAAGTTGACGGAATACGAGATTGAAATAATTAAAGAGAGCGAATACGAAAGTATTATGCAAGCCACCTTGGGCGAAACCGAGGACTCTAAATTGGATCAGGTAGATGGTCTAACGCCAAAGCTACTTGACACGCTGCAAGAAGCCGGATATAGCAATATTTACCAAGTGAAAGACGCCGGCATGGCAGGACTACTGGAACTTCCGGGTATAGGTGAAAAGACCGCAAAGAAGCTCCTGAACTTGATTGAAAAGAATGAAGAAGAAGAAGAAGAATAGGAAGCTGTTCACATAAAAACTGGAGAGTTTGAACTTTGAGTAAGAAACGCAGAGTTTATCACATTGCACGAGAACTGAACATCTCCAACGAAGCTGTTATCGAGTTTCTTGGCAAGCGGGATAAGTCTATCAGCACGCAGATGAGTGCGGTGCCGAATGAACTCTACGATGAGATTTGCAAGGAATATAATCAAGATTCTGTAGCTGTCGACGAAGGGCAAGATTTTCGGCAAAGATTAAAAGAACGGAAAATTCTGGATGAGCTGCGTAAGAACAAAGCGCGTATGGAGCTCGAGGAGAGAATACGATACGCTACCCAGCTCGCCACGGAGCGCCCCAAGAAGCCGAGAGAGACGCAAGAGGCTGAACAGAGGGAACCAAAGAAGGTGGAAAAAGACGCGCCTGTAGACAAGAAGCCAGAAGAAAAAGAAGTCCCCGCCAAAGAAGTTAAAGAAGAAGAGCCGGATGAAGAGCTCTCTGTTGTGGAGCTCATTTCAAAGGCTAAAAAAGAGTACGACAAACGAAGAAAGGCCGCTGAAGAACGGCAGAAAAAAACGACAAAGCCACCGAAAGAAGAGCCAGAGGCAAAGAAAAAATTCGAAGAGGAAGAAGTCGCCGACGAAGAGCCGGCGGTTGAAGAAGTGCCTGAAAAAGATCGCAAACCTGAAGTCGATGAAGTAGAAGCCAGGAAGGAAAAAGAGGTAAAGAAAGAGAGAAAGAAAGGTAAGGAAAAGAAAGAAGAAGTTGAGGCAAAGAAAAAGAAGGCAGAGAAACCGAAGGAAAAAGAAGAGGCGGCTGCAGCTGAGAAGCCTGCAAAAGAGACTCCTAAACGGAAATCCAAGAAGAAGAAGAAGCGGAAGATAAGTGAAGAGGAAATTGAGGCATCCATTCGGCAGACATTTGCTGCCATGGACGAAGGCAAACCAAAACGTCGGAAGAGAAAAGCTAAAACTGCGCAAGAAGAAGAAACGACTGAAGAAAAACAGGTTGTTAAAGTCAGTGAGTATATTTCCGCTGCCGAGCTGGCAGACGTCCTTGATGTGGAGCCCAACGATCTCATAAAGAAATGCCTCGAACTGGGAATGATGGTGTCTATCAACCAGCGGCTGGATGAAGACACGATAGTGGCGGTTGCCGATGAGTTTGGTTACGAAGTTGAAATCGTGGAGGAGTATGGGTCGGAAGTATTAGATCAATTTGAAGAAGAGGAAGTTGACGACGAAGATGCCGAACCTCGGCCTCCTGTGGTAACTATCATGGGGCACGTTGATCACGGAAAAACGTCTCTCTTGGATCACATCCGCAAAAGTAACATTATTGCTGGTGAAGCCGGAGGAATCACTCAGCATATCGGTGCTTATGAGGTGTCCGTAGACGGTCGCGAGATCACTTTTCTGGATACTCCTGGCCACGAAGCTTTCACTGCTATGCGAGCACGTGGTGCGCAAGTCACAGATCTAGTCGTGTTGATTGTCGCGGCCGATGATGGCGTTCAACCACAAACCGTCGAGGCCATCAATCACTCAATGGCGGCTGGTGTACCGATCGTGGTTGCCATAAATAAAATTGATAAACCCAATGCTGATATTGAACTTGTCAAGAAGCAACTCTCAGAAAACAACATATTGGTCGAAAGTTGGGGCGGAAAGTACCAGAGCGTAGAAATATCGGCAAAATCGGGCCAAGGTGTCGATAAGCTTCTGGAGATGCTCCTGCTTGAAGCAGATATTCTCGAACTAAGGGCCAATCCAAATCGTGGCGCGCGAGGCATTATTGTTGAATCTGAGCTGGATAAAGGAAAAGGACCGGTTGCCACTGTTCTTGTGCAACAAGG
>JAABYK010000280.1:7902-22729 GCA_011775825.1 Candidatus Zhuqueibacterota bacterium | reverse complement strand
GAGCGATGTATAACGAGCGAAAACAGAGAGTTAAATCAGCGCCACCATCTACTCCAGTCGTCGTTGTCGGTTTTGAAGGCGTACCTCAAGCGGGTGACACATTTATCGTAAGAGAATCAGAACGTGAAGTCCGAGACATTAGTACAAAACGTCAACAACTGAAACGCGAACAGGAGTTCCGCCGCAAGCGACATGTTACGCTTGACCAGATATCGCAACAGATTAAACATGGTGAGGTCAAGGAACTAAACCTCATTTTAAAGGCCGATGTGGATGGCTCAATTGAAGCGCTAAGCGATGCGCTCATGAAACTTTCAACTGACGAGGTAGCTGTCAACGTCATCCATAAGGGAGTAGGAGGGATCTCTGAATCCGACGTGCTTCTGGCCTCTGCGTCTGAAGCAATCATCATAGGATTTCAGATCCGACCCACACTTCAAGCTCGGGAACTGGCTGAAAAAGAGGATGTGGATATACGTCTCTATAAGGTTATTTACGACGCGGTGGAAGACGTAAAATCAGCACTCGAGGGATTGCTGGAACCGGAAGTCACTGAAGAAGTCACAAGTACGGTTGAAGTTAGAGAAACGTTCAAAGTACCGAAAGCTGGCACTGTTGCAGGTTGCTATGTTCTTTCGGGCAAGGTCATGCGCAATGATCTGGCGAAAATATTTCGGGATGACAAACTCATCAACGAATCGAAAATTGGTTCACTCAAACGATTTAAAGACGATGTACGTGAGGTTTCCGCCGGCTTCGAATGTGGAATTGGTCTGGATGGCTTTGATGATATAAAGAAAGGCGATGTAATCGAAACATACAAAGAAGTCAAAAAGGCACGTAAACTATAGGAAGCAAATGTTAGTGGGTGTCTGCCGCATCGACCTCTTTATCCCGGATAGTGGATCGCTAAAGTCAAAAAGAACAATACTCAAAAGTATCAAGCAAAAGATCAGAAACAGGTTTAATGTTTCTGTAAACGAAATAGAGCCGAATAACAAATGGCAGAGAATGTCTTTGGGTATTTCAATGGTTACAAATGAACGTAAATTCATTGACATGACCATGAGCGAAATACTAAAATTAATAAATGGTGACACCAGACTTGAACTACTCAATCACATTATTGAAGTTTATTGATAGGATATGCGACAATATAAACGTTCAAAACGAGTCGCTCAACTTCTTCGGGAAGAAATTAGTAAAATTATTACCCAGGAATTGAAGGACCCGTTGATTGGAATGGTCACAGTTACGACCATTAAGCTGACTGAGGATCTAAAATCTGCGCGGGTGTTTGTCAGCATAATTGGAGACAATGACGCGATAAACAAGAGTCTCCGAGGGCTGGAACGAGCCAAGAATTGGATCCGTTCTGAGTTAGGCCAGCGCACTGACTTGAAATACGTGCCAAGACTTGATTTCTATTATGATGACACAATTGAGCACGCTCAGAATATTGAGTCGCTTCTAAAGCAAATCCATAACAACTGATTGCTGATAACGGTCGATGACGCGCTTTGAGGAACAACTTGATGCTGATCAAAACGGAAGAATACTGTGCGTAGACAAACCGGAGGGTTGGACCTCATTCGACGCCGTAAAAAAAATAAGAAAGCAGCTCAGAGTGAAAAAGATTGGTCACGCAGGAACATTGGATCCATTTGCAACCGGTCTTTTACTAGTGTGTACCGGACGTGCGACCAAACAAGTCGAAAAATTAATGGAGTTGGAGAAAGAATACATCGGAGAAATTGAGCTTGGAAAGGTGACCGACACATACGATAAGACCGGTAAGATATTGGCGACTCATGATACAAGTCATGTTCAATTGGGTGATGTTACGAGGGTGTGCTGGTCATTTCAAGGTGACCTCCTGCAGAAGCCGCCCATGTATTCAGCGGTAAAGATAAATGGTGAGCGGCTGTACAAATTGGCTCGTCAGGGGAAAACGGTCGCGAGACAACCAAGAAAAGTTAAAGTTTATGAAATAGAGATTTTGGACTTCAAGAATCCAATTATCGAATTAAGAATTGTTTGCTCTCGGGGAACCTACGTTCGTTCCATCGCACATGACATAGGCGAGAAATTAGGTTGTGGAGCCCATCTGAAATCGTTAGTCCGCACGCGAATAGGATCGTATCGTCTACAAAATGCCCATTCTATTTCTGACCTAATCCAAACATACGAAAATACATTCGAATCCTAAATGAAAATATATTGGGATCTGACGAGTGTCCAAAAAACCCAAAATAGTGTGATAACTGTTGGAACTTTTGATGGAGTTCATTTAGGGCATCAGCACATAATTGATGAACTGAAAACGAGAGCAAGGTTTCTGGGAGCACAGACAACTTTGGTTACCTTTGATACCCATCCCCAAATTGTTCTAAGCTCTCCCGATAAACCAGCCTTGAAGATATTAACCACGATTGAAGAAAAACTTGCAATTCTTGAAAAATTGGATATTGACCGTGTGGTGGTGATAAAGTTTAGCAAGGAGTTTGCAAATACAAACCCCCATGAGTTCATTAAGAATATATTATTTGAACAAGTTGGTTTTACTGAAATTGTGGTTGGGTACGATCATGCCTTTGGCAAGAATCGAGAAGGTGATATTGAGACACTTGTGAATTGGTCGAATGAGCTCGGATTTTCCGTCAATGAGCTATCGCCCTTTATGTTAAGTGAAACGCGTGTGAGTAGCAGCAAAATCAGAGAAACCATCCAAACTGGAAATATCAAGCAAGCCGAACAATTGCTCGGCCGAAATTACCCCCTCAGCGGAAAAGTAGTAAAAGGAGACGGACGCGGAAAAGATTTGAATTTTCCCACAGCGAACATCGAACCCAAAAGCAAACACAAATTGGTTCCACCTGATGGCGTCTACGCTGTTTATGTACGACTCGGAAGCAGGAAATTCAAGGGAATGATGAACATCGGCCACAGACCAACATTCTCAGCCACACAACATGCATTGGAAGTGCACATTTTTGATTTTAACGACGAAATCTATGGCGAAGACTTAACCATTGAGTTCGAAGATAGAATTCGTGAGGAGATTAAATTCTCGCGTCCCAACGAACTGATCAAACAATTGCGAAAAGACAAAGAACATAGCTTACAGATTCTCTGACATTGAGTTTAGGAGGAATGATGCCTTTAACAAGCGAACAAAAAAAAGACCTCGTTCAGAAGTACGGTGACCACGAGAACGACACGGGAAAAGCTGAAGTGCAAATTGCAATGCTTACACAACGAATAAATGAACTGACTCCGCACTTCAATCTGCATGAAAAAGACCACCATTCCCGACGAGGATTGCTAAAATTGGTGGGAAAAAGAAGAAGTTTGCTTGACTATTTACAAAAGAAAGACATCAATCGTTATCGAAAGATCATCAGTGAGCTTGGAATTAGACGATAGGAATTGTCGTCTACACATATTTATTATTTAAGGAGTATATTTAAGCATGGTTTACTATGAAGAATTAGAACTTGATGGCAAGAAATATTCAATCGAGACCGGCAAATTAGCCAAACAGGCCGATGGCGCTGCGGTTTTAAGGTTAGGAGATACCATTGTGCTTGTTACTGCGGTTGGAGCCACTGAGGAAAATGAAGATCTGAGCTTTTTTCCTCTGACAGTAGATTATCGGGAAAAGGCCTACTCCGTCGGCAAGATCCCGGGTGGCTTCTTCAAGAGAGAAGGGAGGCCAAGCGAAAATGAAATTCTCAGCGCGAGGCTTATAGACCGCTCAATTCGCCCTTTGTTTGATGAAGATTTCAAGAATGAAGTGCAAATCCTGGTCTCGGTCTTGTCAGCAGATAAGGAGAATGATCCCGATGTCCTGGGTATTACGGGTGCATCCATTGCCCTTATCTTGTCGGATATCCCATTCACCGACCCCATCGCGGGTGTTCGCGTTGGCATGATTGATGGTGAACTCGTCCTGAACCCCCCCTTCAGTCAATTGGAGAATAGCGACCTGGACTTGGTGATTTCTGCCACGCATGATTCAATCGTAATGGTTGAGGGGGAAGCGAATGAAATTAGCGAGTCTGACATGCTAGAGGCGCTGAAATTCGGACATGAGAAAATTCGCGAATTACTGCAGCTACAGACCACTTTGGGTGAAAAAGCTGGAAAGACAAAACGGGAGATTGTTCGAAAAGAATTGCCAAAAGATTTTGGCAAAATGATTTCAGAAAACGCCAGGAAGGAACTCGTTAAAATCCTGGACTTGAAAGATAAAAAAGAACGCCAACGAGCATTGAAATCGTTAGCCCAAGACTTAACGCTGAAGGCTGAAGAGCAGTATCCGGATTATGTCAGCAACGTGAGAGACAAAATACAGGAAATTGAAAAAGAAATCGTCCGAAATAAAATCGTCAAGGAAGGCAAACGCATCGACGATCGCGGCTTAGATGACATCAGACAGGTAACTTGTGAGGTTGGTGTCTTGCCGCGTGTGCACGGGTCTGCGCTGTTTACCAGAGGCCAAACCCAAGCGTTGGCGACAACTACTTTGGGTACGAAAATGGATGAGCAAAAAATGGACGAACTGGAAGGTGAATTCTGGAAAAGCTACATGTTGCACTACAATTTTCCACCATTCAGTGTCGGCGAGATTAGACCAATGCGAGGCACAAGTCGCCGGGAAATCGGACATGGCTATTTGGCAGAGCGTTCCCTAAAGCCCGCTCTGCCTGCGGATGGTGTGTTTCCGTATACCATCCGCATTGTGTCAGATATTTTGGAATCGAACGGCTCATCGTCGATGGCAACTGTTTGTGCCGGCACCCTTTCGCTTATGGATGCCGGCGTCCCCCTGAAGACGCCAATTGCCGGTATCGCCATGGGTTTGATAAAAGAAAAGGATGATTTTTACACCCTGACCGATATTTTGGGAGATGAAGATCATCTGGGCGACATGGACTTCAAAGTCGCAGGATCCGCAAAGGGCATTACCGGTTTTCAAATGGATGTGAAGCTAAAGGGGATTCCAGCGGACGTAATGGCAGATGCCTTAGAAAAAGCAAAGACGGCGAGAATAAAAATTCTGGAGGTCATGAATCAAGCCATTGATAAGCCTCGAGAAGATCTCTCTCCATATGCACCGAGAATCAGCTACATGAAGGTTGCCATCGATCAAATCGGGCTCATCATCGGTCCCGGTGGGAAAACCATTCGTGATATTACCGAAAAATCGGGAGCCACAATCAACATTGAAGACGACGGGACTATAATCATCGCTACAACAGAAGAGGAGGCCAGCAAAAAAGCCAGAGAGATGATTGAATATCTGATTCAGGAGCCTGTGCCGGGACAGACGTATGTTGGCAAGGTAAAGAAAATCACGAACTTCGGGGCCTTTGTTGAAATTCTGCCAGGGAAAGAAGGGCTACTCCATATTTCGGAAATCGAACATCATCGGATCAACCGTGTTGAAGATGTGCTCAAAGTAGGTGAGGAAGTTGAAGTAAAGGTCTTGAGCATTGATGGGAATGGCAAACTGGATTTAAGCCGCAAAGCCCTTTTGAAGAAGACTTAAAACGCATCGAAATTATGCAGAGCACAGAGACTGAATTCAAGAAAACAACATTAGAGAACGGAATTCGTGTCGTCACCGAGCGAATTCCGTACGTTCGATCCGTGTCCATCGGTACCTGGTTAACAGTCGGATCGAGTTATGAGACAGACCAGACAAACGGGCTTTCACATTTCATAGAACACATGATGTTCAAAGGCACCCGGACACGAAAAGCTTTCGAAATTGCCCAAAGCCTGGAATCGGTGGGCGGACATCTGAATGCCTTCACAGGTAAAGAGATCACATGCTACTACGCTCATCTGTTGGATGAGCATCTCGCAATCGCGATTAAAATACTCGCAGACATCCTGTCCAATTCCATTTTCGATAAGCAAGAGATGGAAAAAGAAAAGCAGGTGATAATCGAAGAATTAAACGCCCTTGAAGAAACCCCCGAGGAGTTGATTCACGATCTGTTCATGAGCGATTTGTTTCCCAATCATCCTCTTGGTTATTCCATAATTGGAAAACGTCAAAATATCTTGAATTTTAAGCGACAGGATATTTTTCAATTCCTAGCAGACCATTATTCTACCGAACGCATGGTCATTGCCGCGGCCGGAAATGTCGACCATCGAGAATTGGTGCAGCTCGTGGAAACTCAATTCAGACGTTTCCATCATTCTAATACCCTCAAGCAGATTGAGCCTTGCGATTTGAGACACGGAAGAAATGTTATTGAAAATGGGGCAATTCAGGCACATATTTGTCTCGGCACTCAGTCATATTCCTACCGAAACCCCAAAAAGTTTGCTTTGTTGGCTCTCAATACCTTGCTTGGAGCCGGAATGAGTTCAAGGTTGTTTCAGAACGTTAGAGAAAAATATGGCTTGGCGTACTCAGTGTATTCGTTCATTGACTTTATGTATGATACCGGACTTTTTGGTGTGTACATTGGCACAGACAGGCAGAAAATTGAAGATTCTATTGGATTGATTCAGGATGAACTTGAAGGGCTAACCCAAGAGCCCGTTTCCGATGAAGAGCTTCAGCGAACGAAATCTCAACTCAAAGGGAGTCTGATGCTGGGCTTAGAGAGCACTGCAAGTCGAATGAATCGACTTGCAAGAATGGAAATCTATCTTAATGATTATTTTACTTTAGACGATACTTTAGAAGAAATCGATAATGTTACACCGAATGATGTTTTGGAGGTTGCGAACGAATTATTCCGTGAGGATAGGATCTATACAACTGTTTTGAAGCCTGGGGCTGTGGTTAAATCCTGAAAAAGGAGGGAGGCAAAGACCCATGATCATCGGCGTTCCTAAAGAAATTAAAGCTAATGAAAACCGGGTGGCAGTCACCCCGGCTGGGACTGAGTTTTTCAAGAATCAAGGCCATTCGGTATTAATTGAAACGAATGCTGGTATAGGCAGTGCCTTTACCGATGAACAGTACAAAAAGTCCGGTGCCGAAATTGTTTCAAAGCCTGAGGAGATTTTCCAAAGGGCCGAGATGATTATGAAAGTAAAAGAGCCCCTGCCTAAAGAATACAAATTAATTCGTGAGGGACAAATTGTATTCACGTATTTCCATTTCGCCGCTTCTCAAGAACTGACGCAGGCCATGATTCGTTCGAAATGCGTTGCAATTGCTTATGAAACCGTACAAAATGCATCAAATGCCCTGCCTTTGCTTATTCCAATGAGCGAAGTCGCAGGCAGAATGGCCATTCAAGAAGGGGCAAGATACCTGGAAAAGCTACATGGAGGAAAGGGTATGCTATTGGGTGGCGTGCCTGGTGTCGAACCCGCAAGTGTCGTGATTTTAGGAGGAGGGATTGTTGGCATGAATGCAGCTAAGATTGCGGCAGGACTTGGAGCTAAAGTTTCTATTCTGGATACTAACCTAGACAAACTGCGGTACCTTGACGACGTCATGCCCAAGAATGTGATTACAGTTATGTCGAATCCGGCCAATATTCGCCGTGCCATTTCCGAAGCTGACCTTCTGGTTGGTGCAGTCCTCATTCCTGGTGCGAAAGCTCCAAAGCTTGTGACACGGAATATGTTAAAATTAATGAAAAAGGGATCCGTAATCGTGGATGTTGCCGTGGACCAAGGAGGATGTATCGAAACCATCAAACCAACCACGCACGATGATCCCGTCTATGAAATTGACGGCGTGATACATTATGGCGTTGCCAATATGCCAGGGGGCGTTCCCATGACCTCCACCATTGCGCTAACAAACGCGACATTACCGTATGCGCTTCAAATCGCAAAGCTGGGATTTCCAAAAGTTGCAAGCAAGAAGCCTGACATCTTGAAGGGCGTAAATATTGCTTACGGAAAAGTCACTCACGAAGGGGTAGCAGAGGCGTTCAACCTACCCTATACATCTATCCAGGAAATTTTGTGAATTAAACGCCCAAATATGTTCACTCCCATCCTTGCTTACCACAAAGTCAAAAATGATTTCGATTTAAGTATAACCAGAGTCACGCCGACACAATTTGAGAGACAAGTCCGATACCTTTTCCATAAGGGATATAAAATCACCTCAATTAGCGATTTTGTAAACTTGTCCTTGTTTGATGAAAAAAGCGTTGTTATTACATTTGATGACTCTTATGCATCTGTTTACGAACATGCATTACCTGTGTTGCGGAAGTACAATTATACTGCCACAATTTTTGTAATCACTAACTACGTGAATAAGTGGAATGATTGGGACTATCCCTTGCCAAGAAACAGAAATATGCATTGCAGTTGGGAACAGCTAAAGGAATTAGCGGCAGAAGGGTGGGAGATAGGTTCGCACACAGCGTCACATCGAAGTCTCACACAACTTTCGAACTCAGAATTACGACATGAATTGGACGAGTCCAAGTGTCAGTTAGAAAAGAGGATCCAGAACAAGGTAAACGTCCTTTCTTATCCATTTGGGAAGTTTGATGATCGCGTGATTCATTTTGCTAAAATGTCCGGCTATCAAGCAGCTTGTACTCTTGGGCATAAAGTGTCCAAAACTAAAGAAAAGCTCCATACCTTAGAAAGACGGGGAGTCTATTTTTTTGAACCTTTCCATCTATTTAAAGTAAAACTTCAAGAAGGCCTCTGGGCGCGATGCGATGACAAAAAGCAAAGAGCGATTACGTTTTGTTCGCACGGTTCCATTTTACTTCAAACTCTAAGATCATACAGAAATATTACTTGATTAAGTTTAATTTCAATTTTATGTTATATTCGTCCAAAAGCTACCTGCTTCAAGTCGAATGAAAAACCTTGGCATTAAAAAACTCTATTATTCGATTAGTGAAGTTAGCGAAATGACATCGTTAAAGCCTTATGTGCTTAGGTACTGGGAAAGTGAGTTTAGTGAACTTCGACCTTCAAAAAATCGAGCAGGAAATCGAATCTATCGTAAGAATGACATCGATTTAATCTTGTTAATCAAGAAATTACTTTATACCGAGAAATATACGATTGAGGGAGCGAAGCAAAAATTAAATGAGTTAAACAATAAACCGCAGAATGTCCAGTTGAACCTATCTTTTCATGATGGCAAAAATAACGAAAACTTCATTGAGGAATTCAAGAGCGAGTTAAAAGACATTCTCCGGATATTGGATGAATAAGAAGAGAATCATAATAACTCGGGGCGTAGCGCAGTCTGGTTAGCGCACTTGACTGGGGGTCAAGGGGTCGCTGGTTCAAATCCAGTCGCCCCGACTGATTAGAAGAGTAGGAGAGAGTTGCAATTCTCTTCTACTCTTTTTTATATACACATGGAACTCCATGAGATTTGTGTTATCATTCCCGCATACAACGAAGCTCAAACCATTGCAGATGTCGTTTCAGGGATAAAGAAATGTCATCCGGAGGTTGTCGTGATTATAATTAACGACGGTTCGAATGACGACACGAAAGATGCAATACTAAATCAAGACGTTATCTATGTGGAACACCGAAGGAAATTAGGTAAAGGCGCTGCGTTACGAACGGGCTTCAACGCTGCTTTGATGAGAAATATGAAGTATGTGCTGACCATGGATGCTGATGGTCAACATTCGCCGGATGATATTAAAAGCTTCTTTCGCACACTGGACGAAAAACATTACGATCTCATTCTTGGCTCACGCATGGCCGACGTAACGAGCATGCCATTCCATAGACGATTGAGCAATAGGGTCACGTCGAAATTGATCTCGTGGCGAACAGGATGTCGCATTCTCGACAGCCAATGTGGATTCAGACTAATTCACTCAGAGGTGATTAAGTCTATTAAGTTACATGCTTCAGGTTTTGATTGCGAGTCGGAGCTGCTTTTAAAAGCAGCCTTGCAAGGTTTTGATATTGGACATACGCCAGTTAAAACGATCTACCACAAATCCCCCAATAGTACCATGAATGTTTTAACCGATACCTTTAAATTTATTCAAACATACGTCAAAAGTTTTTTTTGGTGAAAGAAGTGAACCTTTAAAAGGAATTTGCAACAATGGACGTCGCTTCAAAGGTTGAAAAGGATACTGGAGGTGTAGCGTCACAGGAGAGAAGAAATATCATACGCAGGCTCTATGATTGGGTATTATCTTGGGCAGATACACCTTATGGTCTTCCTGCCTTAATTTGTGTTTCCTTTTTAGAGAGCAGTATTTTTCCCATTCCGCCCGACGTGCTCTTAATAGCATTGGTTCTTGGAAAGGTAAAAAAGTGGTGGCAATTCGCTTTTTGGTGCGCGGTAGCATCTGTGAGCGGTGGGCTTCTTGGATACGGAATTGGCGTATTTTCTTGGGAACTACTTGGTAAATGGATTGTAGAAAATCTGACACAGGTTGAGCTAGTTACTATCGGAGGTAGAGAGGATGTCCGTCTGCCTGCTTATCTTATAGCTGCCTTTGGAGACTCTTTAGGTGGTGAGTATTTGTTTCAAGTCTACGACAAGTGGAATGCATGGATCGTTCTTGTTTTCGGCTTAACGCCTTTGCCCTATAAGCTTGTCACCATAACTGCCGGTGTAGCTAAGGTTAACCTTGCGGTATTCATGACGGCCTCGATCGTTGCCAGAACACTTCGTTTTTTCCTCGTGGCCTGGATTCTCCGCAAGTGGGGTGAAAAAGCAAAAGATTTTATTGACAGGTATTTTAATCTACTTTGTGTTATTTTCGTTTTTTTGTTGATCGGTGGGTTTATTATTCTTAAATTTATATTGTAAGTGAAATATTTTTCGGGGCGTAGCGCAGTCCGGTTAGCGCGCCACGTTCGGGACGTGGAGGCCCCCGGTTCGAATCCGGGCGCCCCGACCATCCAAAATTAAAAGAACTTCTCCCACAAGAAAATGCGACTTTTATTCAGGTTTCCCGAGAAGGACCCAAACTACACCGATTTGGAAAAGGGGAGAATGGAAGTGGGAAAGAGGAGAAATAGTACTTAAAGGAATTTTTTAAAGCCAATTGGTTTACATAATATATGTTATACGTAACATATATTAGCTAGCGTTTAGTTCCTCCAAGGCTGATTGGGCCTCCATCTTTAAAGGGCTGTTTATTGGAGAGCTGATTATCTCTTTTAAATAGCTTATCGCGAAGTTCTTTTGATTGATTTCCAAGTATGCCAGAGCCAAATGGAACTTCGCAAGTAAATTGTTGGAATTTCTCTTTACAGCTTGTTCCAAAGTCTCAATTGCATCACTATGTCTGTTGCTCTTCAAAAGAAACTTGCCCCAAAGCGTATTTGTTACGCTGTCACTTTTTCCCAACCGTTTTGCTTTGTCTAAACAGTCGATTACTTTTCCCTCGTCATCCAAATAATTGTAGGCAATAGCCAATTCCTTATAGTAGATGGCCTTATTGGCGTTTATGGATATGGCTTTCTGTAATGCCTCAATTGCTTTTTGTGTATTTCCTGCACGCAAATAAGCTTCGCTCAATGAAAACCAAACGAAATCATCATCGGGTTTACGCTTGAGATACCCGTTGTACATCATGATAGCCTTGTTATAATCTGTAAACAGAAACGCCTTGTATCCCTCTTGGTAAAGTCGCTCATAATCAGATGTATTAACTGCCTCTACCGATTCCACTGATTCCGAAGCTCCCTCGCCGTTTTCCACAGGCTTGGACATCATCGCTCGCTTTGCATGATTGGCTAGCTGGCCCTTCTGATCTAGCTCAATCACTCTCTTAAAATAAGAATTCGCTTTCTCAGAATCGTTTTTCAGCGAATAGATTTTTCCGATTCCAAAATGAGCTCGGACTTCATTTGGCGATAATTCCAGGGCTTTCGAAAACGCAGTAATAGCATCGTCGTAACGTTTCAGTATGCTGTAAACAGCGCCTAAATTTAAATAGGCTAACGCATGATTTGGATAAAAGTTAATGCTTTCCTTTAAGTGTTGCTCGGAATCTTCAAATTGCCTAACCTTTAGATAGACCGTACCAAGGATAATATGAGCTTTATAATATATCGGGCATAAACTCAGCGCTTTGTTTAAGTTTTCGATAGATTCCTTGTAGTTTTTGATCTCAAAAAATGCAATGCCTAAATTGAAATAATAATCCGGGTCGTTTGAATTCAGGGAGATCGCCTTTACCCAGCTATTAATTGCTTCGACAAAATTCTTGTTCTTTGCATGCATCAACGCAATTTTGTGGAATTGTTCCGCTTGTTGATCCACTTTGGGAGGCAGCCATTTGAGTTTTACCTTGGTTTTCTTCTGAATGATTTCAAGTTTACCACTGCCTTCACCGTATCTCTGCAGAAAGAATTGTCTGACAAAATTTTCACGCTCACGTTCGTCTCTAATCTGTGCTAATTCTCCATTCAGCCCACTAAACTCGTTTAGTCTAATGACTACAGAAAAATGCTTTTCGTGTGCAGAATCCAAATCTGTCGTACTCTTGATTTTGACTACCAGAACGAAAAAAAGGCCGTAAACTACAGAAATATCAGTTTAACCATCTTTGATGAAAAAAGCAAGATATTTAACTGATTTAACTGCAATTTTTATACGTAAGTCTTTATAAAGCGCATGAATAAAAGCCGCGCCTCTCCCCTATTCAAACCAACTGCACATTTATGCTCTAGTTTGAAAACTCAATGGGTTCAATTGTATTGATAGGGTTAGAAAGATTAAGGAATGATATCAGTTAGTGGAGGGCAAAATCAATGATGACGGAAAGATTGCCTATTCCTCATCATCCTTCTTTGGCTTATCAGGCTTATCAGTTTTCTGAGCCTTTTTATTCTCTTCTTGTATCCTCTCGTAAATTTCGCCTCGGAATATGCTAATCTCGGTTGGAGCTTCAATGCCCAATCGGATTTGCTTTCCGTGGATATCAACAACTTTGATTACGATGTCATCTCCAATAACTATGGTTTCACCTAACTTCCGTGTCAGGACGAGCATGCTTTATTCCTTACCTTTTGGACCTCTAATGATGAAATTCTGTATTTATCTCGCATGTAATTTCAGAACAAATCCGGACATCGTTTCTACCCATAATAATAAGCAATCAGATTAAAATATACAAGTTAATATTTTATTTTTTTAAGAATTGATGTGAATTTTAGTAAGGCATCCTTGCCTTACAATTACTCGAAAAATTTTGGCGTACTGCTCTTTGATGAATGCTTTGTCGATCTCTACTTGTGCCGTGGTGACTCGAATAATTCTTGGACCTTCAAGCACGTCGATAAATTCTCCAAAACCTGATTTTTTTAGACACCGTTTTATATGATTCCGGCTAATCTCACTTGACTCTCCAGGTGGTGGGGCTTTGCCCACTTTAACCGCGGCCAGCCGCAATCTCTTAATGCTATCCGAGACAATCACCTGTCCGATATCTCCCAAAGTGATAGCCGGACCGATAACAACGGCTTTGGCTTTTAAGTTGATCGAAAGTCGTGCCTCACCATGGTTAGTGCCCCACGCTTTGGAGTCCTCAAATTCAACATAACTGAAAATTATAACGAAGACAGAAAGAGAAAACAAGGCAAACTTTTCCTTGAACTTAAGCATTTAACCACCTCATATGTATTTACAGGTTCAAAATCGCTATATTTGGAGATCCGAGATTTTCGTTTCTCCATAGTATTGTCAGTATTGTCCTTAGTATTGTCCTTGAATCGGTTCCGTGATCTGATTGAACGATTTAAGTTCGGTACTTACAAATGGTTTTGTTTCTGTGATCCGAACGTCCAATTTTTTTCTCTAGGCGCTGCTGACAAAGTTATGTGGCACACATCATTTGTCCGTTATAAGGTGTTACGAACAGACATTAAGTAACTCTTTATGACCGATCGGTTTTTCAAGATACGCGTTCAGTCCAACTAGTCACAGCCCGTTTCCGAGTCTATGTTTCGGTACTGTTCATAAAAGGCATTTTGAAATCAAGGATGATCAGATCCGGAGACGCTTCGGTCAGTTTCTTTAGTCCGTCAATTCCATGGTACACCGAAGAAACTCATAACCTGACTTCTCCAATACGATTCTGACATGTTCATGAATGTCTTTATCATCACCAACAGGCAGAATTTTTCTTTGTCATTCGGGGATATAGTTTAAATACGTTNNATTTTCAGTATTGTCCTTGAATCGGTTCCGTGATCTGATTGAACGATTTAAGTTCGGTACTTACAAATACGTTCGATTGTATATTTTGCGTGTAAATTCTTTGACTAGGGATTCGATTCTTGTTCATGTTGAGTTCATCGAATGCATGCGGGACCACATGTTCGAGGTTCAACACCCCAACAATCCTGTTGTTTGTTTCCAGAGGCCATCCTCTGGGAATTTGCAAGAGTTGAACGTCGAACCTCTACCCTGGCTCGCAATGACTTGACGCATGGGAAGATTGGTCGTGCTCGTGGTATGGGCGTTTTGATTCGAGTTTGTCTACTCGATGGCGCCCAACGTTGGTTTATTCCAAAGGGCGAGTTCTGGCGTGACGGTGTGGTCGAAAAGTTTCAACGATCATTGCACCAACAGTCATTGTTCTTCGAACAAAAGAGCACAACAGAGGCTATCGATACAGCAAATTAGGTGGGCGGATGCCACTTGAAGCTTTGGCGATGTCGAACAAAACTTATTTGAATCTCGTTGAAAGGAAAATCCTTTGGTGATGTACTCATATCCACCATCCCGCATCGCCTCGACCTGCCGTAACGCCGATTTTAGGATCGATCGATCTGGCTTTTTTCAATATCTCCCTTCCATTGAGATCAGGAAGGAATAAATCAGTGATCATCGGTTCAAACTCATGGTCACACAATTTTTCCAACGCCA
>JAABYK010000280.1:0-7830 GCA_011775825.1 Candidatus Zhuqueibacterota bacterium | reverse complement strand
TCATTAATCATCGGTTCGTCATCGACTGCCAAAATATTGGACGCTCTTGTGCTCATAAAAGGCTCCTGTTTCCATTCCACAAATGGAGTAACTTTCAGTTCGAATCAAACTCAATTTATCGTGCAAGCAATGTGCCGAAGTTTGGAGCAACTCTTTAACTTATTTATTTCAATCGGTTAGGAGATGATTTTTAGGAGAAATTATCAAGAAAGGTGTTGAAGACCATTGGATGAAAAACAAATATCAAAATAACTTTATCACTGCACTTCTCCAAAGGAAATAATTTTGGTTTCATTGGAAGTTGTTTGCACGACTAATTTACCGTCCTCATCTACGGTCTTGGCGATACCTACAATTTCGCGGCCATCATGTGTTATTTTGATCCTTTGATTCAGATGACTGCATCTTCTCAGCCATTCTTTGACGATGAAATCGGAGCCTTCTTGTCTTGTTCTCAAGTAGTTTTTTTCTAGCATCTCTAGCAATACAACCAACAATCTTAGACGTTCAATCGCTCTACCCGACTCCATGGAGAGCGAAGTCGCTCTATCCTTAAGATCGCCAAATTCGGAGGCCTTCTGGTAAACGTTTATGCCAATTCCCAAAACCAGAAAAGCAAGCTCCTCGGATACGATTTCAGATTCGATTAAAATGCCGCACATCTTCTTTTTGTTTATTTGAATATCGTTTGGCCATTTCAACCCCACTTTTAGTCCAGCGACAGCTTCAATAGCTTCAGCCACTGAAACTGCTGCGACCAGAGAGACGATCCCCATTTTCCGGGTACTCCAGTCAGGGCGGAGCAGAATTGAAAGGCACACTCCTTTACCGGGAGGCGAAGTCCACTGCCTCTGAAATCTACCTCGCCCTTTGGTCTGATGTTCAGCGAGGACGAGTGCACCTTCGTTCATTCCGTTTCGGCCCAATCGCTTCACATAATCGTTGGTAGAGCCGATCTTCTGAAACGCATATATTTTGTTGCCAATGAATTGAGTCGTAAGTCGCTGACGCAGGGATTCGGCATCGATTGGCTTTCCACTAGGCACGGATTTCATGTTGAAACCTCGTTATATGTACCAAATACTTCCCTCAAGGCATCCGAGGTTTCACCTAACGTGGCATACGATTCCACACATTCAATGATTTTGGGCAGCAGGTTCTCGCTTCCGGACGCAGCTTTTCTTAATTCAGCTAATGTGTTTTCCACTTTGCTGTTGTCCCTATTTTCTCTGAGTTTTGTCAACCTTTTTGCTTGCTCCATTTGAACGGACGGATCAACCCTTAATATTTCTTGTTTAGGTTCCTGCTCATCGATAAATTTATTAATCCCAACGATAATTTTCTCTTTTGTTTCGACCGCGTTCTGATACTTGTAAGCGCTTTTTGTGATTTCCGACTGGAAGTATTTTTGCTCAATGGCACGAACGGCCCCTCCCATGGCATCCACCTTCTCCAGATGTCTCCAAACGTCATTTTCAATCTCATGCGTCAGGCTCTCCAAGAAATATGAGCCTGCCAGAGGATCTACCGTGTCTGCCGTACCGGACTCATGGGCGATGATTTGCTGGGTTCGCAACGCCAACCTGGCGGCCTCTTCAGAGGGCAATGCGAGTGCTTCATCTTTAGCGTTTGTATGTAGCGACTGGGTTCCGCCTAAGACTGCTGCCAGCGCCTGAATCGTTACCCGAACCACGTTGTTGTCAGGTTGTTGCGCAGTTAACGTGGAGCCGGCCGTTTGAGTATGAAATCGCAACATCATTGCCTTCGGATTTGTGGCTCCGAACCTTTCCTTCATAATCTTTGCCCAAATGCGACGTGCTGCCCTGAATTTGGCGACTTCTTCGAAGAAATTGTTGTGGCAAGCGAAAAAGTAAGAAAGGCGAGCCCCAAATTCATTTACATTGAGTCCCCGATCCACGGCTGCCGAAACGTAGGCAATTGCATTTGCAAACGTGAAGGCTAATTCCTGTACTGCATTAGACCCGGCCTCGCGGATGTGATAACCGCTGATCGAAATCGTGTTCCATTTGGGAAGATTTTCGTTACAGTACTCGAAGATATCTGTGACCAATCGCATCGAGGGTTTTGGTGGATAAATATATGTTGCTCGGGCAATATATTCTTTTAAAACATCATTCTGGGTTGTCCCGCTTATTTTTGATAAATCGGCGCCTTGCTTCTTTGCGACCGCGACGTATAATGCCAGGAGTATGGCCGCAGTGGCGTTGATCGTCATGGAAGTAGTAATTTTTTCCAGTGGGATTTCCTGAAACAAAATTTCCATGTCTTCCAGGCTATCGATTATCACGCCTGCCTTTCCAACCTCGCCCTCGCACACAGGGTTGTCAGAATTGTATCCCATCTGTGTCGGAAGGTCAAACGCAACCGACAAGCCTGTTTGGCCATGTTTAAGTAGATACCGAAAACGCCGGTTGGTTTCTCTCGCGGTGGCGTATCCGCTATATTGGCGCATGGTCCACAGTCGAGTTCGGTACATGTTGGGATAGATACCCCGAGTGTATGGAAATCCTCCAGGATCTCCCAACTCGGAGATGTCTTCAGGTAGATCCTCTTCTTGATAAAGCCGTTTAATTTTGATGTCGGAGTCCGTTTTAAAGACATTTTTTCGTTCGATCCCGTTCTGCGATTTCTTTTCCGCTGACATTTTATCACCTTAGCTCACATTATTCAATCACTGTTTTTAGTTGCCACATTACCGTATTTCTCTCGTGGATGAAAATGTCGATGTACTTCTTTCAGGTATTCACGATCCAAATGCGTATAAATCTGGGTGCTTGAAATATCGGCATGCCCCAACATCTCTTGTACAGCACGTAGATCAGCACCACCTTCGATGAGATGTGTTGCGAAGGAGTGCCGGAACGTATGTGGTGATATTTTCTTCCTTATCCCCGCTTTTACAACATATGAGCGCAAAATTTTCCAAAATCCCATCCGAGTCAATGGGCTTCCGCGCAAATTCAGGAAAACAAAATCGCCACTCTTCCCTACCCTGGCCACCTGGGGACGTACGCTCTCAATATATTTAGATGTGTGATAGATGGCTTGGTTCCCTATTGGCACGATTCGTTCCTTATTTCCCTTCCCAATAACTCTAATAAATCCTTCCTTAAAAAACAAATCAGAAATTTTTATTCCAATGAGCTCGGAAACCCTGACTCCGGCAGCATATAAAAACTCGAGCATGGCTTTATCGCGGACTCCCCCGTTTTTAGTCAGGTCAGGTTGGTGAAGAATTGAATCGATTTCAAATTGATTTAATGTGCTCGGTAATTTTTTCGTCTGTTTCGGGAAACTAATGTTCATCGCCGGATCAATCTCCAGAATGTCTTCTCGAACCAAAAATCGATGGAACATTCTAATCGCGGACAAATTTCGAGCACTGCTGGCTGGAGCATAACCAACTTTTGCCAGCGCGTGAACCAGCTGCAGAATGTCAGAAGGTTGTACCTCTGACAGGTTTGTAATTCCTTTATTTCTTAGAAAGCTTAGATAGCGTTGCAGGTCATTTTCGTAGGATAGAATGGTATTGCTGGCTGAATTTCTTTCGATTCGCAGGAAATTCAAAAATTCAGTGAGATGCTCTTCCATGGCCCGAGCATATCAATCCGATTCCGGAAGGATTCCCTCCGATAGCGATAAAGCAATTCCTGAAAGCATGACTTCGGGGCCTAATTTCGTAAAATCTCCGGAAAGCAGGCTTGTATCAACATTCGAATACAATGAGCAACCTGCCTCTTTTTCGATAATCAGGCCGGATAATCGCCCCTGATACTCACCGATAAACGTGACCTCTCCGAGCATTTCGCTGATCACAAAACCGGTACAAAAGTGCAATTGCAAATGGGTGTTGTGGGTGTAAACGCTTATGAGGTTACCCTTTTCGCTGCCGATGGGAATGTTTGGGTATATTTCGAGGGATAATTTGCGGCCCTGCTCCGCGTTCTCCAAAATCAAGCGATAATTGTTTCCCCAGTCTTTTGCTTCAACTCCAAGAACCTTCGCGATTTTTTCAACGTCTCTCTTGGTGAATTCCACAGCTTTTATACTCCGATCAACTTAATATGATACAAAACAAAACCCCGATTCAAAAACCGGGGTTTGACGAAAAAGTACAAATTCTGCATTTAACGATTTATGATGGGTTACAACCTGACGACCTTTGTGGCATGCAGACCCTTTTCTCCCGAGATGCACTCAAATTGAACTTCCGTTCCCTCCTGAAGGGTTTTGTAACCGTCCATTTCGATTACAGAAAAGTGAACAAAGACATCGTCTCCGTTTTCGTTCACGATGAATCCATAACCCTTGTTATCGTTAAACCATTTGACTGTACCTTTGTCCATAACTCTCCTCCTCCTTAATTCTACAGAGCTTCGACAAAAATATAATTATTTAATTAATTTTTGTCAAGAAATTTCTGGATCGGGTATGCTTGATTTTATTTCTGTTAAGGCTTTGGCAATGTCCGCTGCTCCGAAAATTGCCGATCCAGACACGAGAACATTGGCGCCAGCCTCGACTACCGTTGGCGTTGTAAGCTTATCAATTCCGCCATCGACCTCCAGATAAATGTCGCGACCCGATTCTTTAATCAAATTCGCAACAAATCTGATCTTTTTCACCATGAAGCTTATAAACTTTTGCCCACCAAAACCAGGGTTCACTGTCATGACCAAAATTAAGTTTACATCGTTCAAAATCTGTTCAAGGAAGGCTGTGGGGGTCGCTGGGTTTAAGGCTACGCCAACCTGTGCGCCTAATTTGGTAATTTCATTTAGGGTGCGATTTAGATGTCTGCTGGCCTCGACATGTACCGTGATGGTATCAGCCCCGGCATCTCGAAAACCTCTGATATAATCGTCGGGATTTTCAATCATGAGGTGTACATCCAATGGCAGATTCGTCATCTTCTTAACGGCTTCAACCATGATAGGCCCAAATGTGATATTGGGTACAAAATGTCCGTCCATGACATCCAGATGCAGCCAATCCGCCCCGGCCTGTTCAGCGATCTCAATCTGGTCTCGAAGCTTTGAAAAATCAGCGGACAAAATTGAGGGTGCAATCTTAACCATGGCTAATTTGATTCTCCAATTCGACTCACAATTAAATTCACTGTATCGCCTGCAGATACTTTTAGACCCGGCTCCGGAGATTGATCAATAACCGTATTTGGCAACAAAGACTGATTGAATTGATAGCTAACATCACCAAATGTCAGACCCGCTCTTTGAATCTCTCTTTTTGCTGACTCAAGAGTCTTGCCCAGAATAGATGGCACCATCACGTTCTCCACAGGTTCACCGAGACTGACGGTAATATCAACCGCAGAATTCGCTTTCACAAATGATTCGGATGGAACCGATTGTTCGATCACCACTTTAGGTACTTCATTGGGGACATATTTGTACTCACGCTCACCAACACGCAATCCCAAACTCTTCAGGGTTTCTTCAGCATTTGTCTCGGAAAGTCCGACGAGATTTGGCACTTGAACCTCTTTCTCCCCCACGCTTACGGTCAAATAGACGCGCCGACCTTTTTTGACCAATCTGTTGGCTCGCGGATTTTGATCGACCACGTAGCCAAATGGTATCTGCGAATCGTATTGTTCTCCCTGTTTTACGGCCTCCAGCCCCTGCATTTCGAGCAATTCTTTTGCAGTTTCGTATCTTTCTGCAACAACATTTGGGACCGCCAATGCTTCACCATGCCTGGTATACCGCGGCATAATGACTTGGTCAAAAAGGATAACGACGGCAACAAATGCGACAAACAGCGCAGCCAAAATAGCTACCGTTTTGGGAGTAAAAACTTTTGCGAGGAAGTCTTTAATGTTTGTAAGAAGATCTTGAATCATTTTGCTCTGTTTATTGCTTTTTTAGTCTAACTGCAAAAACTCCATCCACTTTGTGTTTATGCGGCAATGCATGCCAATACTTTTGGGGAGCAGCCCGGAATCCATTCAATGTTGAAACGGGCAGATCTACTGCAAATTCCTGATGCACCTGCAAAAAACCCTCAATCAACGCTTCGTTTTCTTCCGGTTCTATTGTACAGGTGCTGTAAACCAACGCGCCGCCACGTTTCAGTAACTTCGCGGCATGTTCAAGCAGAGCCTTTTGCAGCGTTGTGCTCTTGAAAACATCTTCAAGATTTCGTTTCCAACGCAGATCAGCACGCTTGCACAACACACCCAGCCCAGAACAAGGTGCATCCAGAAGAATCTTGTCCACCGGTTGAACCTGTAACTCTGTTCCATCCGCTACAATCGTACGGATTGATTTCAAGCTCAAGCGGTCGATGTTATCCTGCAACAGCTTCATACGATCATGATCTCGATCCACCGCCAGAACTGTTCCTTCGTCATTCATCAATTGTGCAATATAAGTTGCTTTCCCGCCGGGTGCAGCACATAAATCCAGAACAACATCGCCCTTCTGAGGTGCGAGAAGTAAGCACGCAATGGCGGCACTCTCATCCTGGATGACAAAAAGGCCTTGAGAAAAAGACGAGAACTGAGTTACATTGCCAGGTCTGTCTACTTTTACGAAATCATCAAAATATCGGCCACGTTCAACTTTGATGTCTGCAGCTTCAAACTCTTTTATGATGGACTCTCTGGTTGTTTTTAACGTGTTTACTCTCAGGGTTATTTGTGGTCGAGAATTGTTGTATTCACACAGCGCTCGTGTATCTTCAAGCCCGTATCGTTCAAGCCATCTTTTTACCATCCACTCCGGATGTGAAAAGTGAATGGCCAGCGCTTTAACGGGATCATTTTCAAATGACGGAAGGGTTATCGACCGATGAGTTCGTAAGTAATTCCTGAGAACGCCATTAACCAGGTTTCCCCAACGCTTCCCTCCTACTCGTTTCGCAAGTTCAACGCCTTCATTCACGGCTGCATATTTTGGAATTCTATCTAAAAACCGGATTTGGTACAAACTCACTTCCAAAATGCTTCGTAAGCTGGGTGGACACGTTTCGAAATTGCCTCGGAACGATCTCTTTAAAATCCAATCCAATTGCCCGCGCCAGCGCAACGTACCGTTTACGAGTTCGATTAACAAATTTTTGTCTTTCGAATCAAAGTTATGTTTAAGAAAACTTTTCGACAAAAGCTCGTCTGCATAAGCCCCATTCTTACTGACGCTTTCCAGGATTTCCACAGAAAGCTGACGGATTGTTGGTGCCGGACTACCCAAGTATCTCACCTTTTCTTAAACGATGCCCTCTCAAAAACTCGCTCGCGGTCATTCTACGTTTCCCCTCGGGTTGTACTTCGGTGAGTCGAAGATGACCCTCACCGGTTGCAACCTCAATGAAGCCAGCTTTTGAGTCCGCGTTGACGATTTCACCCGGCTGTCTACCGTCTTTTGTGTCATCGACTGGTTTTGAATCGAAGACCTTTAAAATCTTTCCGTTCAGAAAAGTATAAGCTCCGGGATTTGGGCTTAGTCCTCTGATCAAGTTGCGAATAGCCCGGTTCGATTGTTTCCAGTTAATCTGGCAGAGTTCTTTGGTAATCTTCGGGGCTCTGGTGATTTCGCCTTCTTGGTGGGTTGGCTGGGCCTCTCCTTGTTCAATAAGATCAACGGTTTCAAAAATCAGCTCTCCTCCAAGTCGCGCCAACCTATTATGCAGCTCCCCGGCAGTTTCATCTTCTCCGATGGAAACTTTTTTCTGCAAAATAATCGCGCCCGTATCCACTTTTTCCTGGATGAAAAATGTGGTCAATCCGGTTTCTGTTTCACCGTTTATGATGGCCCAATTTATCGGAGCCGCGCCACGGTATTTCGGCAA
>JAABYK010000262.1:31522-66382 GCA_011775825.1 Candidatus Zhuqueibacterota bacterium | reverse complement strand
AGACGCTTATTTCAAGTGTGTTGCATAAATATGTTTCAGGAAGGCTTGTGGAAAAAAGCTGAGGAACTCCTTGTGCAAAACGTTGAGCTAACTCTGCGCTGAGCGGAGGAGAAGGTTCTCGGTCAGCTTTCCATTTAAAACAACAGATCTTTTTGGGCAAGCCCTCAAACCTCCATCAAAGAATAATACACCTTCTCAGAAATCTCGGCCCACCTGGTCACATTTCTTCTGAATTTGTCAAATGACTCGTACACCTTCTTACTCTGTGGGTCTTTGGCCGTGACTTCCTCAATCACCTCCTGTGCGTATCCTTTTAGTGCGGTAAGAATTTCATCCGGGAATTTTCTCACTTCAACGTCATCTTCTGCCATTATTTTTTGTAAGTACGTGTGGTTTTTGGCCTCGAACTCGGACAGCATCCAGACGTTCGCTCTTGCCGCAGCCGTGCGCACAATCGCTTGCAAATCTTTGGGAAGGCGTTCCCACTGAGCCTTGTTGATGGTCAGCTCGAGCACCGGTCCGGTTTCGTGCCATCCCGGATAATAATAATATTTGGCGATTTTATGGAATTCCATGAGGTAATCGTGGTAGGGTCCGACCCATTCCGTTGCATCGATCACGCCTCTATCCAGGTTGGTATAAATTTCGCCACCGGCAGTCAAGATCGGAGAGCCGCCCGCCTTCGCGATGACCTTTGCGCCCAATCCAGGGATGCGCATCTTTAAGCCTTTTAAATCTTCGGTGGTATTGATTTCACGATTGAACCAGCCGCCCATTTGCACACCGGTGTTTCCGGCTGGGATGGGTACCAAATTGAACGGCGCGTACACGTCTTCCCAAAGTTGCACACCGCCGCCGCTGTAAAGCCAGGCATTCATCTGTTGTGCGTTCATGCCGAACGGAACCGCGGCAAAAAACTGAGCCGCCGGGACTTTTCCCGCCCAGTAGTAGCCTACTCCGTGGCCCATTTCCGCCACACCTCCACTCACGGCATCGAACACCTCGAGGGGCGGAACCAACTCGCCGCCGCCATAAACCTGAATCTTGAGTCTGCCCTCGGACATTTCATCGATCCACTCAGCCATCAAGTCCGCCCCTTCTCCCATCACCGGAAAGTGCGGCGGCCAGGTCGTGACCATTTTCCATTGGTAGGTTTTGCGAGTGTGTACCGCCGGCGCTTGATTGGTTTCTTCCGTGCTTTGACAGCCCAGCAGCAGCGCCGATCCCCCCAATAGCGTTGCAGTTGAGCCTTTCTTTAAGAATTCCCTCCGTTTCAACTTTTTCATGGATGCCTCCAGAGTTTTCAGCAAGTTATGATCCCAATTAGTTGTTTGTACCCAATACATCCTTGGACATATGCATGCTCACCAAAACATGCGGTACGTCCACCACCTCTGCGATTTTTAAATCGCCTGCTAACGAGCAAAGGACGTAAGCTTCCGTGCGCTCCAGGCCATGCTCTGCAACCAGGTAATCTATCATGTAACGCGTGGCTTTCCTGGCCGCTTCGTCTAAAGTGGTGGCAAAAGCCGTCACTGCGTAGTAGGCGTCGGTTTCGTATTGCGGTTCTTGAATTTTGCGTTCGCCTTTAATGACGTCCACCTGATACACGATCCGCATCGGCGCCTCAATGGCCGTGCCGCAAACCTCACCCATACCTTGTGCAGCGTGGGTGTCGCCTATTGAAAACAAAGCGCCCTCCACAAACACGGGAAAGTAAACCGTGGTGCCTTTGGTAAGATGAGGATCGTCCATGTTGCCTCCGTTGGCTCGCGGCGGAATGGTGGACAACAGCGAATCCGTCTCCGGAGCCACGCCCATCACGCCCGGAAAGGGCTTGAGCGGTACGCTTATAGTTTCCGAGAACGCCACCTCTTGCTTATCCTTTCCCAGTTGAAATGTCTTCAGATGCGGTTCGGTGAATTCATCTGCAAGAAATCCGAAGCCGGGGAACACGCCGGACCAACCCCAATCGCCGAGTTCAATCTCGTGCAAGGTCACAGCCAGGATATCTCCGGGTTCGGCGTCTTCAACATAAACCGGCCCCGTGAGTGGATGAATCGGGTCAAATTTCACCTCGGGGACATCTTCAGCTTCGGAGTCGAGAGAAAGCTGTTTGTCGGAAGCCTCCTCTGTTTCAACCTGAACGACCGCTCCCGAAGGCACGGTTAGAACCGGCGCTATGCTGCGACTGAATTTGTTGTGCGTCTGATCGCTGGTCAGAAAGTACTCCGGTTGCGGGGTTTGATTTGCTGCTGGTCTCTCGGAACGACCGCAACCTATTAAAACCGATAGAATCAACCATGAGTAATTTGTCCAAATTTTGATGTTTTTCATTTTCAATCTCCATCTTTTGTATTCCTTAGATCAAATTTAATCATTTTGTTTTTTTTGGCTCCGGCTCACCCCGTTGGATTGTCTATCCCACGAGGCTCGTTCGGGTTAGGCGTGCAAAGGAAGTTCCTAATCTTTGATCATCTTTCGATTGTTTTTATTAAGCCTAATTCAAAATTCCGAATTAATTCTCACAACCCCTTAGAACCACCCGAACAATCTCATCAGTATCAAAACAAAGGCACCGGGTAGGGCAATCTGTAATGGAATGATTCCGGTGGTGTTCTCTCTCAGCTCGAAGTCAGATTTAAACACGAAATTAAACACATGCCCGGAGCTCTCAATGATATAGAAAAGGATGATTAATGGGATATCCTTGATAACGAGACCGACAAATAACGGCACCGCACTAACTGCATGTAAAATGAGATTTACCGTTCCCGTATGAAAAGGTGTGATGAAGAACTTAAGTTTGTCGATGGGATTGGGGAGTGCAAAGATGATTGTAATCAAGATGGCAATTTTGATCATGATTTCCAAAAACATGCCATCGATTTGGAAAAGCTCGACAATGAACAGGGCAAGTACCAAAACGATAAGCAAAGTGGATAAACTCAGATCCTTAGCAGTCATTTTTCCTCCTTCCTATATTTTTCTATTGATTTTTTCCAAACTTAGTCTTAGATTTTTATGACTTTGCTTAAATCACCAAAATAAACGCGGGGTCATTATGGAAGTTGAAGAAATTCGCAAGTTGATGACGGTTCGGCCTTTCAAACCTATCGAAGTTCATCTCGACAACGGCGAAACGTTTGTCATTAATCACCCCGAGGTGATTGTACACAGGGTACTGATTACGGCGGTGGACAACAAAGGTGAACTCGTCTACATCGCTCCGGAAGCTATCAGCGCCATCAAACCAGCCAACAATACCGAGTAGATCTCCTGCAGTTCGCACACCAAAAAAGCACCGTCAAATACGGCTCCGATCACAAGCGTTTGCCCGGACACGGCTGCAACACTTGAACCTGAAATATTCCGACCGTCATCCAGAAAGACCTCTTCAATCTGATATTCGCCACCTTTCTCAGGGCTAATTTTAAGCACTTGTGATTGCGAAGGTTTGCAGAATCGTTTGCGTGGTTGACGAAAGTTAGAGCTTCGGATAGGCTCCATCCACTCTCTCCACCGTGCCGGAAAAATGTGGCCGATCTTCTTGAATTCACCGGCGTCTCTGAGCAAATCGAACGCAAACACCGTTAATGCCGGAATAATCACGACTGTTATGACCATCAAAGCTTTCATTATCCCAATCCCCCCCTTTCGTGATTTTGTCCGAGTCGAGAGTTTCAGATGGGTTGCAGCTCAGTCAAGCTTCTTCAGCAACTTTTTCACACGCTGGCGATAGCTGAAATGCTCAACTTCCAGATGGTGACGACTCGATTCCAGGTAACTCACACCGCCACCGAGATTTGGCATGGGACCTGATTTTAACTTTCGAAACGCCTCCGCCTTTTTTGGGCGATGGGTTTGCGCATGAATAAATTTTGCAATCAATTGAGTTTGATAGTCAACCAATCCCCACTGGCCGCTATCGGGTTGGATAAAACCGGCCAAGAACAAATTGTCATACTCGGGATGAAAGACGTTTAGATAGAACTTCGGATAGCCGTTTTGCCAGTTCAAATGCCTCTTATCCAAAAATGGAAAAGAGATATGAAAGCCAGTCGCATAAATAATGACGTCGATCTTTTCTTTCGTGCCATCCTCAAACAGAATGGAGTCATGACACAATTCTTGAATATCGGGTTTCGGAGTGATATTGCCATGACCGAGATAGTAGAACATCTGTGAGTTGACAATCGGATGAGTCTCAAACAGTTTGTGGTCAGGTTTTGGCAAACCAAAATCCTGCGGTCTGCCATAAATCAACTTCACGATTGCGGTATTTATCGCGCGACGGATGGGCAAAGGCACCCGCAATTTCAACGAGACTTCACCCACTTGGTCAGACGGTTTACCGAACAAATATTTTGGTACATAGTGATATCCACGGCGCACGCTGTGGAACGTTCGGCGAGTATTTTGAGCCGCTTCTACCGCGATATCACATCCCGAGTTACCGGCCCCCACCACAAGTACGTCCTTATCTTTCAGGACGTCCGGAGTTTTGTATTCTTTTGAATGTAAAACGGTGCCGTGAAATACTCCGGGATAGTCGGGGAATTTCGGCTTCCAGAGATGACCATTTGCGATGGTGATCCCTTTATAACGCCGCGTTTCGCCATTTTCCAGCGTCACGTCCCAAAATTGGTCGGACGGTTCCACTTTCTCGACCGAAAGATTGAACTGTATCGTCTCGCGGAGATTGAACGCATCTGCATAGGCATGAAAGTAATCCAAAACCTGCTTATGATTGGGATAATCGGGATAGTCATCCGGCATCGGAAAGTCGATGTATTCAGTGAGTGGCTTTGACGAAATGAGGTGCGTCGATTTGTAGACACTGCTGTTCTCTTTGCCATAATTCCAGATGCCGCCGAGGTCATCCTCCCGTTCAAGCACATCACAAGGAATGTCATATTCCTGCAAGTTCTTGGCAGCCACGAGTCCCGATGACCCCGCACCGACGATACAATATCTATCTGCATGATCCAAAATCGACATGTTCAAGCCGCCAGTTCTTTCTTTGCAATCAACCATCCCTTCGAGGCCTTTGTGACTCTCGTCAACCATCTGGAAAATCTGGGCGCCAGACTTGGCAGAATGGACACGGCCAATCGCACTCGGCGAGGAACGAAGAGTTCAGTTGCATTGGTTTCGATGGCCTGGCGCACGGCCCGTGCGATGGTTTCAGGCTCTACTTTCGGAGTCAAAAATGTGTACTGAACATCGCTTGACATTCGCGTGTTGACAAGACTGGGACAAATCCAGCTTACCCCGATGTTCTTTTGTTGCAGCTCAAAACGCAACGCCGAGCTGAACCCCACCACGCCATGTTTCGAGGCAGCATAAACGGCCACGCCTTCCGTCCCGAATTTACCGGCAATGCTGGCAATATTGACGATATGGCCCACTTTCCTGGCGAACAAGTGCGGCAAGGCTACATAAGTCAGCATCATCAGCCCTGTAAGATTAATGTCAATCGTTCGGCGCCAGACTTCAAAATCGCGCTCCAAAAACGGCCCGCTTGGCAGAACCCCGGCATTGTTAACTAAAATGTCAAACCCGCCATCGGTGGTTTCTGCTTGCTTAACCAGCATGCGAACTGAAGATTCATCGCTCACGTCGCATGCGAAACCGTAGAACTTTGTTCCAAGTTGTTCAACAGCCTTCGAAGTTTCCGACAAGTCTTCCACCTTCAAATCGACGCCTATGATGTTGGCGCCCGCGTGAGCCAACTCAACGCTCGTGGCCTGGCCGATGCCACGCGCCGCGCCCGTAATCAAGGCTGTCTTATCTTGAAGATTCAAGTTCCATCTCCATTCCCCTGCTTGTTCCTAGTTGATGAATCTCAATGTGAAAGGATAGCGATAGGGCTCATCGTTGCTCACTTTGACCGCAGCGACAATCACCAGAGCAATATGGGCAATACCCAAAACAATGAGCAAAGGAATACCGATGATAAGAAATGAAAGCATGACGGCCGCGACAAAATAAATCGAAATGGAAATCTGGAAATTCAAAGATTCCTTTCCCTGCTTATCCACAAGTTCGCTTTCGTCTTTTTTCATAAGCCAAATGAGCAGCGGTCCCACAATATTCCCGAAAGGCACGCCAATCCAGATGGAGAGCGCAGTCAGATGACACAGCATCCCCCAATTACGATGGTGTTGTTCTTCTTCAGTCGCCATGAATGATACCTTTGTTAAATTTTTAGCAGAATAACAGATTCAATTGAGGCAGCATTTCTTGTATTTCTTCCCGCTGCCACAGGGACAGGGGTCATTTCTACCAATTTTTTTTTCGCTCCAGAATTCTTAGCTAATCGGACTTCTGTGGGAGCCATGTGCATTCTACGCTGAGAAATCCGCTCTCTTTCTGCCCTTTCCCTTTCAATTTGAGTCCTCCACCCTTCGAATTCCGGAAAGTGCTTTTCCATGATAATGCAGGTGGTGATTAAACTTGCCCGCAAATCCACATACTGACGATCATATTGTTGTTGAATGATCAATTCACGCACTGGTTGGATTCCTTCATAAGCAAAATTGCTTAAAAGAGCTATTGCAAGACCTGTCTTGTTGGTATGATCCTTTTCTCTTGGCAAAAGATCGAGCGATTTTTCAACCGACGTGTCAGAATGAACATGAGGGAAAACCCCGCTTGCATACAGGCGAAAATGCACATCCGCTTTTGGGAAGGCCTCGTAAATGGCCCGAAGCGCAGAATCCGTTCCGATTTTGATTAACGCGTACATGCATTGCTCAGACAGGTAACTGGCGTTTATCTTAAGCTTATCTATAATGATCGGAATTGCTGACTCTAATTGCATCTCTCCAGCCAGTTCGATTAAGAGAGGTTCCATCCATTTCATCGGATTGTTTTCAAAGTCATGGATTTCACGTGAAAGCAAACCCAGAATCCGGTCTGTGTATGTTTCTCCGTCTCTCGCCAAAGCTTCAATAATAGGTGAAGCGCGTCCCAGATTAACCTCATTAGTATATTGCTTATCCTTACCGGCTTCACAAATCTCCTCCAGTGCTCGCCAACATCTCTCTGCGTCTCAACTCAGCATTTCAATGCGTTCTGCAATGCTCTGCGACACACCTTTAAATAATCCACGACATTCGATGATGTCGGTTTCATGACGAAGGAGCAATCCTGGATCAGTTCGATACAACATCCTACCTAAGTTATACAAATAATTGACTTGGTCCATGTCGTTTTTGTCAATTTCTCTGTTCAGCTCGTGAAATATCCAACGAAGCGTATCCTCAGTCTGAGCCAAACTACTGGCGTGGCCGATGAGATAATAGGCTCCTTTCCAGCCATATTTCTCAACAGCTTCAATTACCAACGGCATCACAGATGGGTCCCGGCTATAAGATTCTGAGAAATACCCTACCGCGGTGTAGCGAACCTTCGCTTCTGGATGCAGTATGCCCTGCTTAATTTTGCTTTCCGGGAGCCTCATCGAAAAACACACTTCTATCCGACTGAAAAATCCTCAGAAGTTCTTCACGAGATGCTTGCCGACAGCGATTTGTAGATCGAACATAAAAGCGACCGCTCCTGGTTCTGTAAGGTCGATGAGAGCCTTTGGGGACGCGGACGATTAACACGGTTCTGTCTTTAATCTCGAGAGTCTCCTGCAGTACAGTAACCGGGGGCTCACATCGATTGAGTGAAACATCATCGATGAGTCGCATGGTTTTATCCAAATCTTCAACACCCACAATTTGATTTTTTTCACTAACACCAACAATCAAATCGCCGCCATCGGTGTTTGCAAAACAAACTATGGATTTTGCGATGTTTTCCCGATCCGGGAGCCTCTCTTTAAGCTCCGTGTGAAAATCTTCGCCCTTCTTGATCCGTTCTTTTAGCTCGGCCTGGTTCACAATCCAAACGATTTAAACTTTAAAAAGGTATCAAGTCAATGACTACCCTACTCTCCACCTGAGTCCGTCCACAGAACAGTACCGTATTCGCCCGAAATCATGCCATGCTCCGAATCAAGAAACCAGATGTCATATAAGGTATTGCTCGTGTTGCTGTACAGTGGTTTCCAATTCGCTCCGCCGTCGGTTGTCTTGAGAATGACGCCGCTTGACCCCACTGCATAAGCCGTGTCCTGCGAAGTAAAATGGATCTCAAACAGGTCGTTGCTGACACCGCTATTTTGGCTTATCCAGTTGGCACCGCCGTCTGTAGTACGCAAAATCAATCCGTTGCTCCCGACCACGGTTCCAGTGTCCGCGGCGGTAAAGCACACTCCATACAGGTCCTCCATGGTTCCACTTGCTAAGACCAGCCAGTCGTTGCCGCCATCGATGGTCTTTATAATCATCCCGGACGAACCAACCGCAACTCCCGTATCCGGACTGATTAAGTGTACAGCGAACAAATCACTGGTTATTTCGCTTTCCTGGGCAGCCCAGTTCAACCCGTTGTTTGTGGTTCGCAGCACCGTTCCACTTGCTCCGACTATCATGCCCGTGTCTTCATCGGCAAAGGTTACGGCCCACAGATCTTCCGTCAGCGAAGTTGGCGGCGGATCCGACCAGACCAGCCCACCGTTCAAAGTACGTCGAATGACGGCCGTTCCACTTGGAAATACACTGCTTACGGCTGTCCCGGAATTCACATCGAGGAAGAAAACATCGTGAAACTTGTTTGCAGTCCCACTTCCCTGCCCTGTCCAACTTTCGCCAAGATCTTTGGTGCGGCGTATGCTGCCTGTCTCGCCAACCACCGTGGCAATTTCTTCATCAACATAAGCTACTGCATGAAGATCCTTCTCGGTTTCGCTTGTTAATTCGAACCACGGGCCGTCATTTGAAAAGGTTGTAGCGGCGGCAGTATTTGAAGAATTAGATGCCTGCATATCTCTAAAAGCTCGAACTCGGTAGGTATACTCGGTATTTGGATTCAGCATGACATCTCGGTAGCGAATAGAGTTGCCTCCAATCTCCTTGACCTTATCCACCACGGTCGCCACGCGTCTTTCAACTCTATAGCCCTTTTCATCGGTAGCGTTGTCGTTCCAGGTCAATTCGATTTGCATTGAAGAGACGGGCGTGGCAACTAAATTCGCAGGCGCTGCCAAGCCTCCAACAGATGTCGGTTCGTCCCCACTGCACGCCATGAACTTGAATAAAGCTAAGACGCTCACCGGAATTATGAATGTCTGAATTTTCGCGATCTTTGAGAAAAAAGCATGCATGGTCTTTGTTAGAATGTTTATCTGAATTTATCAAAACTCACGTTCAATTTCAAAGAAATAAAGTAACTAATTCAGGCGTAGACTGTAGGCTGTTGTGTTTGGCATAATGATCGAATCAAAGCGTCTATCCCGCCTCACTTTCTCTTGCACATCCTTCGATCCTGAAGCGTAGGCGTCGGGATTGGAGGCACCGAAACTATCGCTCTTCTCATCTGGCATAGATCATCAATTCGTCAACTAGTCAACGCTCGAAGTCTCGTTGCGGGCTGTATTTCCTCCTACAGCCTATCTACCTGAATATGCTTTTGAATTCGCTTTAATTTCTCGGACAAAATCTCCCAAACCCGACCTACGTGCCGTTCCTCAGTTCGCAAGTTACCCACAGCCAACCGCAGCACCAGGTCGCCGTTGAGCTTCGTGTGGGACAGGAACACTTCTCCGGTTCCGTTTACGGCTTCCACCAAACGTTCATTAAGCGCGTTTAGCTGCATCTGGTCTTGCATGTTTTTCGGATGCGCGCGAAAACATACCGAGCTGAATGGTACTGGCGCCATGCGTTCGAAATCCGCATGCTCGTCAACCCATTTGGCGAACTCCTGCGCTAACTTGATGTGGTGTCGAATGCGTTCCGCGATGCCTTCAGTCCCAAAATAGCGTAGAACGAACCACAGTTTCAGAGCCCGAAACCGGCGACCGAGCTGCAAGCCATAATCCATGAAGTTTTCGACTTTGCTGTCTTCTGATGTTCGCAGATATTCGGGCACGAGGCTGAAGGCACGTTTCAAAACATCCGGTTTGCGGGTAAAAAATGCGCTTAAGTCAACAGGCACAAACAACCACTTATGCGGATTGACGACAACGGAATCCGCGCGCTCACAACCAGCGAGTACGTGGCGCATTTCAGGCACTACTGCGGCCGAACCGCCATAGGCTGCATCCACATGCAACCACACGTCCTCCTGTTGGCAAATCTCAGCAATTTCCGCTACGGGGTCGATACTGGTGGTTGAGGTGGTCCCCACCGTTGCAACCACGCAAAACGGTCGCCAACCGCTTTCGCGGTCTTCCTCTATGGCTTTGTCGAGGGCATCAACTCTCATCTGATATTTTTCATCCACTGGAATCTTGCGAATTCCCTCCAATCCTATGCCGAGAGTAATGGCGGCTTTATCGATAGAGGAGTGCGCATGTTCCGAAGTATAAAGTCGCAAGCGTGGCAGATCGCTGCGGCCGGATAAACCCTTTTCGCGAATTTGCCAGTCAGCAAGTTGTTCACGTGCGGCTGCAATGGCGTGCATGCTGCTGATGGAAGCTGTGTCATAAATGATGCCCCAAAATTCCTCGGGCAGTCCAAGCATCTGACGCAACCAGTCTAAAGTCGTCTGCTCTAATTCCGTCGACGCCGGACATGTTTTCCACAACATGCCGTTGATATTAAAGGCGGCGCTGAGCAACTCCCCTAAAATTCCGGGACCGCTGCCCGTGATTGCGAAATAAGCAAAGAAGCCCGGGTGATTCCAGTGAGTCATGCCGGACATGATGATTTTGTCAATATCCGCAAGGATGTGATGCATCGTTTCCCCGGATTCGGGCGGCGATTCAGGGAGCATCGTGCGAATATCGCTCGGTTTTACGTTTGGCAGAACGGCATGCTGCTCGATGTTTTCAAGATAGTCTGCGATCCACCCGATGAATTTGGTGCCAAATTCACGAAACTGCTCCGGTGGCATATCGCCAAAATCTTGCAAATCTGACGGTAAATCAACACGATCTTTTTCAGCCAATTTCCAATGCCCCACTTTGTAGGTTGAAGGTTCCTGGCCCAAGAATCCACTATTTCTCTTGCGTGTACTTCAAAAAACCGAACTCACCACAAAAATGCAAGGAATTTTTATCTCAGAAATTTGTAAGAATGCTCACCTCGTTTTTATTTGGTTCGGGGGTTCTGACGACAGATTAAAACTTGACAATTTTTAAAACAATTGAGTATATTCTTCCGATTTTAAAAGCACTAACTGAACAACTGATGAGCGGCATAAAGATATGAGGGAATGGTTACGGATTTGTTTTCAACGTAAGGTTGTTGTACGGGGACTTAAGTTTGCGATCATCGTTGGCACCATCCTGATCGTGATTAATCAAGGCGATGTGCTCTTGAATGGAAACATCACCACGCTTAGCTGGCTGAAGATCTTGCTGACCGTGACGGTGCCTTATTTTGTGTCCACTCTTTCGAGTGTGGGGGCGATTCGCGAGTCGCGGAAAAGGACTAATCGCGACTAGCACATCCCGAATCAGGGGCCTGGTATTTTACATTTTGCCTCACTTATCTCAATCACGACGATTTTTCTGAACCGCCTCCCATCCAAGCAGGGCTTTTTTTCTGGCACTCCCGCCTTGGTAGCCGCCAAAGTCCCCAACTTTACGAATCACTCTATGGCATGGAATCAGAAACGGCACAGGGTTCTGAGCCACCGCGTTGGCGACGGCTCGCGCGGCCCTCGGCTGGCCGATCTGCTCGGCAACGTGCTCATATGAGACAACCTGTCCGGATGGAATTCTCAACAACCCCTCCCAAACCTTGATTTGGAAGTTGGTGCCCTTTAAAAACAGGTGAAAGGACGGCGTCTTTTCTCCATTCAGGGGTTTAAAAATCCCATTGATCAATTTGGCCGTCTTCTGGGAATTCTTCCTGAATTGTGCTCTGTTCCAGCGTTTTTTCATTGAAACAAGCTCGTCATCTGCTGACTCGTCTTTAAGGAAGGCCAGGCCACAGATTCCTCGTTCCGTCACCGCAAGCATGCATCTACCAAATGGGGAGGGATGAATCCCGTATTCAATTACTAAGCCCTCGCCTCGATTCTTGAATTCACCGGGAGTCACCGCTTCACAGGTCACAAATAAATCGTGCAAGCGCCCAGGACTCGACAAACCCGTTTCATATGTGACGTCCAAAAGATTCGTTGGTTCGTTTAATAGCTCCTTGGCGTATTCTTTTGTCAAATATTGCAAAAACCGCTTTGGGCTAATGCCAACCCATCGACTGAAGAGTTTTTGAAAATGATGTTCACTGACATGCGCACCCTTGGCGATTTCCGACAAACCTGGCTGCCGATGAAAATTTTGTTCCAAGTATGCAATCGCCTTTTCGACGCGCTCATAATCCAATGCTGATTGCTCAAAATTTTGCACCATAATTTGTTCCTCCTGTTCATTGTCCGCGCTCAATATAAACATGTCGACACTTATCTTCCACCCGATTCTTGTTTTTTCTTCCAAGAAACGCAAAAACATTGGTTTTTATACGATGCTATCGTATACTATTCTCGTATTTTATACGATAGCAAACTTATAATAGGCTAAACGATGGCGAATTCGAGCGAGGAACTCTATAAGTTCAACCCCTGGTGGGAAGGTGATTTTCTGCCTGAACTCCTTACCAGGCCCACCTACCTCCGTTTTTTGCGGAAGAATTTAAACAACAAAGAAATAATTAGTAGCTAAACGAAAACGGTCTGTTGCTGTCAATCCCGAGATCTTTTGTTCGGGAATCTCCTGCCTAATTCTTGGAGATTCCGTCCCGAAGCGTCGGGACGGAATGACGTGCACTAACGAGTTTTCGTTCGGCCATTTACACTCAAACTACAAAGAATGAGTTTGTTGCTTTGGAATCGATTTACGCCCTGACACTGCACGGCGAATAACCCTGTAAGTAAACGTCAATCCGACATTTGAAATATAACTTGACTTTTAACCTGAGCTTTTTATTTTATGAATGAATGCTCATTCATTTTTCGCGATCTGATATGTCTTTCAAAAACGACAAACGAACACGTATTCTGCGCGCGGCTGTTAAGGTGTTTGCGCAAAAGGGTTTTTACAATGCCAAAGTTGCTGAAATCGCCAAAGGGGCGGGCGTTGCGGATGGCACCATTTATCTTTATTTTAAAGGTAAAGATGAAATTTTGATCTCCATTTTCGAGGAAGAAATGGCGAAGTTCATCGCCAAGGCACACGCACAGATTGAGTCTGCCAGTCAAATTGACCACAAGTTGCGTGCATTTATTCACACACATCTGGATTTCGTGAAAAACAACCCAAAGCTGGCTCAGGTGTTTCAACTTGAATTAAGACAAAGCAATAAGTTTATTAAAGAATATACCGGCTCGAAACTCAAAGAGTATCTGAATTTGATTGGCGAACTCATCTCTGAGGGACAGAGGCAGGGAGTCATCCGGGCTGACATTCATCCCGGTCTCGCCAAAAGAGCGATATTCGGCGCATTGGATGAAGTTGCAACTCAGTGGGTATTATTGAAAAGAAATAAATACGATTTGCGACAGTCCGCCGATCAAATTGCCGATATGTTTTTACGCGGGGTTACCAACAATCAAACGAGCATGAAGGGAGGAGCTTCACCATGACGGAAGACGTCAAGCAAGACACAAAGACAATGGAAGAATCGATCCGTGCGAAGAAGGGCAAAGCGTTCAAACTCACCGAGCGTGAGAGCGGTGTCGCCTTTCTCGAACTTAACTTAGAGGAGCAAAAAGTGAATATCCTCTCCTCTGAAGTCATGACGGAATTGGACAAATGGTTGGATGAGTTACGAACCTATACCGGAATCAAAGCCCTGGTCATTTTAAGCGGTAAAGAAGACAACTTCATTGCCGGGGCGGATGTCGGCGAAATCAAAGATATCGTCGATCCTGAGGAGGGCACGCAAAAAGCCAAAATGGGTCAAGCCATTTTTCAGAAGATCTACGATCTGCCGTTTCCGGTGATCGCTGCAATTCAGGGGACCTGTGTAGGGGGCGGATTGGAGCTTGCCCTTGCTTGCCATTTTCGATTGGCTAAAATTCATCCCAAGACCAAAATCGGACTTCCGGAGGTCAAGCTCGGGATTCTGCCGGGATTTGGCGGAACACAGCGGTTGCCAAGGCTGATTGGAATTCAAAGAGCATTGAGGCTTATCCTTCCGGGAAAACTGGTGGATGCGAAATATGCCGGCAAATTAGGCATTGTGGACAAAGTCTTGCCGCTGGATTATCCGGGTTCTTTCATCAAAGCCGCAGCCGAAGAATTTGCTCTTAGCATGCAGCAAAGCTTTCTGCGCTCGGCCTATGAAAAGAAGCGAAATGCCAAGCGCTTGCATGCCATTCTTTTGGAAAGCAATAGCTTGGGCCAGAAATTTTTGTTCAAGCAAGCCAGAAAACGCACGCTGAAAAACACCAAAGGCCACTATCCGGCGCCTCTCAAGGCTCTGGAATCAGTGGAAAAAGGATATGGGAAATCGTTGCAGGAGGGTCTGGAAATCGAGGCCAAGTTGTTGGGTGAGCTCATCACCACAGATGTGTGTAAGAATCTGATCTCAATCTATTATCTGAACGAAGCGCTCAAGAAAGATCCCGGCGTCGAAAAGACGAAGCTTCAGCATGTGGAGGTCAAAAACGTCGGAGTGTTGGGTGCAGGCTTAATGGGCGGCGGCATCGCGCAGCTTTTGGCATACCACGATTTGCCGGTCCGCATGAAGGACATCGACGATGCTGCTCTCAATGCCGGTTTCCAAAAAGCCGAACGGGTGTTTCAAAAAGCCGTGGAGAAGAAAAAGCTGAGCCGCCGCGACATGAAGCGCAAGTACACGCTGATTTCCGGGACCACGGATTACAGCGGGTTCAGCAATATGGATTTCGTCATCGAAGCCGTGGTCGAAAACATGGATGTCAAGAAACAGGTATTTTCGGAAATTGAAGAGAAGGTAGGTGAAAATACCGTGCTGGCTTCAAATACCTCTTCTCTGTCGATCACCGAAATTGCGTCGGCGGTTAAAAAGCCCGAACGTGTGATCGGCTTTCATTTCTTCAATCCCGTTCATCGTATGCCGTTGGTGGAGATTATCCGGGGGCAAAAAACTTCCGATCAGGCCACGGTTACTGCCGTTGCCTTTGCAAAAAGACTGGGCAAGATACCGATCGTGGTAAAAAACAGTCCCGGCTTTTTGGTGAATCGTATTTTAGGACCCTACATCAATGAAGCCGCTTTGCTCCTGGAAGAAGGGGCGAAAATCATGGAAGTTGACAAGGCCATGGTGGAATTCGGAATGCCAATGGGGCCGCTACACTTGCTCGACGAAGTCGGAATCGACGTGGGGTACGAAGTCTCAAAAATCTTGCAGAAAGGCTTTGAAAATCGAATGGCGCCATCTCGAATCATTGAGAGGCTGAATGAAGATGGGCGCCTTGGCAAGAAGGGGGGCCAAGGGTTTTACATTTATGAAAACAAAAGCAAAGAGGTTGATACAGCTGTTTATGATTTGATTAAAGATCTGACTCGTTCGGACGGTGAGCTTTCCAAAGAAGAAATTCAAGAGCGTCTGGTTTTCACGATGATCAAGGAAGGCATCTTGTGCCTGGAAGAGAACCTTGTACGCCACCCAAGGGATGTGGATGCGGGTTTGGTCTTTGGCACCGGCTTCCCCCCGTTCAGAGGCGGGTTGTTGAGGTACGCGCAAAGTCTTGGTCTGAAAACCTGTTTGGACAAGCTTAAAGGTCTTACGGAAAAATGCGGACCTCGATTTGAACCGCCAGAGCTCTTGCAAAAAATGGCAGAGAATGACGAAACCTTCTATGAGGACTGAGACCGAAAAAGCAATTTTTAAGATCAAATGGGAGATGAACGATGGCAAGCAACGACGCAAAAGACATCAAAAGTTTTTCAAAGTGTTTATTCGCAGGAAGCATTGAACAGAGCTTGATTTCTCCATTTCCGAAAATGGATGAAGAAGAGCAGGAAAATTTGAAGCTGGTTCTGGACAGCATCCGCCAATTCATGAAAGACCAGGTGGATCCCGCCGCCATTGACCAAAAAGGCGAAATTCCCGACGAGGTCATCAAAGGGCTTGCGGAAATCGGCTTGTTCGGGATGAGCATACCGGAAGAATATGGCGGTTACGGATTTTCTTCCACTGCTTACAACCGCGTGTTTGAAGAACTGGCGGGAGCCGATGCGTCTCTGGCGGTGACGTTGGGAGGGCATCAATCAATCGGGTTGAAGGCACTGCTATTATACGGCTCTGAAGAACAAAAGAAAAAATATCTACCGGAATTGGCCTCCGGCGAATCGCTGGCTGCGTTCGCCCTAACCGAACCAGGAGCGGGCTCGGATGCCGCCGGAATTCAATCCATGGCCATCCCGGACGACGACAACGAACATTATATTTTGAACGGCAGCAAAATATGGACCACCAATGGAGGCATTGCGGATTTCTTCACAGTCTTCGCCAAGACCCCGATTGGCGAAAACGAGGAAAAGAAAATTACAGCGTTTATCGTTACCCGAGATATGGAAGGTTTTTCATCGGGCAAAGAAGAGGAAAAGCTCGGCATTCACGGTTCATCGACGACCGAGATAACCTTTGATAATATCAAAGTTCCAAAAGAAAATGTGATTGGGACTGTTGGCAAAGGCTTCAAGGTCGCCATGGAAGTTTTGAACTCAGGCAGGTTGGGACTGGCAGCGGGATGCGTCGGAGGGATGAAGCAGCTTTTGGCGATGAGTGTGGATCATGCAAAAAACCGCAAGCAATTCAATGCGCCCATCGCAAAATTTGAAATGATACAAGAGAAAATTAGCCAGATGGCTGTGGACACATTTGCGGCGGAGAGTATGATCTATCTCACGACCGGTCTGATTGACCGCGGCGATGTCGACTACTCCATCGAGTCTGCTATTTGCAAGGTGTATGTCTCGGAAGCGCTGTGGCGGACGGTGAATGAAACTATGCAAATTGCCGGCGGCATTGGCTACAGCAAAGAATATCCCTACGAACGTTACCTTCGGGATTCGCGCATCAATTTGATATTTGAAGGTACCAACGAGGTGTTGCGCCTTTTCATTTCACTCGCCGGCATGCAGGAACACGGAGAGTATTTGAAGAAGGTTGGCAAGGCTTTGCAGAATCCCCTGGCGCAATTGGGGATTTTGACCGACTACGCAATTTCCAGGCTCAGACGCCGAGTTGCCACGGAAAAACTCAGCAACGTACACGAGGCTTTGCACAACGAGGCGGACAAATTTGCTGAATACGCAAAACAATTGCACTTCGCAGTGGAAAGAGTGCTTTCCAAATATCGCAAGGAGATCATTGAACAGGAGTTTTTGTTGCACCGAATTGCCGACATGGCTATCGATCTTTATGCCATGGCAGCCGTGGTTTCCCGCCTCGATTCGATGATAAAAGCCAGCGATGTGAATGCAGTGCAAAGAGAGTTGACCATCGGCAAGACGTTCTGCGAAGAAGCCTGGCGGCGAATCCGTCGCAACAGTCGCCAAATTGACAACAATATCGATTCCTGGCGCAGGCAAATTGCGACGCATAGCTACGAAGCCAATGGCTACGATTTTGATCTGTAGGCCTAAAAAAGGGTTGATTTCAAACATTAATTTACTAAATTCTCAATGCGAACAATTCGGGCATTGAAATGCTCGCGTTATTCAGCATGATTGAGGAGGAACGATGAGAACGTTATTCCTAGTTGCGTTGTGTGTTTTTCTGATGGCGATTTCCTCGCCACTTTGGGCTCAAGATCAAAACCAGGAAATCATTAGTGGTTTAGACAAATCTACCGGACTCGTCAAAGCAGGCAAGTACTCGGAAGCTATTAGCGAGCTGAAATTCGCTATCGGACAGTTACAAGAATTGGTAATGGCCGGCTCGATCGAAGAGATGAAGCAGGTCTTTTCGCCTTGGAAAGCCAACGTTCGGGAAAGCAGCTAGGCGGGAATGGCGTTTTTCGGTGGTGGCTTTAATTTGAGAATTCCATGTGGATGAGCAACCCCATGTTTTTAGGGCAGGGCAAGAGCCTGGTCAGACTTGGCTCATCTGGTGATATCAAAGCTGTCTATGATCAGTCGGAACAGGCTCTGCAATATTCAGATGGAAAGAACCTGACAAATGGACGAGTCGCAAAGTCAACGATCCAAACCTAGGTTGATGAAATTTGGAAATCATTTCGCAGATAACATCGCTCCGAAGTAAAAGAAAGTTCTCGCGGAATGATAAGAAATATTGGGCCACAAAAAGAAGAAGGAGTTGAACGTGAATATTGTCGTCTGCATGAAACAAGTTCCGGTTAAGGATTCCTTGTTGAAACTTAAAGATGATGGGAGTTGGATTCATGAAACCGATCTGAATTATGAAATAAACGAGAGCGACCATTACGCGTTAGAGGAGGCGCTCCGGCTCAAAGAGAAGCACGGTGGTGAGGTCGTCTTGCTCTCGATGGGTCCCGAACGCGTGAAAGAAGCAATCAAGCAAGGACTCGCAAAAGGCGCTGATCGGGCGATTCACATCGATGACACAAGTTTCCAAAGTCTCGACCCGGATGTGAATGCGAAAATTCTGGCCGCCGCCATCAAGAAAGAACAGTTCGATTTGGTTTTGACGGGACTGCAGTCGGATGACTATGGTTTTGCGCAAACAGGGGTGATTTTGGCGGAATTCTTAGGCGTGCCACACGGCACCATCGTCATGGAAATCCAAGCGCAGAATGGCGGAATCAAAGTCAAACGGGAATTGGAGGCCGGATGGTTTCAGTGGGTGGAACTGCCGCTTCCGGCCTTGTTGACGATTCAATCCGGAATTAATCAAATTCGCTATGCCACAATCAAAGGCATTATGATGGCCAAGAAGAAAGAAATCAAAGCACTTGGCTTGAGCGATTTGGGTTTGTCAGAGGATGATGTCAAGCAGACGGAGTCCGGGTTGAAATTCCACAAAATCTACATCCCGGAAAAAACCAAGCAAGCAGAAATCCTTGAAGGTAAACCTAAAGACGTAGCCAAAGAATTGGTAGACAAGCTGAAAAATGAGGCCAAGGTTTTCTAAAAAAGAGAAGAATTTAAGAAGAGATCAATTCACAAAGGAGTTAGTCATATGCCTGATAGTATAATGGTCGTCGGCGAACAGAGAGATGGAGTTTTAAACCGATCCACATGGGAAGCGGTCGTGGCCGGACAACAAATTGGCAAGGAGTTGGGTCAAGAGGTCAATGTACTGGTCTTGGGGGACGATCTCAAGAATCTAGGAGATGAAATCGCTTCAAAGGGCGTCAATGTTTTGATAGCAGAAGATGACAAGCTTGCTGACTACACACCGGACGGTTACGCAGCGGCCATAAAGCAAATTGTGGAAAAAGGAAACCCTACGTATATTTTTTTCAGCCACACATATATGGTGCGTGACTATGCTCCCAAATTGGCTACCCAATTGAACAAAGCCTTGATCAGCGATTGTACCCGCTACAAGATGGAAAACGGCACCCCGATTTTTGTGAGGCAAGTATTTCAGGGAAAAATTGACGCTGACTTCTCCTTTGAGGGTGAAGGCCCGAATTTGGTGAGTTTCCAGGTGGGGGCATTTAATCCGGATGACGTCGAGGAGGCCTCCGCAAAAGGTCAAGTCCAAAATGTTGATCTATCAATGGATGATGTGGATAATCGGACAAAAGTTCTGAAAATATTTGAGGGTGTCAAGCAGGAGGTGGACCTGAGCAAAGCGGAGCGCATCGTCGCGGTGGGAAGAGGCATCAAAAAACCCGAAAATATGAATTTGATCAATAAACTTGCTGAAGCGATCAATGCTGAGATTGCGGCCTCCCGACCTGTGTGCGACGACGGCTGGCTGCCACTGGACCGTCAGATCGGAAGCTCGGGTCAAACCGTGACGCCAAAACTCTATTTGGCGGTAGGTATTTCCGGCGCCATTCAGCATATCGTGGGAATGAAAAACTCCAACACGATTGTGGCGATCAACAAGGATCCGCATGCCCCCATTTTCGACATTGCGGACTATGGCGTGGTTGGCGATCTGTTCGAGGTTGTTCCGGAGCTCATCCAAGCGATCAATGAAGTTAAATAAACAACAAACTGAAGAGCGTCTTAAAAAATGAAACCTCTCACGTTAAAGTTGAAAATGATCCTCACGCTTACTTTGGCCTTTGCTTTATACTTCAATTGTGCATCTCCGGAAAGGGTAACGCGTCCTACGAAAACCGAAGAGGAAGGCATCGAAAATTTTGAAAAGATGCGAGAAGATTTCAATCCACTCGCGCTCAATGATGATGACATTGAAATTAAGGAGTCGGAGCCGACCTACACGGATTTTGACGACGACCTGCTGAATCCAAGACAGACCGTGACAGACAGCGTAGCCACCGGATATCGCGTGCAGATCATCCAAACCACGGATCGACAGAAAGCCAAGGATGTTCAAAAAGATGCGGTTTTGAGATTTGATGAAGACGTTTACCTGGTGTTTGATCCACCATTTTATAAAGTGAGGGTGGGTGATTTTGTGAATTGGTTTGATGCCGAAAAGCTGCAGCGGTTAGCCATGCGAAAAGGATTCCGAGATGCCTGGGTGGTGAGAACTAAAGTCAACCTAAAAAAAGCCTACAACTGGATGGATGAATTCGGGCAATAGTCCCCAGCCTGTCAGTACACCATAAGAGAAATTTCCCGGGGGAAAGTTTTTTCTTATTCATTTTTCATGTTTGTTTCCTTATGAGCTGGCCCGTTCAGACTGGTCGGCTTTTTTGATTTATCCATGCATCGCGACTGTGCCCGCCCGTTGCTGTGTTGCTGTGCCCATTTTTATATTGGAAAACGACAAAAAATTTATTATATTTGTATTTGGAATTTCTGGAGGAATAAATGTCCGGACATTCAAAGTGGAGCACAATCAAGCGTAAAAAGGCCAAGGCCGACGCCGAACGCGGTAAGATCTTTACCCGCCTAATTAAAGAGCTTACCATTGCCGCCAGAGAAGGTGGAGGAGACGAGTCTGCAAATCCGAGACTGCGAACGGCCATTGCGGCTGCCAAGGCGTCGAATATGCCCGCAGCAAATATCGACCGAGCCATTAAAAAAGGTACGGGCGAACTGCCGGGTGTTTCATACGAACAGGGAATTTTGGAAGGTTATGGTCCTGGTGGCGCGGCTCTGTTTATTGAGATTCTCACCGATAATCACAAACGGACTGTAGCGGAGGTAAGACACAACATGAACAAATACGCTGGCAGTCTTGCTGAATCTGGCGCAGTTGCCTGGCTCTTCGAGAAGAAAGGGCTGGTCACAATTCTCAAAGGCGGTTTGGAAGAAGATGACTTATTGATGATCGTGATGGACGCTGGAGCAGAAGATATAAAAAGCGAAGATGATATGTTCGAAATTACGACTGCAACAGGTGATCTTGAGAATGTTAAATCTGCTTTGGAAGAAAACAACATAAAATACGAAACCGCTTCCCTGACCATGTATCCCAAGAACACGGTGAAAGTGGAGGGCAAAGAGGCGGAGCAACTTCTCAAACTCATGGATGTGCTGGAAGAACATGAGGACGTTCAGAATATTTATTCCAACTTCGACATTGATTTTTCACTAATTCAGGAAACCGAGGAATAAGTCCGAAGGGACATGCGCATACTTGGGGTGGATCCGGGCACGGTGGTTATGGGGTTTGGCATCGTGGAAAGTAGCAGCAACGGTTGCACATCTCTCGATTTTGGTTGTCTAAGATTGTCATCAAAAGAAGGTTTCCCAACTCGTCTAAAAAAGATTTACGACCAACTGTCAAGTGTAATCGTACAATATCAGCCGGATGAGTTTGCTATCGAGGATCTCTTTTACGCGCAAAATGTGAAGTCTGCTCTGAACATGGGCCATGCGCGCGGCGTTGCGATTTTAGCTGCTGTCAATTACCAAATCCCCACCTCGGAATATTCACCGAGAGAAATAAAGCAAGCCGTCGTTGGCAATGGTGCAGCGTCAAAGGAACAGGTCCAAAGCATGGTACAACGAATGTTAAGCTTGCCTCATTTGCCCGAACCATTAGATGCTTCAGACGCGCTTGCGGTTGCCCTCTGTCATGTGCATCGGATGGAAGCCAGATTATGATTTCACAGCTTAAAGGGGTGCTGTCCGAAAAGACACCGACTCGAATTGTTCTGGACGTCAACGGCGTCGGATATGAGGTACTTGTGCCGATCACAACGTTTGAGAAGCTGGAGCAAGTTGGCAAGAGTGCTAAGCTGTTAACCTATCTGCATGTGCGGGAAGACGCTTTGCAGCTTTTTGGGTTCTTCACTGAGCGGGAGAAATGGCTGTTTTCGAATCTCATATCCGTTTCGGGCGTTGGCCCCAAGCTGGCACTGGCGATTCTGTCGGGAAGCAGTTCTGAGGAACTGACCGGCTTGATTGTAAACGGTGATGTGGATGCATTAACTCGATTGCCGGGTGTGGGTAGAAAAACCGCCCAACGGCTGGTAACGGAACTGAAAGATAAGTTTGGCGAAATGGGTCTGGAGGCCGAAATCACAGCCGTGACGCCTCAGTTGACAGAAAAGGCAGCCGTCAATAATAAATTGGAGGAGGCTAGCCTTGCGCTTGTAGCCCTGGGGTATAATAGAGCCAATGCTCAAAAACTGATCGTTTCCATTTTAAACAAGGAACCCGATTTACCAATTGATGAATTGATAAAGAAAGTCTTACAGTCGAATTGAGATGTTGCCAAACACACGACCCACAACTCCCGAACGAATGGAAGGGGAGAATGAATTAGATTTAACCTTAAGGCCGTCGGTTATTGAGGAATTTGTGGGTCAGGACAAAATAAAGAACAATCTCAAGGTTTTCGTCGAAGCGACGGTTGCCCGAAATGAAGCTCTGGACCATGTTTTATTTTATGGTCCACCGGGATTGGGCAAGACAACGCTGGCCAATATTGTCGCCAAAGAATTGGATGTCAAAATCAGGACCACCTCAGGGCCGGCTTTAGAAAAACCGGCAGATCTCGCCGGTCTGCTAACAAACCTTGAGGAAAGAGATGTGCTTTTCATCGATGAGATACATAGACTGAATCGGGTGGTTGAGGAATATCTCTATCCGGCAATGGAAGATTACAAGCTCGATATCATTATCGATAGGGGAGTAAATGCAAGAACCGTGCAGATAAAACTCCCCAAATTCACGTTGATTGGCGCCACGACTCGTGCCGGCCTTCTGACTTCTCCTCTGCGTTCGCGATTTGGCGTGGTTAACCGGTTTGATTTTTATAAGCCGGAACAATTGTTTCTGATTGTAAAGCGGTCCGCAAAAATTTTGGAAGTTGAAATTGAGGAGGAAGCGGGTATGGAAATCGCCAGGCGTTCAAGGGGTACGCCAAGAATTGCCAATCGTCTACTCCGGCGAATTCGTGACTTCGCGCAAATTGAGGGAAACGGTGAGGTCACCAAAGACATCGCCCATGAGTCGCTGCTGCGCCTGGATGTCGATGAATTGGGCTTGGATGACATGGACAAGCGCATACTCAAAGTGATGCTCGAAAAATTCAGCGGCGGTCCCGTAGGAATTAATACTCTGGCGGTGGCAGTCGGTGAGAACGCTGAAACGTTGGAGGAAATTTACGAACCCTATCTCATTCAGGAGGGCTTAATGAAAAGGACGCCCAAAGGTCGGGTGGTTACGGACCTGACATTCCGTCATTTCGGTGTGAAAAATAAGAACATTCTACAAGGCAAATTATTTTAATCAAACTGGTATTAGGAGATTCTGGGAGTAAATATATGAAGCTTTCCGATTTTAAGTACAAATTGCCCGAAAAACTAATTGCTAAGTATCCGGCAAAGAAACGAGATGAGTCTCGCCTGATGGTTTTGAACCGAGAAAAACAAACCATTGAGCAAACCGTTTTCAAAGATATTATTGAATACTTAAACAAGGGCGATTGCCTGGTCATAAATGAGACCAAGGTGTTCCCGGCCCGCTTGATGGGCACAAAAGACAAGACAGATGCGGAAGTAGAGATCTTTTTGCTGCGTGAACTGGAAAATGGTCTCTGGGAAGTGTTGGTGCGGCCTGCACGAAAGGTCAGGGTGGGGAATCGACTTTCAGTGAACAACAAGTTGTACTGCGATGTCATTGACAACACCGTCTCTGGCGGGCGAGTCGTGCGGTTTAACTATATTGGCGATTTCTATGAAATCGTTGACCACATAGGCCAGTCGCCATTGCCGCCATACATTGATCGGGATCCTGAGCCGCTTGACAAGGAACGGTATCAAACCGTGTTTTCGCGAGTTCGTGGTGCGGTAGCGGCGCCCACTGCAGGATTGCATTTTACTAAAGACCTGCTGAATAAGATTGAAAAGAAGGGCATTCGAATTGCACGAATTGTTTTGCACCTCGGTCTGGGCAGTTTTCGTCCGGTTGTTGTTGAAGATTTGAGTCGTCACAAGATGGATTCCGAATACTACGAAGTTCCAGAGCAGGCCGCTGAGGCGGTTAATCAAAGCATGAAAGAAGAGGGGAGAGTGATTGCGGTCGGAACCAGTGCAACCAGAGCGTTGGAAACCAGTATGACGTCAGAAGGCTTGGCCAAATCTTCGACAGGTTGGACCGACAAGTTTATCTATCCGCCTTATGATTTTAAGATTGTCTCCGGCTTGGTAACCAACTTCCATTTACCCTCGTCTACGCTCTTGATGTTGGTGTGTGCATTCGCTGGTCGTGATTTTGTCTTCAAGGCCTATCGCAAAGCCATTCGCGAGAAGTATCGCTTTTACAGTTATGGCGATGCCATGTTAATTTTATAAAATAGGACTTCTTAGGTTCGTTGCGCATATCAGCAGTTATAGTCGCGGCCGGCACCGGACGACGGATTGGCGGCTCCATTCCCAAACAGTTTCGAGAGCTTTGCGGCAAGCCGGTTCTCTTCTATACTCTTCAAAAGTTCGAGAACTGTGATTTGATAGATGATATCCTGATCGTCACTGCGGAGAGTTGGCTTCATTTTGTATCTCAGGAGATCGTTGATCGTTTTTGCTTCGAAAAAGTTAAGAAAATTATCAGTGGGGGCGAACGAAGACAAGATTCCGTGTTTGCAGGCATCAAGGCACTGGACGGACGCCCGGATCTGGTTGCCATTCACGACGCGGTCCGACCATTTATTAGCATTGAGAAAATCAGGGAGACCGTCGCAGCCTGTGAAAAACATGGCGCTGCCATTTTGGCTGTGCCGCCAAAGGATACCGTTAAAACGGAACGCTCCGGTTTTGTAGACCGCACCCTGTTCCGAGATTCGCTCTGGTCCGTACAAACGCCGCAGATTTTCAAACTCCAGATTTTAGAAGCCGCATTTCGGGAAGCACACCAAAACGGTCTGCTTCAGACAGATGATTCGGCTCTGGTTGAACGTGCCGGTTATTCGGTCAAAATTGTTGAGGGGGAATATAAGAACATCAAAATCACCGAACCGATCGATCTGGAATTGGCAAAACTAATATTGAGAACCGAGCAGGAATAATGCGAGTTGGTTTCGGCTATGATGTACATCAGTTGGTCGAGGGACGGAAGTTGATCTTAGGCGGCGTAACCATTCCTTCCAGCAAAGGCGCCCTGGGTCATTCCGATGCGGACGCATTGTGTCATGCCATCGGGGACGCACTGCTGGGCGGTGCTGCACTTGGCGATATAGGCAGCCATTTTCCCGATTCCGAGGAGCGCTTTGCGGGAATTTCGAGCCTGTTATTATTAAAAGAGATCGGGAACTTAATCTCTGATAATGGTTTTAAAATCAGTAATATCGACTCAACCGTGATTTTGGAACAGCCCAAATTGATGCCGTATATTCAGGAAATGCAGAGAAATATTGCCGAGTCTTTAGGACTTGTCGATTCACAGGTTTCGATTAAGGCGACGACTTCCGAAAAAATGGGTTTTGTTGGGCAAGGAGAAGGAGTGTCGGTGTTTGCTTCTGTACTCATTGAAGAAGATGAGATATAAATGGAAGAGCAGATAAGAGTACGATTTGCACCAAGTCCGACCGGTCATTTACATATTGGCAACGCCCGAACCGCGATTCTGAACTGGATTTTTGCCCAAAAGAGTGGCGGGACATTTGTTTTGCGAATTGAGGATACGGACGTCGAACGCTCTAGCCTTAAATCTGAAAATTCAATATTTGATGACTTGAAATGGCTCGGATTAGACTGGCACGAAGGTCCCGATGTAGGAGGAGACGAGGGTCCGTATCGTCAATCAGAGCGTCTCGAAATCTACAAAGAGAATCTCGATCTCCTCAAAAAGAAAGAAAGAGCCTATCCATGTTTCTGTTCAGAAGCAGAGCTTGAGAAAAAAAGAAAGGCGGCGATTGCGCGTGGAGAGAATCCTGACTATGACCGAAAATGTTTGAAGTTGTCGCAGGCCGAGCGCGAAAATCTGATTCAATCAGGGCAGAAAGCGTCATGGCGATTTTATGTCAGGCCTGGAGAGGTTTCATGGTGTGATTTGGTCAAGGATGAATTAAGGTTTGAAACGGAAAATTTCGGCGATTTCATTATCATGCGTCCGGATGGAACCCCGACGTACAATTTCGCTGCGGCGGTAGACGACGGACTCATGAAGATCAGCCATGTGATTCGAGGCGACGATCACGCGTCAAATACTCCAAAGCAGATTTTGCTTTATGAATCTCTGGACTGGACTCCGCCTACTTTTTGCCATATTCCAATGATCCTGGGGCCGGATCGAGCGCGGCTCTCCAAGCGTCACGGTGCCACTTCAATCCATGAGTTCAAATTAAAAGGATATTTGCCGGAAGCACTGATCAATTTCCTGAGTCTGCTGAGCTGGTCCTCCGAAACCGGTGACGAAATTCTGTCCGTTGATAGACTGATTAACGAGTTTGATTTCGAACGGATGAACAAATCTCCGGCCATTTTCGACTTGACAAAATTCAATTGGATGAATGCCTATTATATTCGGAATATGGAACTCGATAGATTGGTTGATACAACGATACCCTATTTGCGTGAGACGAAAATCGATACCTCAGATAGAGCTCGGTTGAAAAAGATAATCGAGTTGGTACGAGACAAGGCGGAATCCTTGACTCAAATCAGAGAGTTGGTTGAACCATTCTACGAGGAAAGGGTGCAACTGACGGACGGTAAGACCATAGCACTGTCTTCAAAGGATTCTTCACAAAAAGTATACTGGGCATTTTTGCGATACCTCGAGAGTTACGATACCGTTGAAGCGAAGACCTTTCGGTCGATTATGAAGCAGGTGCAAAAAGAGACAGGCGTAATGGGAAAGGATTTGTGGATGCCTATTCGCGTGGCCCTTACCGGCCAACTCCATGGACCTGATTTGGCCATGGTCGCGGAGATTTTGGGCAAGGATACATGTCAGAAGCTTGTGAAAAACTTGCTTGTTTAAGCTAATGAATAGCGAGTGCTCAATGGAAGAAATGTCATTGAAAGTTTACAACAGCCTCACTAAGAAAAAAGAAGAATTTGTGCCCACAGAAAAAGACAAGGCAAAGATCTATGTGTGCGGGCCGACGGTGTATGATTATATCCACATCGGGAATGGTCGCGCCTTTGTCGTTTTTGATGTTGTTCGCCGATTTCTACGATATTTGGGATACGATGTTACCTATGTCATGAATTTGACTGACATCGATGATAGGATCATTGAGCGCGCCGAACGAGAAAACACGGATACCCAAACGATTACCGTCAAATTTATAGAAGCATTTTTCGAAGATACGGAGGCTCTGGGCATTGAAAGAGCCGATATTTATCCGAAGGCAACCGACCACGTCCAAGACATCATCGAGCTGATTCAAAGTCTGGTAGATAGGGGACTTGCTTATCAGGTCAATGGCGACGTGTTTTATGATGTATCCACATTCGCCAGTTACGGCAGTCTTTCCGGTAAGAGGATTGAAGATCTTGTGGCTGGTTCCCGAGTGGCTGTTGACGAAAGCAAGAAAAATCCCCTCGACTTCACGTTATGGAAAAGTCAAAAACCAGGTGAGCCCGGCTGGCAAAGCCCCTGGGGAATGGGACGGCCCGGATGGCACATTGAATGCTCAACCATGTCCATGAAATATCTCGGTCAAACGTTCGATATCCATGCCGGTGGCGTGGATCTGGTTTTTCCGCATCACGAGAACGAAATCGCCCAAAGCGAGGGAGCCACGGGGAAGAAGTTTGTCAAATACTGGCTGCATAATGGCTTTTTGCAAATTGGGGGCGAGAAAATGGCCAAGTCCCTAGGGAATTTCAAAACCGTTAGAGAGATTCTGAAAAAAGTGCCTACCGAAGTTATGAGATTGTTCTTTCTACAAAAGCATTATCGCAGTCCAATTGATTTGACCGATCAGGGACTTCAAGCCGCTGGCAGTGCTGCAAATCGTCTGAACCGATTTTATCAAAAACTGCAGGACATGGTCATGACCGAGGCGCCGTTGGAAGAAGAGTCGCTGAACGAAAAAGAACTGCAGGTTTTGAATACCCATAGGCGACTGAAGTCTGAGCTTGTCGAAGCAATGAAGGATGACTTTAACACGCCTGTGGCTGTTTCACGTCTTTTTGATATGGTGCGGGAATTGAACGCTTTATTGACCAAAGACAACTTGATGGATGGAGAGAGGGCGCTTCTCTCACAGGCAAAACAAGACATCGAGGAGGTGGATTCGTTTTTTGGCTTTCTGCGATCGAAAGGCTCTGGTGCCAATTCAGAGTTAGTGAATGGATTAATGGAAATCTTAATCGATGTACGAAAGGAATTAAGAAGTCGAAAGATATGGGATTTAGCAGATAAAATCCGACAAGAATTAGACAAAAATAACATAGCATTGGAGGATAAAGGACAAGAAACAGCGTGGAGAGTCAAATGAAATTTCTGAAGAGATAAAAAAAGCTTGACAATTGAATTCAAATTTATATATTATAAGGCTGTATTTAAATTGGGCTATAGTTTCCTTTTTTGTGTAAGACACTGAATTTTATTAACTTTGATGCCACCATAGCTCAGAAGGTAGAGCGCCTCACTTGTAATGAGGTGGTCGCGGGTTCGATTCCTGCTGGTGGCTCTTTTTTTGTCTATTGGAGAGGTTCCCGAGTGGCCAAAGGGATCAGACTGTAAATCTGACGGCTCAGCCTTCGGAGGTTCGAATCCTCCCCTCTCCACAGCAACTTTGAATGTGAAGGCGTTAAGCGATTTCGAAATTGGAGACGCGGGAGTAACTCAGTTGGTAGAGTGACAGCCTTCCAAGCTGTAGGTCGCGGGTTCGAGCCCCGTCTCCCGCTCTTTTTTGAGTCTGATTGCGCCCACGTAGCTCAGTCGGTAGAGCACATCCTTGGTAAGGATGAGGTCACCGGTTCAATCCCGGTCGTGGGCTCTCAATTTATATGGGCAAACATAAACTAAAGTTAGAATGAGAAACTTAGTCACATTAGAATGCACGGCGTGTAAACACAGAAACTACACCACTACGAAAAACAAAGCAAAGCATTCGGGCAGGGTTGAGTTTAAAAAATATTGTCCTCATTGCAATAAGCACACAGCACATAAAGAAACTCGTTAGCAACTGAGTGAGTTAAAGCGACTTACAGGTGAGTAGCTCAACTGGTAGAGCACTGGTCTCCAAAACCAGCGGTTGCGGGTTCAAGTCCTGCCTCACCTGCAAGACTTTTTTTCTTGTATGGATTTCGTATGAAGCTGCTCGAAAAACCAGTAAAATTTATTTCTGACGTTAATCAAGAGATGTCGAAAGTGAATTGGCCGACTTACGACGACTTGAAAAGTTCAACAGTGATCGTCATCGTGATTTCGATATTTTTTGCTTTGTATGTGTTTGTTTCAGACAGGATTCTACAAAACATTATTCAATTGATATTCTAGGAGATTCACCTTGAGAGAGCCAGATAAAAAAAAATGGTATGCCATTCACGTCTTATCTGGTCATGAAAGGAAAGTAAAGTCTTATTTGGAAAGCGAGATCGATAGACTTGGGCTACAAGAGAGAATCCCGAAGATCTTGATTCCTTCTGAAGAAGTGACGGAAATGCGCGATGGTAAGCGAAAGGTGAAAAACAAGGTCTTTTTTCCTGGCTATATGTTGGTTCACATTGAGTTAGACAAGGAAACACAGCATGTGATCTTGAACACACCGGGGGTGACTAACTTTGTTGGTCCCAAAAATAAACCTCAGCCATTGCGTCAAGAAGAAATCGATCGGATTCTTGGGCGAGTTGAAGAGACCGGGATACAGGAAACTGTTGATGTTCCATTTCGATTGGGTGATCCCGTAAAAGTAATCGATGGCCCATTTTCGGATTTCACGGGATTTGTGGAGGACATAAATAAGGAGAAGAAAAAGGTCAAAGTCATGGTCAGCATTTTTGGAAGATCGACTCCAGTCGAATTGGATTTCTTGCAAGTGGAGCTGGAAAAATAGACTTGAAAGGAGAAATGACCTTTTATGGCCAAGAAAGTTATCGCTACTGTTAAGCTGCAAATTCCAGCAGGTCAGGCCAATCCGTCGCCACCCGTCGGGCCGGCTTTAGGACAGGCTGGTGTGAACATCATGGAGTTTTGTAAGGCATTCAATGCGCGCACGCAGGAGAAACAAGGCTTAATTATTCCTGTTATTATTACGGTTTATGGCGATCGATCCTTCACGTTTATTACAAAAACTCCACCGGCGGCGGTTTTGCTCAAAAAAGCTGCCGGACTTGAAAAAGGTTCCGGTGAGCCCAATCGAAACAAGGTGGGTAAAGTAAATAAGGAGCAAGTTAAGGAAATCGCTCAAACAAAGCTAGAGGATCTGAATGCCAATGACATCGAAGCTGCCATGCGCATTGTTGAGGGCACGGCGCGGAGTATGGGAATTGACGTTGAATAATGGCTGGTTAGAAAAGGGGAACGATGCATGAAAAAGAGCACGCGTTACAAAGAATCGCTTTCCAACCTCGAAATCGGAAAAGATTATTCCTTAGATGAGGCCGTTGAATTAATCAAGAAATCCGCCACTGCAAAATTCGACGAGTCGATAGAGATTTCGATCAATTTGGGAGTCGACCCCCGTCATGCCGACCAGGTCGTGCGCGGAACGGTTTCGCTCCCTCATGGCATCGGCAAAGAAGTCCGAGTGCTGGTCTTGGCAAAAGGAGACAAGGAGAAGGAAGCCCGGGAAAACGGCGCCGACTATGTGGGCTTTGATGAGTATGTCAAGAAGATTAACGAAGGTTGGCTTGATTTTGACGTGGTCGTGGCCACGCCGGATGTCATGGGCGAGGTCGGAAAACTGGGCAAGGTTTTGGGTCCACGAGGATTGATGCCCAATCCCAAGAGTGGAACGGTTACCATGGATGTTGGACAGACTGTCAAGGAATTGAAAGCCGGCAAGATAGAATTTCGTGTGGACAAGTATGGGATACTTCACGTTTTGGTGGGCAAAGCATCTTTTGAGAAGCAGAAGTTGCGTGAGAACATTATGGCTTTCATCGAAACGGTGCTGCGCATGAAGCCAGCTTCATCCAAAGGCCAATACGTGCGAAAGATCGCGCTCTCGAGTACGATGGGGCCAGGAATTCCCGTCGACAGGGCCGCCGTTCTAAGTGAATTACGCTAGAAAAACTTTTGTAAGAGTTAAGGTAAAGTTATGCCAAAAGCTGAGAAAATTGCAAGAGTCGAAGAGCTTTCGAAAAAATTAGACGAAGCAAGCAGTGTATTTTTGACCGATTTTACCGGTTTGAATGTGCAGGACATTGACGAACTGCGAAGAACGTTCAGTGCCGCCTCTGTTCGGTACGAGGTGGTTAAAAATACCTTAGCACGACTTTCCGTCCAAGAAGCAGGCTGTGATGGGTTGCTCGAGTTCTTAGAAGGGCCAACCGCAATGGCATTTGGAACGGAGGATCCGGCGGCGCCTGCCCGTGTAATCAAAGAGTATAGCAAGAAAAATGAAAATTTGAAATTCAAGGCTGGGCTGTTTGATGGTGTGCTTATTGGTGCAGATCAAATTGATGAAATTGCAAACCTTCCCACCAAGGAGGTCTTGCTTTCAAGGCTTGCAGGGGCGTTGGGCGCGCCGTTATCCAATCTGGCCGGTTCGTTAAATGGCATATTGAGCGGCTTGGCAACCGTTATTGATGCAGTAAGGCAACAAAAAGAAGAATCGAATAGTTAATCGTTAATCATATCTCTACATTAATGGAGGTTGAAATGGCAGAAGCGACAAAATCTGCAGCATCTGAGAAAACTGAGAAAAAAGAAAAGAAGACCACGAAGGCCAAACAGAGTAAAGACGGCAACGGTCAAGTTGACACCATTTTGGAGAGCATTGAGAACATGACCGTCTTGGAGCTTTCTAATCTGGTCAAGGCCATAGAGGAACGCTTCGGGGTTTCGGCTCAAGCACAAGTGGTGGCGGCTGCGCCAGGTGGAGCACCAGCGCCCGGAGCAGCTCCAGAAGGGGCGGCTGAAGAAAAGAGCGAGTTCGACGTTGTATTGACGGCTGCCGGAGATAAGAAGATCCAAGTGATTAAAGTGGTGCGTTCTGTGACTGACTTAGGCCTCAAAGAAGCCAAAGAGTTGGTTGATGGGGCACCCAAGCCCATAAAAGAAGGAATCACAAAAGAAGAGGCCGAAGATCTCAAGAAAAAGTTGGAAGAGGTAGGGGCTGCGGTAGAACTCAAATAAGTTGAACTCAAATAAGTTGAACTCAAATAAGTTGAACTTACAACAATAATCCATCGAGGTGTTATCCCGTATGTATAATCAGAATGGTCGAATTTCCTTTTCCACGCTTAAGCAAGTTATCGATTTTCCGGACTTGCTGGACATACAGCTCCAATCCTTTAAGGAGTTTCTCCAAGATGATATAAGGCCTGAGAAACGGAAGAATCAGGGATTACAGTCTGTTTTTAACAATGTTTTTCCCATTGTTGACAGTCGAGAAAACTTCTATTTGGAATTTGTAGAGTACTATGTCGAAAAGCCCAAATACGATGTTGTCGAGTGCCAGGAGCGCGGTGTCACCTATTCGGTGCCATTAAAGGCAAAGCTCAAGCTTTCAATGAAGGACGAGTACAGTGACAGCAAAGAATTTGTCGACACCATAGAACAGGTTGTCTACCTTGGGAATATTCCGTATATGACTCACAGAGGCACCTTTATCATAAATGGTGCTGAGAGAATTGTTGTGAGTCAATTACACAGATCTCCGGGAGTGTTCTTCGACGAACTTACCCATCCGAATGGAACGAAGCTTTATTCGGCGAGAATCATCCCATTGCGTGGTTCCTGGGTTGAGTTCACAACGGATATCAACGATGTCATGTATGTTTACATCGATCGAAGAAAAAAATTCCCGGTTACAACCTTATTGCGAGCTTTAGGTTTTTCAAGCGACAACGATCTGCTTGATATTTTTGATTTGGTTGAGGAAGTTGAAGTGAGCGATCCGAATATCAAGAAATTCGTGGGGCGGCTATCCATTGCCGATGTCATTAATAAAGAGACCGGTGAATTGCTGCTTGAAAAGGACGCCGAACTCACCGAAGAGGCATTGGAGCAAATAAGCACGTCGAATATTGATCGTCTTAAACTGCTTAAGCATGACGGCGCTTCCGGTCCGGAAGTCATCAGTAACACGCTGCGCAAGGATGCGTCCAAGTCAGAAGAGGATGCTTTGGAGGCAATCTATCGGCATCTGCGCTCCGGAGATGCGCCTGATCTGGAAACCGCTCGGGGTCTTATCGAGCGCATGTTTTTTAATCCGAAACGATACGATTTGGGAAATGTTGGGCGCTATCGTGTCAACAGAAAGTTGGGTTTGGATATGCCCATCGACACAACGATTCTGACGCGGGAAGATATTATTGCGATCATAAATTACGTGTTAGAATTAAGGATTGGTAAGCGGCCTTCGGACGACATTGATCACTTGGGTAACCGGAGAATTAAGACGGTTGGGGAGCAGCTTTCGGCCCAAATGACGTTGGGTTTTTCGCGAATGGCGCGGACAATCAAAGAAAGAATGAATCTCCGCGATAATGAAAATTTGACGCCGCAGGATCTGGTTAATGCCAGAACCATATTTTCTGTGATTAATACATTTTTCGGTACCAGCCAGCTTTCACAGTTTATGGATCAAACCAATCCACTGTCTGAGTTAACACACAAGCGTAGACTATCCGCGTTGGGCCCAGGGGGGCTGACGAGAGAAAGAGCGGGATTTGAGGTGCGTGACGTTCATTATACCCATTATGGACGTCTTTGTCCAATAGAAACCCCGGAAGGTCCCAATATTGGCTTGATCTCGTCATTAACCACATTTGCTCGTATCAACGAATTTGGCTTCATCGAAACTCCTTACCGCAAAGTGGATAAGGGCAGGGTCGACAGCAAGATTGACTACCTTTCCGCCGACGACGAAGATCAGTATGTGATTGCACAAGCGAACGCACCCATTGACGACAAAGGCAAGTTCCTCAAAGACCGGGTTAAATCTCGGTATCGAGGAGATTTCCCGCTTAGTGCTCCTCAAGACTTGCAGTATATGGATGTTTCGCCCAGCCAGATCGTGTCCGCAGCCGCGGCGTTGATCCCTTTTCTGGAGCATGATGATGCAAACCGTGCGCTTATGGGATCCAACATGCAACGGCAAGCTGTGCCGTTGTTGCGTACTGAGGCCCCGTTTGTTGGTACCGGTATGGAATCCAAGGTTGCAAGGGACTCCAGGGCAATGATTGTCTCTGATGTGAATGGCGTTGTGGAGAAGGTGA
>JAABYK010000262.1:31105-31516 GCA_011775825.1 Candidatus Zhuqueibacterota bacterium | reverse complement strand
TGTTGAGGAGCTTCGTGACTTTAATGAATCGGAGTTGGTAACCTATAAGATGACCAAGTTTACTCGCACGAATCAGGATACCTGCATCAATCAGCGGCCAATTGTCAGGGTGGGGGACAAGGTGGAAAAAGGCTCAGTCCTTGCAGACGGCTGCGCTACCGACGGTGGAGAGTTAGCTTTAGGACGCAATGTTTTGGTCGCTTATATGCCGTGGCGTGGTTATAATTTTGAGGATGCGATTGTTATTTCTGAAAGAGTTGTGCAAGAAGATATTTACACTTCGATACACATTGAAGAATTTGAATTGCAAGTACGTGACACCAAGCGTGGCGAAGAGGAATTGACAAGAGAGATTCCGAATGTAAGTGAAGAGACGACCAAGGATTTGGACGAAAACGGACTTATTCGGGT
>JAABYK010000262.1:29851-31059 GCA_011775825.1 Candidatus Zhuqueibacterota bacterium | reverse complement strand
GAAGAAAAACTTCTCAAAGCTATATTTGGCGAAAAGGCCGGAGATGTCAAAGACGCCTCCTTGAAAGCTCCTCCAGGCATGAAAGGTGTGGTGATTGATACCAAGTTATTTACTCGAAAGAAAAAGGACCCAAAAACCAAACGTCAAGACAAGAAAAACCTCGAACAAGTTGAAGAGTGGTATAAGTCTGAATTAGTACGAGTTAGACAGCTCAGAGATGAGAAGCTCAGGAACGTTTTACTAGACAAAACCTCATCAACTGTTCGAGAGAAGAAGTCGGGGCAAGTTGTAATCAGAGCCAACACCACGTTTACCGAAGAAAGATTACAAGAGTTGGATTTTGAGAGCCTGGATTACGATGAGGGAATTTGCAGCGACAAAAAGACGAACGACCTCGTTGACACAATATGGAAAGCATATGAGGCCAAGCTTCTCGAGTTAGAAGAGGATCACGAGAACAAGAAGTTTAAGATTACGGTTGGTGACGAACTGCCTCCGGGTATTGTCCAGCTTGCGAAAGTGTATGTTGCAAAGAAAAGAAAGCTGATGGTTGGTGATAAAATGGCTGGACGTCACGGAAACAAAGGCGTAGTTGCCAAGATCGTTCCGGTCGAAGACATGCCCTATATGCCAGATGGCACTCCGGTGGATATTGTTTTGAACCCGTTAGGTGTGCCGTCCAGGATGAACTTGGGACAGATATTTGAGGCCAACTTAGGATGGGCAGCAAAAGAATTAGGCAAGAAATATGCCTCGCCCGTTTTTGACGGTGCAACTTATGACGAAGTCATCGCGGAAATGCAGAAGGCGAACTTGCCTGTCAGCGGAAAAAGCATCCTATACGATGGCCGAACTGGTGAACAGTTCGACAATCCAATAAGTGTCGGACATATTTACATAATGAAACTTTCTCATTTGGTTGAGGATAAACTCCACGCGCGTTCGATTGGTCCTTACTCGCTAATCACTCAACAACCGCTCGGTGGAAAGGCGCAATTCGGTGGCCAGCGGTTTGGTGAGATGGAAGTTTGGGCACTTGAGGCTTACGGTGCTGCGCATACACTACAGGAGATTCTCACCGTTAAGTCCGACGACGTACGGGGACGCTCAAAAGTGTATGAAGCCATTGTGAAAGGCGATAACTTGCCTGAGCCCGGCTTGCCCGAATCTTTCAATGTCTTGATTCGTGAGCTGCAAGGACTCGGGTT
>JAABYK010000262.1:15621-29831 GCA_011775825.1 Candidatus Zhuqueibacterota bacterium | reverse complement strand
TTGAATTTAAAGCAGTCTAATTCAATGAGTGAACGATTCCTAACCAGGAGGTGGAACCTTGGCATTCTTTAATAGACAAGAGAAGTCCACTAATAAATCATTTGACGCCATCTCAATCAGTCTGGCTTCGTCAGACAAAATACTTGAACGTTCTTTCGGTGAAGTGACGAAGCCTGAAACGATAAATTACCGTTCTTTCAAGCCGGAAAAAGACGGTCTTTTTTGCGAAAAGATTTTTGGCCCTGTACGCGATTGGGAATGTCATTGTGGAAAATATAAGCGAATTCGTTACAAGGGCATTATTTGCGACAGATGTGGCGTGGAGGTTACAACCAAGAGCGTGCGTCGGGAGCGCATGGGGCATATTTCACTCGCCGTTCCTATTGTACATATTTGGTTTTGGAAGTCCTTGCCTTCAAAAATCGGATACATCTTAGGCAAGAGCGTCAAAGAACTTGAACGGATCATCTACTATGAATCCTATGTCGTGATTGAGCCGGGGAATAGCGGGCTTAAAGCTTATGAGTTGATCAGTGAAGAAGAGTATTTTCGTATTGTCAGCGAATTCGCTGAGATTACTGAAGAGGAGCAAGACGGGGAAAGGCCGTTTGTTGCGAAAATTGGTGGCGAAGCAATCCTGGAGATGTTGCGTAGGACAGACATTCAACAGGTCTCCGGCGAATTAAGAAAACAAGCTAAAGAAGAAACTTCACATCAGCGCAAAAACGACGCGTTGAAGCGGTTGCGAGTGATTGAGTCGTTCAAAAAGAGCACAAACCGACCGGAGTGGATGGTTCTGTCGGTCGTTCCAGTCATTCCGCCGGAATTGCGACCGCTTGTGCCCCTTGAAGGCGGTCGATTCGCCACAAGCGACTTAAATGACCTGTATCGCCGAGTTATCATTCGCAACAATCGCCTCAAGAAACTCATGGAAATCAAGGCTCCCGAAGTTATCTTGAGAAATGAGAAGAGAATGCTTCAGGAGGCCGTTGATGCTTTGTTTGACAATGGCAGGAAGACCGCAGCGGTTCGCGGCGATGGGAACCGACCCCTGAAATCGCTGTCTGATATGTTGCGAGGAAAACAGGGCCGGTTTCGCCAGAATCTTTTGGGGAAGCGAATTGACTATTCCGGCAGATCGGTCATCGTGGTTGGTCCGGAGCTGCAAATGCACGAATGCGGTCTGCCAAAGGAAATGGCCCTTGAGCTCTTCAAGCCGTTTGTGATTCGGAAATTGGTTGAACGCGGCTTGGTGAAGACCGTCAAGAGCGCCAAGAAGATCGTAGACAGGCGTGGTTCGGAAGTCTGGGACATCTTAGAGGAAATCATTGACGATCATCCCGTTCTTTTAAACCGTGCACCCACATTGCACAGACTCGGTATTCAAGCATTTCAACCGAGTCTCATTGAAGGTAAAGCCATCCAGATTCATCCATTGGTGTGCGCTGCATTCAATGCAGACTTTGATGGCGACCAGATGGCGGTTCACGTGCCGCTTTCATACTATTCTCAAATTGAAACGCGGCTTTTGATGTTGTCGAGTCATAACATTCTTTCCCCCGCAAATGGCCGCCCATTGGCGATTCCAAGTCAGGATATTGTGTTAGGAATTTATTACCTCACAAAGGCGAGAAGCGGTGACAAAGGTGAAGGCAAAGTGTTTTCGTCTCTGGATGAGGCTCACCTTGCATACAGTGAAAACAGGCTCGGGTTGCACGCCAAGATCAAAGTCAGAATAAACGGGGAAATAGTTGAGACGACAACCGGAAGAGTTGTTTTCAATCGCATCCTGCCGGATGGTATCGAATTTGTCAATGAGCTTCTGACAAAGCGCCGGATTGAAGAAATTGTGGCTGATGTCTACAAGAAGTATGGCAATTACCAATCGGTCATGTTCTTAGATGACCTTAAGAAATTAGGTTTTGAATATGCAATGCGGTCAGGTGCCACCGTCGGCATCGAAGACGTAATGATTCCAGAGGAAAAGAAGGTGCTTCTCGAGGATGCCGCGAAGAAGGTGAGCACCATTCAGAGACAATATGAAAAGGGCGTGATAACCGACGGTGAAAGGTATAACAAAATCATTGACATTTGGACTCACACAACAAGTGATATCGCCGAAAAGCTTTTCTCGCATTTGGAAAAAGAGCGACAGGGTTTCAACCCAATTTTCATGATGGCCGATTCTGGCGCGCGAGGTTCGAAGGAGCAAATCAGACAGTTGGCTGGCATGCGGGGCCTGATGGCCAAGCCACAGAAGAAGATGACAGGGCAGATGGGCGAGATNNACCGCTGATGCAGGCTATCTTACAAGAAGACTTGTGGATGTGGCCCAAGATGTGATCATTACCGAAGAGGACTGTAACACAATTCTGGGTATTCGCATTGGTGACCTAAAAGAAGGTGAAGAAATAATTGAGCCGCTACGCGACAGGATACTTGGAAGAGTTGGGGCTGAAGATGTATTTGATCCTGAAACTCAAGATGAGATTGTCGAAGCTGGAACGCTCATCGACGAAGATATGGCCGACAAAATTTCGAATAGCGGCATTGAAACAGTCCGCATTCGATCCGTGTTAACTTGCGAAGCAAAACGCGGAGTCTGTGCTGCTTGTTACGGCCGTAACATGGCGACAGGCAAGTTGGTTGATATTGGAGAAGCGGTCGGTGTCATGGCCGCGCAATCCATTGGCGAACCGGGTACGCAGCTGACCTTACGGACATTTCATATTGGTGGTACCGCATCTCGAATTGCGGCTCAGTCACAGGTGGCCGCCAAGCAAGAGGGGAAGGTGAAATTCGAGAACCTCAAGTCCGTAAGTCAGCCAGATGACTCAGTCGTTGCAGTTGGCAGAAATGGCAAATTGAAAATTATCGACGATAACAACCGCGTTTCCTCTCAATATGTGGTTCCGTATGGAGCTCAAATTGTGGTGAGCGAGGGACAAATCATTGAAAAGGGCGATGTGGTCTTCCAGTGGGATCCTTATACCACAAGCATTTTATCGAACCACGATGGAGTCATAAAATATGTGGATTTGAAGGACAAAGTAACCTTCAGGGAAGAACTTGACGAGACCACTGGCCTGAAACAACGCGTGATTATAGAGACTCGAAATCGAAATCTCAATCCACAACTTCATATAGTCAATAAAAAGGGTGAAAAGCTGAGCAATTACATCCTGCCAACTCGTGCGCTGCTTCAGGTTCAGGATGAACAAGAGGTGAAGGCGGGAGAAGTTCTGGCCAAGATTCCGCGAGAAATTGCTAAAACGCGTGACATCACCGGTGGTCTGCCACGAGTAGCGGAACTGTTTGAAGCTCGAAAACCTAAAGAGCCAGCAATTGTCAGCGAGATTGATGGCATGGTTCACTTCGGTGAGATTCGACGCGGTATCCGTAAGATAACTGTGACATCGAAGGATGGCGAAGAAGAAAAAAGCTACTTGATTCCTTATGGAAAACACGTGCTTGTTCATGAAGGTGACTATGTCCAGGCAGGTGAAAAACTGTGTGAAGGTAGCGTGGCGCCGGAAGACATCCTGAATATCATGGGGCCCAATAAGGTTCAGGAATACTTGGTTAACGAAATTCAGGAGGTTTACAGACTCCAGGGCGTTCGAATTAATGATAAGCATATTGAGGTGATTGTACGCCAGATGCTTCAGAAAGTCAAGATCGAAGATCCTGGAGATACGATTTACCTCGAAGGCGATCAGGTAGAGAAAATCACATTCATGGAAGAGAATGAAAAAATCCGCAACAAAATTGTCGTAACGGATAGCGGTGATTCGAAGTTTGAAGAGGGCGAATTGGTCGACAAAGAGGAACTTGATAAGCAGAATGAAAAACTGAAAGATGCCGGTAAGACGCCGGCCTCGTCGAGACCAAGTCAACCAGCAACATTTTTGCCCATGCTGCTTGGCATCACCAAGGCCTCTTTGACCACAGAGAGCTTCATTTCGGCTGCTTCATTTCAGGAGACGACACGCGTCTTGACCGACGCCAGCATAGAAGGTAAGGTGGACAACCTTCTCGGGTTGAAAGAAAATGTCATAATGGGACACCTGATTCCTGCCGGTACGGGTCTGGGTAAATACAAAACGCTATATGTTTCGTCCAAAATGGAAACAACAGAAGAGCCTGAGGTTGAGGGCATCGAAGAGGATGAATATCAGGCAGCCGTTGGATAAGCCATCCGTTTGAATCGGATGATTTTTCTTAAAAAGTTATAAAATTTTATTGCTTTTTTAATTTTTCATGGTTATCTTGTAAGTCTGTGAATTTTTACGGAGTTTTTGGTTTGCCAACAATAAATCAGTTAATTAGAAGCGGTAGAAAAAAGGTTTCGAAAAAAATGACAGCTCCTGCTTTGACGAGTTCACCGCAAAGACGGGGAGTTTGTACGAGAGTCTATACCACTACGCCGAAAAAACCAAACTCCGCTTTGAGAAAGGTTGCCAGAGTCAGGCTAACCAATGGATTTGAGGTCACGGCCTACATACCCGGTGAAGGGCACAATCTTCAGGAGCATTCGATCGTTCTGATCAGAGGTGGACGAGTCAAGGATTTACCGGGTGTTCGATATCATATTGTGCGAGGTGTGTATGACACAAGTGGTGTTGAAGACCGAAACCAAGGCCGTTCTAAGTATGGTACCAAACGAAAAAGTTAATGAACGAATAGATCGTCATGTCTAGAAGAAAGCGTGCTGAACAAAGGGAGGTTTTACCAGATCCGAAGTATAACAGAATTCTGGTGACCAAGTTTGTGAATGGTTTGATGCTAAACGGGGGGAAAAGCATCGCGGAGAAGATTCTCTATTCAGCGCTTGATATTATTGAAGAAAGAACCAAAAAGAACGGGTTGGAGATCTTTGAAAAGGCCGTCGAGAATGTGAAGCCCGTTCTTGAGGTTAGATCGCGTCGTGTGGGTGGGGCCACCTACCAGGTGCCGGTTGAAGTGCGTTCTAATCGTAAGCAGGCGCTTGCTTTGAGGTGGATTATTGGATACGCTAAGGCGCGTTCAGGAAAGTCGATGGCAGAAAAACTTGCAGAAGAATTGATTGATGCATCAAATAATCAGGGAAATTCGATAAAGAAGAAAGAAGATACGCATAAAATGGCGGAGGCAAACAAAGCCTTCGCTCACTTCCGCTGGTAGCATGCCAGCTTACAACTTAGATTAAAACAAATTCAATATCATTTAGGGAAGCTTTGTTTTTGGCCTTCCCTTTTTCATGCTATATAGGTTAGAGAAGTTTAAGGTAGTTGATTAATCATGGCTAAAGATCTTCGTCTAGATAAGCTTAGAAANNTTGTTCTACGCAGGAAAGATTCATCGGATGGGTGAGGTGCACGATGGGGCTGCAACGATGGATTGGATGGATCAGGAGAAGGAACGCGGAATTACAATCACTTCTGCGGCAATCTCATGTCCTTGGAAGGGACATCGTATCAACATCATTGATACGCCTGGTCACGTCGATTTTACTGTAGAGGTAGAAAGATCGCTGAGAGTGTTAGACGGCTCTATTGCGTTGTTTTGTGCAGTTGGTGGTGTGGAGCCTCAATCGGAAACCGTATGGCGTCAAGCAGATAAATATCGCGTTCCAAGAATTGCCTTTATTAATAAAATGGATCGTGTGGGGGCTGATTTTTATGGTGCCGTTGAGATGGTCAAAGAGCGATTAGGTGCCAATGTTGTTCCGGTCCAGATACCCATTGGGGAAGGCGATATGTTTACGGGCTTGGTCGATCTGGTCGGCATGAAGGCGGTAATTTATCACGAAGACAGTTTGGGTGCGACGTGGGATGAGATTGAAATTCCGCACGATCTGGAGGAGAAGGCTTCCGAGTATCGCACTCATTTGTTGGAGTCAATTTCCGAGTACGACGATACACTGTTAGAAAAATATCTTGAGGGGCATGAGATTGATGAAGCTGACATTATTCGGGCGATTAGAAAGGCCACAATCAATGTTAGCATAACACCTGTATTGTTGGGTTCTGCGTTTAAAAATAAGGGCATTCAGAGGCTGTTGGATGCGGTTGTCAATTATCTCCCGGCACCTATCGATATGCCGGAAATAGTTGGGCATCACCCGAAAACTGAAGAGCCGATTTCCAGAAAACCCAGCCTAGACGAACCGTTCTCAGCGCTTGCTTTTAAAATAATGTCCGACCCGTATGTTGGGAGGCTGACTTATTTCCGTGTGTATTCTGGNNCTGGGACGAGTTTTGTTGATGTCCGCCAATAAGAGAGAGGATATTCCGGAAGTGCAAGCCGGTGATATTGTTGCGGCAGTTGGTCTTAAGGAGACCAAGACTGGGGATACGTTATGTGCAGAAAACAAGCCAATCGTTTTGGAGGCTATGCATTTTCCGGAGCCGGTGATCGCAGTAGCCATTGAGCCTAAGACAAAAGCCGATCAGGAGAAACTATCTCAATCATTAAATAAGCTGGCAGAAGAGGATCCAACATTTCGAGTGAAAACCGATCCTGAGACAGACCAGACCATTATTTATGGTATGGGAGAGTTGCATTTAGATATTTTGGTTGACCGTTTGTTGCGGGAGTTTAAGGTTGGAGCGAATGTAGGAAGACCTCAAGTTGCTTACAAAGAAGCTATCACAGCAAAGGTTCAGGCCGAAGGGAAATTCATCAGACAGAGTGGCGGTAGAGGTCAATATGGACATGTGGTGGTCGAAATGGAGCCTGCTGAAAAGGGCAAGGGGTTTGAGTTTGAAAACAAGATCGTCGGCGGCACCATTCCCAGGGAATTCATCAACCCGGTTGCCGACGGAATAAAGGAAGCGATGTCGAATGGTGTAGTCGCAGGTTACCCGGTCATTGATGTGAAAGTCAGGTTGGTCGACGGCTCCTATCATGAAGTCGATTCATCAGAAATGGCGTTCAAAATTGCAGGCTCGATGGCCTTTCGGAATGGTGCGATGAAGGCCGATCCTGTTCTCATGGAGCCGATCATGGATCTCGAAGTTATCGTTCCAGAAGAGTACTTGGGCGAAGTGATGGGGGATCTGAATGGCCGCCGAGGAAAGATTAAGGGGATTGCGCCACGGAAAGATGCACAAGTTGTGTCTGCCGCGGTACCATTGAGTGAAACTTTCGGTTATGCGACTTCTTTGCGATCATTAACTCAGGGCCGGGCCATTTTTACAATGCAGTTCTCTCAATATGAGATAGCGCCGGAATCCGTATCTGAGAAAATTCTAGAGAAAGTTGGCGTGTCTTAAATGTTAGCATATAGTAGTAGAAACTAAAACTTTTTTAAAACAGACGAATACTTTTCGAACCTACAATTTCTTAAACGTGGAGGAATAATCATGTCGAAGCAGAAATTTGAACGAAAAAAGCCGCACGTAAATATCGGCACCATAGGTCACGTGGATCACGGTAAAACGACCTTGACTTCGGCTGTTACGCTTCTTCTGAATAAGAAAGGTTTGGCGGATTACATGAGCTTCGAGTCCATTGATAATGCGCCAGAAGAAAAAGCACGAGGGATTACCATCGCAACTGCCCACGTTGAATACGAAACAGACAAGCGGCATTATGCTCATGTTGATTGTCCCGGACACGCTGACTATGTCAAGAACATGATCACCGGTGCCGCTCAGATGGATGGCGCCATTCTCGTTGTAAGCGCCGCCGATGGTCCGATGCCTCAAACCAGAGAGCATATTTTGCTGGCGCGTCAGGTAGGTGTGCCTTATATCGTGGTCTTTCTTAATAAAGTGGATATGGTCGATGACCCGGAGTTGTTGGAATTGGTTGAGTTGGAGTTGCGTGAATTGCTCAGTCAATATGAATTTCCTGGGGATGACATTCCGATTATTAAGGGCAGCGCCTTAGAGGCTTTGTCTAATCCCGACGACGGAGACAAAACCAAGTGTATTTTTGAATTGATGGATGCGGTTGACGAATACGTGCCAACGCCACAGCGCGATGTCGATAAACCTTTTCTCATGCCTGTTGAAGATGTGTTTAGCATCACAGGGCGCGGTACGGTTGGTACCGGCCGAGTTGAGAGAGGCAAAATCAAGACTGGTGACGAAGTCGAGATTGTGGGATTAGGTGCCAAAAGAAAAAGCGTGGTCACAGGCGTTGAAATGTTTCGTAAATTGTTGGATTACGGCGAGGCCGGCGATAACATCGGTGTTTTGTTGCGAGGTGTAGACAAGGAAGAGCTTGAACGAGGTATGGTTGTCGCCGCTCCAGGCTCCATTACACCTCACACCAAGTTTAAGGGAGAAGTTTACGTCTTGACGAAAGAAGAGGGTGGACGTCACACGCCGTTCTTCAACGGTTATCGGCCGCAATTCTATTTCCGAACCACAGATGTGACCGGTGAGTTGAAACTTGAGTCCGGTGTTGAAATGGTGATGCCAGGGGACAACGTCAATATGGAAGTAGAGCTCATTGTCCCAATCGCTATGGAAGAAGGCTTACGTTTCGCGGTTCGTGAAGGTGGCCGTACGGTCGGTGCCGGTGTGGTCACTAAAATCCTTGAATAGATCGATTTCAAACCCCGGTTGAAGCATAACACACGGAGATTATTTTTCGTGGTAGGTCAGAAGATACGAATTAAATTAAGGGCGTACGATCACAGACTGATCGATAAGTCGACGGATAAGATTATCCGAACTGCGAAAGCAACGGGCGCAGCCATTTCGGGACCCGTACCGTTGCCGACAAAGCGTTCGCTTTATACGGTCTTGCGTTCGCCGCACGTCGATAAGAAAGCACGTGAGCAGTTTGAAACTCGAATCCATAAGCGGTTGATCGATATTCTGAACTCAACGCCCAAAACCGTTGATGCATTAATGAAGCTGGAATTACCGGCTGGGGTTGATGTTGAAATCAAAGTGTAAAGTAAGGATGAATCGATAATGAGCGGTCTGATTGGTAGAAAATTGGGAATGAGTCGGGTTTTCGATGACAACGGGCGAAATGTAGCCGTGACTATGATTCAGGCAGGCCCATGCTCAGTCACTCAAGTCAAAACCGAAGAGACCGACGGCTACAGCGCTGTTCAACTGGGTTTTGAGGAAAAGCGCAAAAAAAACCTGACCAAACCGCAGTTGGGACATTTTGCCAAAGCTAATTCTAAACCTAAAGGGGTTGTCAAAGAATTTCGGATATCTGAAGCTGACTCGCTTAAACTCGGAGATGAATTGACGGTTGGCATCTTTGAAGTTGGCGATTCTGTTGATGTGGTGGGTTGGTCAAAAGGCAAGGGATTTCAGGGGGTGGTGAAACGTCATGGTTTTGGTGGTGGCCCGAAAACACACGGACAAAGCGACCGCTTGAGAGCGCCTGGCTCCATCGGTCAGTCTTCGTCTCCGTCTCGTGTTTTTAAGGGCGTTCGCATGCCTGGTCGGATGGGAAATGAAAGAATTACGCTTAAGAACAAGAGAGTGGTAAAAGTCTTTTCTGAGAAGAACATTATTATGATAGAGGGTCCGGTTCCGGGTCCAAATAACGGTCTTTTGTTAATAAGAAAAGCCTAAGTTGATCTCTGTATGCAAAGCACAATCTACAAAATTAACGGTAGAAGCTCGGGCAATAAGGTGACTTTACCCAAACATGTCTTTGGAGTGGAACCTAATCCTCATGCCGTGTACCTGGCTGTAAAGGCTTACAACGCAAACTCTCGACAGGGTACAGCGAGCACGAAAACGAGATCTATGGTGAGAGGTGGTGGAAGAAAGCCCTGGCGACAAAAAGGCAGGGGTGTAGCGCGAGCGGGCACGATCCGTTCCCCTCTTTGGGTGGGTGGCGGAAGAGTCTTTGGACCTCAACCGCGTGATTATTCAGTGAAGCTACCAAAGAAAGTAAAAACTTTAGCTCGCCTGTCTGTTTATGCGGAAAAGGCCAAGAATGACCAAATTACCGTAGTCGAAGACTTCAAGCTGGAGAATGGAAAGACCAGAGAGATCTTTTCTATTCTCAAGTCTTTGGGCATTGAAAAGGAGAAAACGCTTTTGCTGCTTTCCGAACATGATCCGGTTGTATTGAGAGCCGGGCGAAACATACCTAATTTAGAAATTAGAGTGGCTTCTACTGAGTCGACATATGACCTGTTAAATTGTAAGCGCTTGGTTATTCAGAAAAGTGCTATCGACACAATATCTGGGGCGTTTAAGAGATGAATAATGAAGCTTTGTTGATAAAACCACTCTTGACAGAAAAGATGCTCCGATTGCAGGAAGACCATGCAAAATACGCGTTTAAAATTGCGCGGAACGCAAACAAAATTGAGGTGAAAAAGGCAGTCGAGAATAAATTCAATGTACTGGTTGACAGCGTTAATATCATCAATGTTGAGGGTAAAAGCAAAAGCATGAATACCCGAAAGGGGATAACTCGAGGGAAGCGTGCGGATTGGAAAAAGGCAATCGTGACGCTGAGAGAGGGCTATTCAATCGATTTGTTCCAGGAGCAGTAGGTTAGAGGAGTTTCCATGGCTTTGAAGAATTACAAACCGATTACACCAGGGTCTAGGTCCAGTACGGGTTTGAGTTTTGAAGAGATTACAAGAACTCGTCCCGAAAAGTCACTTTTGCGGCCGCTTAAGAAGCGCGGTGGGCGCAATAATCATGGTCACACGACGACCCGTTATCGAGGGGGCGGGCATAAACGCTCGTACCGTCTAATAGATTATAAGAGAACAAAAGACGGAGTTCCGGCGAAGGTTGCGTCAATAGAGTACGATCCGAATCGTTCGGCAAATATTGCTTTGCTTCATTATGAGGATGGCGAAAAAAAGTATATTGTTGCGCCACTTGGTCTGAAGGTTGGCGACAAACTTATGTCAGGAGAAATTGCGGAGATTCGGGTTGGCAACGCCATGCCTTTACGGAGGATTCCCTTGGGTACACTGGTTCATAATGTTGAATTAGTTGAGAAAAAGGGTGGCCAGTTAGCAAGGGGGGCGGGCACTTATGCTCAATTGGTTGCTAAAGAGGGCAAGTTTGCGCAATTGAAGTTACCGTCTGGTGAAGTAAGAATAGTTAGACAGGAATGTCGTGCAACGATTGGTCAGGTTGGGAACGTAGATCATGAGAACGTTTCCAGGGGTAAGGCCGGACGTGCTAGATGGTTTGGCAGAAGGCCTCATGTGCGTGGCGTTGCGATGAACCCCATCGATCATCCTATGGGTGGCGGAGAAGGAAAAAGCTCAGGGGGGAGACATCCTAGTTCTCCGTGGGGGAAACCTGCGAAGGGTGGCATCACGAGGAGGAAGAAAAAATCTGATGATTACATTGTGAGCAGAAGAAAGTAAAATAGAGGAAGGTTTATGCCCAGATCAATAAAAAAAGGCCCTTATGTTGATGAAAGACTTCAGCGGAGGATTCAGGAACTCAACAGGACCAATCAGAAAAAGGTGTTAAAAACTTGGGCAAGGCGTTCAACGATTACGCCAGAGTTTGTGGGGCATACATTGGCGATACACAATGGCAACAAGTTCATTCCGGTGTTCATTTCCGAAAACATGGTCGGGCATAAGCTTGGTGAATTTGCTCCAACGCGGATCTTCAAGGGCCACGGTGGAAGAGGTGCGGAGAAAGCTATGAAGATTAAATAAAAAACCGAAACTGGATTATGGAAGCACGCGCAGTTGCAAAATACGTTCGAAAATCGCCCAGAAAAGTGAGGCAAGTGGTTGATTTAATTAGAGGGGCTCACGTTGACGAGGCCTTGAATATTTTACATTATACTCAAAAATCAGCAACTCTGCCAGTTGAAAAGACTTTGAGGTCGGCAGTGGCGAATATGTTAAATAATGAGGGAGCATCGAAGGTCGATCCCGAAACTTTGATCATCAAGGAAGCGCGAGTCGATCAGGGTTTTACATTTCGCAGATTTCGTGCAGCTTCAATGGGCAGGGCCATGAGAATGCGTAGGCCAACATGCCACATAACGATTGTGGTTGCGGAATCATAAATTTGAAATCTTTAAAATCGGAGGAATTTTGGGTCAAAAGACAAATCCTGTTGGTTTTCGCTTAGGAGTCATTAGAGACTGGGAGTCCAATTGGTATGACGAGCGGGACTTTTCCAAGAAATTAAAAGAAGATCTCATGCTGCGAAAGTATATCCGGCGGCGACTTCAAAATGCAGGCATTTCCCAAATTCATATTGAGAGAACTCCCCAGAGGATCACGTTAACCGTGCATACAGCGAGACCAGGAATTGTCATTGGCAGAAAAGGGGCAGAGGTCGATAAATTAAAAGAAGAACTTCAGAGAATCACCGAGAAAGAGATTCAACTGAATGTCAACGAGGTTAAGAAGCCTGAATTAGATGCTTATCTGGTTGGAGAGAATGTCGCTCGCCAGCTTGAGGCAAAGATTTCGTTTAGACGAGTTATGAAAAGGGCGTTAATGGCCACCATGCGTATGGGTGCGGAGGGTGTTCGCATTTCATGTGCCGGTAGATTGGGTGGAGCCGAGATGGCGAGGAGAGAAACTTACAGGGATGGCCGGATTCCATTGCATACGTTGCGTGCAGATATTGATTATGCGGGAATTACCGCGCGAACACAGTATGGTTCGATTGGAATAAAGGTTTGGATATGTAAGGGCGAGATACTGGGAACGCAGGGAGTTTAGACAATGTTAATGCCTAAACGTGTAAAATATCGTAAACAACAGCGTGGTCGCATGAAGGGAAAGGCTGCACGGGGTGCCAAGTTAGCTTTTGGTCAGTTTGGTCTGAAGTCTATGGACCCCGGCTGGGTAACGGCAAGGCAAATCGAGGCTGCAAGAATTGCGATGACACGGCATATAAAGAGGGGAGGGAAGGTTTGGATTCGGGTTTTTCCAGACAAGCCCGTGACTCAGAAGCCCGCCGAAACTCGAATGGGTAAAGGCAAGGGCTCCCCGGAGTATTGGGTGGCCGTGGTAAAGCCTGGTAGAATTCTGTTTGAACTTGGTGGAGTTCCCGAGGAATTGGCCCGTGAAGCTCTTAGGCTCGCGTCTCATAAGCTACCGCTTCACACCAAATTTGTTAGCCAGGCTGAATACGGAGAATAGTGGATGAAGGCTTACGAATTAAGAGAATTGACCCAATCAGAAATTGAGATTCGACTTGCCGATTCATTGGAAGAGCTGTACAATCTCCGGTTTCAACATGCTATGCACCAACTGGAGAATCCTTTGCGAGTGAAAGAGGTTAAGAGAGATATTGCCCGCTTCAAAACCGCATTACGTGAGTTTGAATTGGGCATCCGAACGGAAGAAGAATGAGCAAGAGAGAGTTAGGAAAAAGCGCAATGGAAAGTAGAAGCATACGTAAGACAAAAATCGGCAAGGTTGTTTCTAACAACATGAACAAAAGTATTGTGGTGTCTGTGGAGAGACGTGTGAAGCATCCACTCTACAGGAAATATTTCAGAAAAACCTCGAAGTTCATGGCGCATGACGACCAGAACCAATGTGAAGTGGGCGATCTTGTAAGGATAATGGAAACCAGGCCGTTGAGCAAGACAAAACGTTGGCGCTTAATCGAAATTGTAGAAAAAGTGAAGTAACTTCAGAGAGAAAGACCTAAGCATGATACGACAGTACTCGAGATTAGCTATTGCGGATAATACAGGTGCAAAGCGGGTAATGTGCATTTTAGTTACGGGTGGAACGCGGAAGAAATATGCTGGTATCGGGGATGAGATTGTGGTCTCGATTAAATCTGCAATTCCCGGAAGCGGGGTTAAGAAGGGTGACGTAAGCAAAGCGGTTATCGTTCGAACGAAGAAGGAAGTCCGAAGATATGACGGTTCATACATTCGATTTGATGAAAATGCTGCTGTGCTGATTACCGATCAAAAGGAACCTAGGGGGACACGTATTTTCGGTCCTGTTGCAAGAGAGCTTCGGGAAAAACAATTCATGAAGATTGTGTCATTGGCCCCAGAAGTACTGTAAGAATCGGAGCGGAAGAAAAAATGAATGTCAGACGTGACGAACAAGTTTTGGTTATTTCGGGCGAATATCGAGGTAAGAAGGGGCGAGTTCTTAAGGTGTTTCCTGAACAAAATAGAGTCATTGTGGAAGGTGTCAATTTTATAAATAGGCACATGCGCCCCTCACAGAGCTTGCCTCAAGGTGGGATAATCAAGAAAGAGGCAGCAATTGACGCATCAAACGTCATGGTTATTTGCCCAAAGTGTGATACTCCGACTCGTAC
>JAABYK010000262.1:13356-15596 GCA_011775825.1 Candidatus Zhuqueibacterota bacterium | reverse complement strand
TGTAAGAATTGTGGTGAAATGATTCAAGCCGCAGCTTAATTCAATGAACCGGATTTAAGAAGATAAGACGAAGTACAATGGCTGAATATATACCTCGATTGCTACAAGATTATCGGAAAAATATTATTCCGAGCTTGACAGAGCTTTTTGGTTACAAAAACGTGATGGAGGTGCCTCGACTCGAAAAAATTGTCATCAATATGGGGGTGGGAGATGCGCTTCAAGATTCCAAGCTTCTGGATCGGGCCGTCGAAGATTTGACGGTGATAGCAGGGCAGACACCGACAATCACCTCTGCTAAAAAATCAATTTCAAATTTTAAGCTGCGCGCAGGAAATAAAATCGGTTGTAAAGTAACGTTACGTCATTGGAAGATGTACGAATTCCTGGAGCGCTTGATCAATGTTGGCATACCAAGGATTCGGGATTTCAGGGGGTTATCCGACCGTTCGTTTGATGGGCGTGGCAACTACTCGCTGGGAATTCGCGAACAAATCATCTTTCCCGAGATTGATTATGATAGAGTCGATCGCATCCGTGGAATGGACGTTTCTATTGTGACAACAGCGAGTTCCGACGAGGAGTCATACGAGCTGTTGCGCGCTTTTGGGATGCCTTTTAGAAGAAAAAGCTCAGGCTAAAGAAAAGAGGTAGAATTTTGGCAAGAAAAGCACTTATTGAAAAACAACAAAAAGAACCCCGGTTCAAGGTAAGGAAATACAACAGGTGTCAGCAGTGTGGCAGAGCACGGGGCTATCTACGTAAATTTGGTTTGTGTAGAATTTGTTTCCGTCAGCTAGCTTCAGAGGGTAAAATCCCTGGTGTAACTAAAGCAAGCTGGTAAAGCCTCAAAGGATTGCAAGATGAGTATGACAGATACAATCGCTGACTATTTAACGAGAATTAGGAACGCCGCTCAAGCGAAGCACACTAAGGTCGATGTGCCGGCATCTAATGTTAAGAAGCAGATGACCAAAATTCTGAAAGAGTATGGATACATTAACAACTATTTGCTGATCGATGATAAACAGAGCGGACTGATTCGGATCTATTTGAAGTACGATAGTGAAGGAGATAGCATCATTACTGGTATCAAACGCGTAAGCTCTCCGGGTTTGAGAAGATATGTCAATAGCAAAAACATTCCGAGAGTGTACAATAATCTTGGAATCGCCATCCTTTCGACTCCAAAAGGGGTTATTTCGGATAGAGATGCAAGGAAATTGAAGGTGGGGGGAGAAGTCGTCTGTTATGTCTGGTAAAGACTGTTCATAAAGGAGCTTTAAGTGTCACGTGTAGGAAAAAAACCGATTGATTTACCTGAAGGTGTAGTGGTTAACATAAAGAATTCGACCGTTCAAATAAAAGGCCCCAAAGGCAGCTTGAATAGGGAAGTTAACCCGGCCATAAAGATAACCAATAAAGACAATCAACTGCTGGTTTCACGTCCAAACAATAGCAAGTTGTACAAATCGCTTCACGGGCTCTACAGAACATTGCTGAACAATATGGTCGAGGGTGTGACCAATGGATTCGAAAGAAAACTGGAGATTGTGGGAGTAGGATATCGTGCTGAGCTCAAGAACGATCGTTTGGTTTTGCAGTTGGGCTATTCTCATCCGATCGTTTTTGTGCCGCCCGAGGGGATTGCGATAACAGTTGAGAATCCTACAAATATTGGTATAAGTGGGATCGATAAGGAGCTGGTTGGGAGAGTGACTGCAAAGATACGTTCTTTCAGACCTCCGGAACCATACAAAGGCAAGGGCATTAAGTATATCGGTGAGCATATACGAAGAAAGGCCGGTAAGACTGCCGCATAGTGTATTGTAAATTCTAAAGCCATAACCATGAGAGATAAACATAAGATAAAAAGGGCCAAACGGAATCGTAAGAAGGGACACATTCGAAAACGCATCTCAGGGACTGCGGACAGACCCAGGCTTGTGGTTTTTCGCAGTCAAAGTAACATATATGCACAGTTGATAGATGATGTGCAAAACCGAACCCTTACAGGGGCATCGACACTTTCTCCGGAATTAAGAGACGAGGTTGCAAAAGCGAAGGGTAAGGCTGAAGCAGCTAAATTTGTCGGCAAAGCAATTGCCGAAAAGGCTGCTAAGATGAAAATCAAGAAAGTTGTCTTTGATCGTAGCGGTTACTTGTATCATGGCCGAATACGCGCCGTTGCTGAAGGTGCCCGCGAAAATGGCTTGAAATTTTGATATTGATTTGGGGTG
>JAABYK010000262.1:3245-13338 GCA_011775825.1 Candidatus Zhuqueibacterota bacterium | reverse complement strand
GAGTCATTCACATAAACCGAGTGGCCAAGGTTGTAAAAGGAGGGCGCAGGTTTAGTTTTAATGCGATTGTCGTGGTGGGCGATGGGAACGGACACGTGGGTGTTGGATTGGGTAAAGCCAATGAAGTGACGAGTGCTATTTCAAAGGGGGCGGAGAACGCCAAAAAGAACCTGATTCGGGTTCCACTGGTTAATGGAACCATTCCTCACGCAATGCAAGGTAAGTTTGGGGCCGGAAGGGTTTTTCTAAAACCCGCATCCCCTGGAACCGGCGTCATTGCCGGAGGTGCAGTTCGTGCCATTGTTGAGGCAGCAGGCATTCAAGACATTTTGACAAAAACACTCGGATCTTCGAATCCGCATAATGTCGTGAAGGCTACGATGGAGGCCTTGTCTAATTTGTTAGATCTTTCGGTGGTGGCAAGAAAACGCGGGTTGTCAATAGGCGAAGTGTTCAACAAAACTACGATTGAATAGAGATGGCCAAAAAGAAACAGATCAAAATCACGCAAACCAGAAGCACAATCGGACGGACGCCAAAACAGAGAAAGACCATTAAGGCGTTGGGGCTGAAGAGACTACATCACACGGTGACACATAATGATACGGCTCAAATTCGGGGCATGATTAATAAGGTCAATCATCTGGTGAATGTTGAAGAATCGTAATTAGGTTGAGAGTAAAAAGAATGAATTTAGGTTCGCTAAAGAAACCGACAGGTTCGAAAAAATCTAAAAAGAGAATCGGACGAGGAGAAGGCTCTGGTTACGGCGGTACGGCAGGCAGGGGGCACAAAGGTCAGAGATCCCGGGCAGGATCTAAGCGACGTCCATGGTTTGAGGGAGGGCAGATGCCGCTGCAAAGACGGGTTCCAAAGCGTGGTTTCACAAACATCTTCAAAAAGGAGGTTCAAATCGTGAACCTCCGTGACTTGGAAAAAATTGATAAGGTCGATGAGATAACTCCCGATGTTCTTTATAAGTCGAGAAAGATACGCAAAAAAGATGTATCGGTGAAGATTTTGGGCGACGGAGAAGTGAAAAAGGCGCTTAACGTATCGGCGCACGCTTTTAGTGCTTCGGCTAAAGAAAAAATCGAAAAAGCAGGGGGCAAAGTAACCGTTCTATGATGCGTAGTTTTCAAAGTGTCTTCAAGATCCCCGAGTTGAAGCAAAGAATCATCTTTACTTTGCTGATTCTGGTCGTCTATCGAATTGGGGGACACATTCCCATCCCCGGCATCAACGGTCAAGCATTGGTTGAATTTTTTGAACAAGCGACACAAGGCCGCGGCTTGCTGAGTTTTTATGACTTGTTTGCCGGAGGGAATTTCCGTCGAGCAACGGTTTTTGCTCTCGGCATTATGCCTTACATCTCGGCCTCTATCATCATTCAGTTGCTCGGTGCGGTCGTCCCTTATTTTCAAAAACTTCAGAAAGAAGGGGAAGAGGGTCGCAAAAAGATCACACAATATACGCGCTACGGTACAGTGTTGATTTCTGTGATGCAGGCTTACGGCGTCAGCATCTTTCTGGAAAGCCAAACCACTGCCAATTTGCAAATCGTTCTAAATCCTGGATGGTCTTTCAGATTGTTAACGATGATCACGCTTGGCGCCGGGACCATTCTTATCATGTGGCTTGGTGAACAGATAACGGAACGAGGGATTGGAAACGGAATTTCACTCATCATCTTTATCGGTATCATTGCTACCTTTCCCAATGCGGTTTTGGATGAATATCAGCAAATCAGCGCTGGAAATCGTGCGTTACTAACGGAAGTTTTCTTACTTGGTTTGATGGTGCTTACTATTGCGGCCGTTGTCGCTTTGACTCAGGGGACACGAAAGATTCCAGTCCAATATGCAAAGAGGGTTGTCGGGAGAAAGGTTTACGGAGGACAAAGTACGCACATTCCATTGCGAGTCAACACTGCTGGCGTTATGCCTATTATTTTTGCGCAGTCGATTATGTTTGTGCCACAAACGGCCCTGACTTTTTTCCCGAACAGCGAATTGATGAACTCAATCGCACGATTCTTTGATTTTCAATCCATTGGATATTGGATTATCTATGGAATATTGATTATATTTTTCACATACTTTTACACGGCGATTGCATTCAATCCTGTGGATGTGGCAGATAATATGAAAAAGTACGGCGGTTTTATACCTGGCGTAAGGCCTGGAAAAAGAACGGCCGAATTCATTGATAATATTTTGACCCGGATTACGCTACCGGGCTCTATTTGTCTGGCCGTAATAGCGGTATTCCCGTATATTATTACTCGATTCGTTAATGTAGGATTTAATTTTGCTTCTTTCTACGGGGGAACATCGCTTTTGATCATCGTCGGTGTTGCCCTGGATACACTCCAACAACTGGAGTCGCATTTACTGATGCGACACTATGATGGCTTTATGAAAGGTGGGGGTAAGATAAAGGGCAGAAGACGGTTTTGACGAGCCTGAGCGCTGTTGATTTGATATTGGCTAATGATACACATACGTAGCAAGCGCGAAATTGAATTGATTCGAAACAGTTGTAAAATTGTTGTCGAAGCGTTTGAAATTGTGCGCGACATGATCAGGCCCGGAGTTGAGACAGGCGTTATCGATAAAGAGGTGGAAAAATATATCACTTCAAAGGGGGCTCGGCCTGCATTTAAGGGCTATAACGGTTTCCCGGCGAGTTCTTGTATCTCTGTTGAAGACGAAGTCGTGCACGGGATTCCGGGAAAGCGAATCCTCAGAGAGGGTGAGATTGTAAGTGTCGACATTGGTGTTGAGTGCGAAGGCTTTTTTGGAGACAGTGCGAATACTTATGCAGTAGGGGAGATTTCTCCAGAAAAAAAACGCTTGATGAAGGTGACGCTCAATGCCTTAAACGAGGGTGTAAAACAGGCAAAAGCTGGAAAACGTTTGTCAGATATTTCTAATACGATTCAAAACATTGTTGAGGGAGCTGGATTCTCCGTTGTGAGAGACCTTGTGGGCCACGGAATAGGTAGAAAATTGCACGAGGATCCGCAGATCCCCAATTATGGAGCACCAAACTCTGGCCCGAGATTGAGGCCGGGGATGGTTTTGGCAATTGAACCTATGGTGAATTTGGGAACCCACAAGGTAAACACAAGATCGGATAACTGGACCGTTATCACAAAAGATGGTTTGCCTTCTGCACATTTTGAACATACGGCTGTGATCACCCAGGATTGGCCGGACATATTAACAACTATAGTGAACTAACGCTCTATGGCTAAAGAAGAACCGATAAAGGTAGACGGAACGATTATTGAGACCCTGCCAAATGCCACCTTTAGGGTGGAGTTGGAGAACGGCCATCAAGTGCTAGCTCATATCTCTGGCAAGATGAGGATGCATTTTATCAAGATTCTACCGGGCGATAAAGTGAGCCTGGAACTTTCTCCATATGATTTGAGCAGGGGTAGAATCGTCTACCGATACAAGTAAGGAGCAGCATGAAAGTTAGATCTTCTTTAAAGCGTATATGCGACAACTGCAAAATCATTCGCAGAAAAGGCCGACTCTATGTCATCTGCTCGAACCCGAGGCATAAACAGCGTCAAGGTTAAGATGAGGTTGGATGAGTGAAAATAATGGAGGTATATCGTGGCTAGAATAGCAGGAGTTGACCTACCGAAAGAAAAACGTGTTGAGGTTGGCTTAACATATATTTACGGAATTGGTCCTTCGAGCTCAAGAAAAATTCTCAAGGATACTGGGGTAAACCCGGATATTCGAGTTAAGGATCTGTCCAACGATGACGTTGCTAAAATCCGAGACATTATCACAAAAGACTATAAAGTCGAGGGTGCGCTACGCACTGAAGTAACCATGAATGTCAAGAGGCTCATGGATATTGGATGTTACCGTGGATTACGACATCGGAAGGGATTGCCGGTTCGAGGACAGCGTACGCACACAAATGCTCGCACAAGGCGAGGTAAAAGGACGGCAGTAGGACGCGGAAGATAATAATCTGAGATAAGAAGAGTCGAAAACAGGGATAATTCTAAATGGCGCAAGCAAAAAGACAAAGAATTAGAAAGAAAGAGAAGGTCGAAGCAAACGGCGTCGCTCATATAAAAGCTACGTTTAATAATACCATCGTCACATTGGCCGATCAATATGGAAATGTGATATCTTGGGCTTCAGCGGGTAAGATAGGTTTTAAGGGTTCAAGAAAGAGCACGCCGTTTGCAGCACAAATGTCGGCCGAGGCGGCGGCAAAAGAAGCTATTGAATTAGGACTGCAGCGAGTGGAGGTGCTAATTAAGGGGCCGGGAGCAGGTAGAGAGTCTGCTGTAAGGTCATTGCAGGCTACTGGTTTGGAAATTACGGCGATTAAGGATGTGACGCCGATTCCCCACAATGGTTGCCGTCCACCCAAGAGAAGAAGAGTGTAAAACTTACGTATTTGGAGGTTTCACGGCTATATGGCAAGATACGTTGGACCAGTTTGTAAACTCTGTAGACGGGAAGAGCAAAAACTCTTTCTGAAGGGCTCGAAATGTATGTCTCCAAAATGTCCTGTGGAGAAAAGGACTTATCCCCCGGGTCAGCACGGGACAGCTCGACGGTTTAAAAAATCAGAGTACCAGATTCAGTTGCGGGAAAAACAGAAAGTAAAAAGAATTTACGGCTTACTGGAAAGACAATTCCATAAGACGTTTGCGAATGCGGAACGCCAAAAAGGAATTACAAGCGAAATTCTGTTGCAACTGTTGGAACGTCGATTGGATAATGTCATCTATCGATTAGGATTCGCACCGTCCCGTAAAGCTGCAAGGCAGCTTGTTCTTCACCGTCATTTCTATGTGAATGACAGGGTTGTTAACATCCCGTCCTATACTCTAAACGCAGGCGATGTGGTTCGAGTAAAGGAAAAGAGCAAAAAACTGGAAGCCATTCATGCCTCTCTGAAGAGGATGCGAGACGGCAAGCTGATGCCGTGGCTAGACTTAGATAAGGCAGGCATGAAAGGCAGTTTGTTGAATATCCCGTCAAGGGCAGACATCCCCTTGGAGGCGAATGAATCATTAATTGTAGAATTGTATTCAAAATAATCTAATTGGAGAAGTCTCGTATATGAATTGGCCTAATTTGCAAATGCCAGAAAGCATTGAATTGGATGAAGCTACCTACACGAGTACGTATGGGAAGTTCATTCTTCAACCGCTCGAAAGAGGGTTTGGCGTCACAATTGGAAATGCTTTACGCAGAGTCCTGCTTTCTTCTCTGTCCGGCGCTGCAATTAGCATGATACGTGTTGACAGCGTACTGCATGAACTCTCGACAATTCCCGGCGTAGTAGAAGACGTCGCAGAGGTGATCTTGAACTTGAAGGAAGTTCGTTTTAAGCTGCTGGATAAGCGACCGGATAAAGTCGTGGTTCATTTGAAAGGACCGGGCGAATTCAAAGCAGGTGATATACAGAATGGGTCCACCGAGTTTGAGGTGCTCAATCCGGATCATCATATTGCGACAATGAACGATGACGCAGAGTTCGAGATGGAATTGCGAATCACGCGTGGTCATGGCTATGTACCAGCGGAACAGAATAAGCAAGCTGATCAGCCAATCGGTGCCGTTCCTATTGATGCAATTTATACTCCAATCAAGAATGTTTCTTACCATGTGGAGAATACCCGATTGGGAGACAGGACCGATTATGAAAAGCTTTTGCTGGAGGTACAAACAGACGGCAGTATGACGCCGGATGATGCGTTGACGTATGCAGCAAAGATATTAAAAGATCACATCCAGATTTTCATCAATTTCGANNTGAAGATGCCAGTGGATGAGTTGGAGTTGTCTGTTCGGTCTTACAACTGCTTGATGGCTGCCAACATCAAGTCAATTGGGGATTTGGTCAAAAGAGATGAGCAGGAGATGCTGAAATTTCGAAACTTTGGTAGGAAATCTCTACAAGAACTGACTAAGATTCTCGAGGAAAAAGGACTTCATTTTGGTATGGATACAGAAAAATATTTAAAAGGCGATAGCGAGTAACATGCGACACAAAAAGGTGGGTAGAAAGTTAGGCAGAACGGCGAGTCATAGACGAGCCTTGTTTGCAAACGTTGCATCAGCGTTGTTTAAACATAAGCAAATTAAAACGACGACCGCGAAAGCTAGACAAGTCAGGAAAGAGGTTGATAAACTGATTACGTTTGCCAAGCGAGGTACTGTGGCGGATCGTAGGCAAGTGCTGAGAAGAATAGATGACAAAAACGTGGTCAAGAATCTGTTTGATGAGATAGCGCCTGCATATCAAGATAGAAACGGTGGTTACACACGGGTTATCAAACTTGGGCGCCGTCAAGGTGATGGAGCGCAGCTTGCACTCTTAGAGCTCGTCGGATTTGAAGGTGTTCAGCTAGAGAAGCAGAAATCTCGAGAGGAAGCTAAAGCCAAGAAAGAAGAGAAAAAGAAAGACGAAGCTGAGAAAGAAGAAGAAGCGGAATAGATCATCTAGTATGATTACAGAATGAAACTTTCAATAATCCGAAGTCGATTGTTGTTTTTGCAGTCGGCTTTTTTTATTTAAAAAACATTAATTATCTAAGACAGTTTCATCATGGAGGAGAAATATGTTCCGGTCAAAGCGCCTCGCGGCCTGAAGTTGTCCTGCAAGGGATGGGGTCAGGANNTGCTACCAGCAAATTGTCAGTGCGCTAAAGGAATTGGAAAATGATGAAACGCTGTTAATTCAATCAGGAAAGCCCGTGGGGGTTTTCAAGACCCATACGTTTGCACCCAGGGTGCTAATTGCCAATTCGTTACTTGTGCCGGCTTGGGCGACTCCCGAAAACTTCCGCGATTTGGAAGATAAGGGGCTGATTATGTACGGTCAGATGACAGCCGGAAGCTGGATCTACATTGGTACTCAAGGAATCTTGCAAGGCACATACGAGACTTTTGCCGCCGCCGCTCATAAGCACTTCGGTGCTGATTTGAGAGGTAAACTGCTCGTGTCAGGTGGGTTGGGAGGCATGGGGGGAGCGCAGCCGTTGGCCGCTACAATGAACGGCGCAGCCTTTCTCGGGGTTGAAGTAGACCGCAAAAGAATTGAGCGACGTTTGCAGACTGGCTACTGCGATAAAATGGCTGACGATCTCGACCAGGCACTCAGAGTTGTTTTGGCAGCCAGGGAGAAAAAGGAAGCCATTTCGGTAGCCTTGGTTGGAAATTGTGCAGACGTCTTGCCGGAATTGGTTGCGCGAAAGGTCGTTCCCGACGTCCTAACAGATCAGACGTCTGCCCATGATGAGCTAAACGGTTATGTCCCAGCCGGTATCTCTTATGAGGGTGCCTTAAAACTCAGAAAAGAGAATCCAAGGGAATACATTGAGAGAAGCTACGTTTCGATGAGTAAACACGTGCAGGCCATGCTTGAACTGCAAAAGATGGGTGCGATCACGTTTGATTATGGGAATAATCTCCGTGGCCAAGCATTTAAAGCTGGCGTGACAAATGCGTTCGATTTTCCCGGTTTTGTTCCTGCTTATATCCGGCCCCTGTTTTGTGAGGGCAAAGGACCGTTTAGATGGGCCGCCCTTTCTGGCGATGAGGCGGACATCCGTAGAATCGATGAGTTGGTGTTAAAGTTGTTTCCCGAGGACAAAGCCCTCGGTCGATGGATACGTTTGGCTGGAAAAAGAATCGCTTTCCAAGGTTTGCCTGCAAGGATTTGTTGGTTAGGCTACGGAGAGCGTTCAAAGTTTGGTCTGGCCATAAATGAATTGGTGCAAAAGGGAGAAGTCAAAGCACCTATCGTCATTGGTAGAGACCATTTGGATACGGGCGCTGTGGCGTCTCCGAATAGAGAAACGGAGGGTATGCAGGATGGATCAGACGCCGTTGCTGATTGGCCAATTTTGAATGCTTTGCTTAACACCGCATCGGGTGCGACCTGGGTATCCGTTCACCATGGAGGGGGGGTCGGAATTGGAAACTCGATCCATGCTGGGCAGGTCATGGTTGCCGACGGAACACCAGATGCCGCTTCACGCCTGGAGAGAGTTCTCACCAATGATCCTGGAATCGGTGTGGCAAGACACGCTGATGCAGGATATGAGGAAGCCAGGAATACCGCTCTCAAGAAGGGGGTCAAAGTACCCTTTCTTCAATAAGTGTTTTAGTTTAGCTAACCAGAACAGACAATTAAGATTTTGAAAGCCGATTTTTTGCTGAAAAACGCTCAATTAGCGACCCCATTGGGCAGCCCAGAATTTGTTCCTGCAAAATTCATAGTGATTGAGAATGCTGTCTTGGCTGCCCATCGCGGCAAGATAGTCTTCGTTGCGGAAAACAACAAGGAAGCCTCTGAGATTGAACTTGAAGAATCTGCTCAAGTTATCGATTGTAACGGCAAAACTGTGACGCCAGGTTTTGTTGATTGCCACACGCATCCGGTTTTTCACGGTACTCGCGAGGATGAATTTGAGATGAGGGTCATGGGAAAAACTTACGAGGAGATTGCTAGGTCAGGTGGTGGGATCAAAGCTAGCGTTCGCAGCCTCAAACAGGCATCCAAGGATGAACTTTTGGCAGAAATGTTACCCCGTTTGGATCGCTTCCTCTCGCATGGTACAACTACTATCGAAGCCAAAAGCGGTTATGGACTCTCAGTGGAAGATGAACTCAAGTCACTTGAAGTTATTTGTGAGGCAAATCGTGTTCATTCTCTGGACTTGGTGGCTACTTTCCTGGGCGCTCATGAAGTACCTGATGAATATCAGTCCAACAGATCCGACTACATCGATTTGGTCATCAAAGAAATGATGCCTTTGGTTCAAAATCAAAAATTAGCAGATTTCTGTGACGTGTTTTGTGAATCGCACGTTTTCAACGTAGAAGAATCTCGAAAGATCTTGCAGGCGGCAAAGGATTTGGGTTTTGGTTTGAAAATCCATGCCGATCAGTTAACCCATAATGGCGGCACAGCCCTGGCCGCTGAACTTGGAGCGGTTTCCGCCGACCATCTGGAGTTTTCCACCGAAAAAGATTGGCAAGATATGCTGGACAGTCAGGTTGTGCCGGTGATGTTACCGGGTGCGGTATTCTTTTTGGGAAAGGATCGATATGCTCCTGCAAAGCGTATGCTGGAATCGGGCTTACCGGTCGCCATCGCCACGGATTTTAACCCTGGCACCTACATGTCTGAATCAATGCCTCTTATTTGCACCTTGAGTTGTTTAAAACTGAAGTTTACTCCGGCACAGGCTTTCACGGCGGTAACCTATCATGCGGCCTTAGCCATAAATCGTGGGAACTTGTTAGGGACTCTTGAAGTAGATAAGGAAGCTGACTTGGTAATCTGGGATGTACCAAATTACAAATATATTCCCTACCATTTCGGGGCGAATCTTGCACAAACGGTCGTAAAGTCAGGAAAGATTGTATGGAAGAACGAATCCCCGGAATATACAAAATACTAAGAACTTTCCAATGTTTAGGTCGACAAGGCTCGTTCCTGTATCTTTAGCTGGTCTTATACTTTTTGTCTGTTGCACACAGGACGCGCCGATACAAGGATTTGACCCAAATCAAGGTTTTGATCCTGATGATCGCGGCGAGATCGACAGAACTTTATTGGGCACGTTGGAAGAGGTCACCTTTAGGGATACTGTAACGAACACCGGGTCCAGTCCGTTTTTGTTGCTCGGAGCCTTTCGGGACATCGAGACACGGATATTACTGAAGTTCGATAGTATCCCCGATACAGTGGAGGTGATCGATGCGACAATTCTGCTGAGAACAAATGCGATTGTCGGGGAAACCAGAGACAAAACGGCCTTCACCGCCACAGTTCACCAGGTAACTTCGGATTGGGATGAATCTACGGTTTCGTTTGAAAATTTCCAGGATGCATTCGATCCAAACCCACTCGCAAGCAGCGAAATCCTTTCTGTAGATCGAGAACCAGCAAGTGGAGAGGATTTAGACGTTGAAATTGTCAGTTTTGACCTTGCCCCTGAAGTCATTGAATCACTTACAGACTCTACGTCCATGTTCAACAGGTTTGGTGTGTTTATTGATTTTTCGTCGGATAGTCGTTTTATCAAAGA
>JAABYK010000262.1:1601-3209 GCA_011775825.1 Candidatus Zhuqueibacterota bacterium | reverse complement strand
CAAAGACCATATCGATTAATGCCAACGAGGATGCCTATTTGCCGCGGAAACTTGCAGAGCCGCCACATGGCCCTTTGTATGTCGACAATGTCTTCAGTCGCCAGATTGTGCTCAAATTTGATCTTTCAAGCATTCCACGAGAATCTACGATTAATCAGGCGACTTTGACATTAAATGTGTTAGGTGATTTGTCCATTATAAAAGACAATGGCGTGAGTCAGTTGACGAACGGAATCACGATTCAGCTTAATCGGTTGGCAAAGCCTTTTGAGTCCCCGAACGACTTAAAAGTCGATTCATTGGCCGCTTCGGTTTCCGAAACCATAACACAATCGACTACGTCAATTGTCATCCCAAACGAAAGCTTCAGAGATGTTTTCCGAAGGCTGATTCAGGCTTGGGTGAGTGAAAGGGCTGAAAATCACGGCTTTGTGATCAGAACTCTGACACCAGGTTTTGATATCTCACGAGTGGCCTTTCGTTCCAGTGATCAGTCAGAGTTTGCACCTAAACTGGAACTTGATTTTACCACTGCCCCTTCGAATCCTTAATCGTTAACGGTTTTCGAGATATGATAAAGCCATGCTTTAAGTCTGCTGTTTGTGTATTCCTTTTGGCCTGCATTGTCAGCCCAATTCATGGAGGTTCATTCTACTCATCAAAAGGCATTGGATTGGTGCGTTATTTTACCAGCGGTCGAGCAGCGGGAATGGGTGGTGTGGGGTTATCTTTTGGCGATAACTTGACTGTTAACTACTTGAACCCGGCTACGTTGGTTGATCTCTCGCTCACGACCATTAACGGCAACTTTTTACACGAGTCCGCGGATTTGAAAAGCTTGTCTCAAGATGCGAACATTACAGACTCAAATATTTTTGGAGTGCAGTTTGCGATTCCACTTAAACAGAATCGTATAACAATGGCACTCGGAGTCAACCCCTATAGTACCGTGGACTTTTCCTTCTTGAACAGCGAGCCTACCCGGACAGAGACCGTATCCGGTGATGGCGGTGTGAACACAGCATTTTTTAGCTTAGCTGTGCGACCGTTCGATAAGTTGTCTTTAGGTGTGACCGGTCTCTTTTATTTTGGCGTACTTCGGAATATCTATCGCGTGGACTTTGTTGATCCAGAATTTTTCGATACACGAGACGAAGTTGCACAAAGCTTCACCGCAGGCAATGTCAGGTTTGGAATTGTTTTTGAAATCTTGCCAGATTGGAACATAGGAGGGGTCTTTAGCCCTTCCGTAACTTTGGATGCAAATAAGACTGTCACACTGAGAGGCGTGGCCAAATTCTCAGACTTTGCTGATAGAGATCTTGAAATACCACTCGCTTTTGGTGGAGGCACTTCTATCGAATTTGCCAAGAAATTGCTTTTTGGTGTAGACTTTTACCTGCAAAAATGGAGTGAATTTGGCATAGATGGATTGGTAAACAACAGCGTTCGAATCGGGGCGGGCATTGAGTATTCAGCAAGAGGAGACCAGCGTGATTCATTCTTTAGCCGGACGGCCTATCGCGCCGGAATATTTTATCGAGATCTTGGTATAGAAGAACCAATGGGCGAAGAGGTCACTGAACTGTTTGGTTCAGTCGGGCTGGG
>JAABYK010000262.1:0-1566 GCA_011775825.1 Candidatus Zhuqueibacterota bacterium | reverse complement strand
TCAGACACAAGCAATCCTTTTAGAGAAACCATTGTCAGAGTCACCGGTACCGTCACTGTGGGAAACAAGTGGTTTTATCGTGGGGGGCGAAGATAGTATTCCGTAACAATTTTCTTGCTTTTTAGTCAAATTATTGTTATGCTCTAATTTAAGACAAACGTGAAATCCATCTTCAAATGCTAATGAGAATTTGGAGGTAAAACCGTGTTATTAAAAAAGTTTATTAAGGGAATGTTTGGAGACGGTTCCCGAATGGGGGTAAGCGTAGTGGTTACTGTCTTGTCCTTGTCTTTGGCAGTAAATTGTTTTGCGCAGGAAAATGACAAAGGCGATGATGCCAATTCCAAAGCGGAACGACAAAAGTACTTGATGGAGCTAGCCAAGTATTGGAGTTTTGGCTGGGAAAATTACAAAAACAAGCAATATCGAGATGCCATCAAGCATTTCTGGAAAGTAACAAAAATCGATACCATCGACAAATTTCCCAAGGTTTATCGTTATCTAGGCGATAGCTATTTCAAATTGCAGGATCCGGATAGCGCTCAGTACGTTTATGAATTGGGTCTCAAAGAACATCCGGAAGACGTGCATTTGCATCGCATGGTAGGTTTCTTCCAAACGCAAAGGGGACAAATAGAGGATGCAATTTCGCACTATGAAACGGTTGTAGAACTCGAGCCGGAGTCCGAGCGGGACTGGATGCAACTCGCCTCTCTTTATGTAAAGGTAGAAAGAATCGAAGATGCAATTAGTGCCTATGACAGGGTCCTTGAACTCGATCCTGACAATTTGGAAGCTCAGAATAACAAAACGGCTTTAATCGCTTCTACGGGCGATATTGAAAAGGTCATTCAGGAGAGAGAAAAAATAAGGCAAAAAGATCCTCAAAACTCTCAAGTTCGTTTTGAGCTTGGAAAGATGTATTTCGAGCAAGGAAACTATGAAAAAGCAATTGAGAGATTTAATGAATTCCTGGAGCTCTCTCCTGGCGATATAGGTGCCTTACAATATGTTGGAACCTCATATCAGAGACTTGAACAGTATCGAGATGCCATAGAGATCTTTAGGAAGATCATTGAAATTGAGCCTGAGAACAAAAGAATCCTGGCTGAAATAAGCCGGTCTTATAAAGAATTAGGGCAATTCCGCACCGCAAGGGTATATGCCAATAAGGCATTGGCCGTCGATCGAGATTTTGGACTTGGCTGGATTGCGTTGGGAGAAGTTTATGAAGCGGCGGCAGAGAATTGCGTTGAAGCAAAAGGGGGAGACGTCGATTTCAACGATAAGCTAGTTTACGAATTGGCGGACCAAAAATATCGCAAGGCTGCACAAGACCTTGAGTTTAGAACCGAGGCAAAGCGACACAGAGATTATCTCAAGCCTGTTTTGCCAACCAAGGAAGACAAGTTCATGCACAAGGGGCAGACAAAAGCCGAAGGTGAATGCTACAATTGGATTTATTAGACTTTAGAAATTTTGACTTTGCGAGAAGTTAAATTTGGAGCATTTAAGAAATTCAGATCCCAAGCTATACCAGGCTGTTGCTCATGAAATAAGTCGTCA
>JAABYK010000613.1:977-1252 GCA_011775825.1 Candidatus Zhuqueibacterota bacterium | reverse complement strand
TTTGGGTTGCGATTGGGGAGTTTTTCGAAATGCATCTACAGGAAAAATAAAAATGTAAGTGAGTGACTTTTTACTTTCGGAAAAGTGTTATTCGTCACTATAGCAGAGTCTGCATTTATGCCATACTGAAATTGGGCAATTGTACCTTAAAAACGGGGGTGTGATGTCAGATAAACAGGCAGGCTCACAACCCCATTAACTATTCACACAAAATCGCCCGCTAAGTAAGCAGCTAAGAATAATAATAGCCGCTTACTTGAAAACCGTCCGCATCA
>JAABYK010000613.1:352-879 GCA_011775825.1 Candidatus Zhuqueibacterota bacterium | reverse complement strand
TAGGTTGCAATGTCTCACTTACTTGAAGTAAGAAACCTGGTAACGAAATTTTATACAGAAGAGGGTATTGTTAATGCCGTAAATGGTATTTCCTATACGCTAGATGAGGGGGAATCAATGGCTTTAGTGGGGGAAAGTGGTTGTGGAAAATCGGTTAGTGTTCTTTCACTGATGAAGCTCATTCCAACACCACCAGGGAAGATTGTAGCAGGCGAGGTGTTGTTTAACGGCCGTGACCTGCTAAAGGTTTCGAACGAAGAAATGCGTCGAATTCGTGGTAGGGAAATCGCCATGATTTTCCAGGATCCACTCACATCGCTAAACCCTGTCTTAACAATCGGCCACCAAATGACTGAGGGGCTTAAGTTGCACCTTGGCATGGATGACCGACAAGCGGACGATAGGGCGATTGAGTTGCTAAACTTGGTCGGTATCGCCGATGCTCCCAATCGATTGGGTGAGTATCCTCACCAATTTTCGGGTGGACAACGTCAAAGAATCATGATCGCGATGGCCCTTTCATGCAA
>JAABYK010000613.1:0-251 GCA_011775825.1 Candidatus Zhuqueibacterota bacterium | reverse complement strand
AGCCGTTATGTACGCCGGATACCTGGTAGAGATAGCGCCGGTTGACGCCTTATACAAACAACCAGACCATCCTTACACCAACGCTTTGCTCAAATCAATTCCCCGTGTCGATTCTAGAGATAAGAAACGGTTGGCAACCATTCACGGGGTCCCGCCAGATTTGAGGCAAGAATTTCACGCCTGTCCATTTTCTCCCCGTTGTCCAAACGTGATGGATAAGTGCAAGGCGGGAAATCCCCCGCTCTTTTCCG
>JAABYK010000401.1:890-1045 GCA_011775825.1 Candidatus Zhuqueibacterota bacterium | reverse complement strand
CTGGTAAGTTTTCAAAAGAATGGATTATATTATGTATGATAACTCAGGGGTATATATGATTTTGCTTGAAGTGTTTTGTTTTTGGCAAAACGTTGAAGAAAAGGCGAAACCGCAGCGGATCTCGCCTTTTCCATGATTGCAAGAGTGCGTGTAAG
>JAABYK010000401.1:0-743 GCA_011775825.1 Candidatus Zhuqueibacterota bacterium | reverse complement strand
TCGGCTTTATTCATGAGCCCCTCCAGCAGACTGGCCTTGACCTCACCGCGGCACCCAAAGGTCCCGATGATATTTGCCTTAGGCGCCAAAGTGATCGCATAATGGAATGCCGAAATAGCTAGCGGGCCTCCTCGAAGAGAACCATGTGTGCCAAAAAAAGCCAGCATTTTGCCTTCCGGGATACGCTTTATACATTTTTCCGCCTTTGGTGGCACACTGCTGCCATGAACCGGGAAGCCGACAAAAATAACATCATAGTCGTCAAAGTTTTTTTCTTCACTGATTTTCGCGATTTCATTCTCTGTTGCTTCCAAACCTTCATAAATTGCCTTTGCCAATTTCTCGGTGTTTCCGCTCTCAGAATAGTAAGTCACAAGTGTTTTCATGGTCTCCTCCAGAAAATTTTTAGCTCATTCCTACACAAACTGCATCCTGNNATTCCAACACGAAATTCATTCTGCTTGCAGTTATTTTGATCCGCTCGCGACACTACTTGGAGTGCTGGACCAAGCAAAACTCATTGCCATCCGGGTCTGCCATAACTGCCCATTTGATACCGTACTCATTAAGTTCCCTGAGTTTGCTTCCTNNGTCGCCCTTCGACAAGTTTCGGGCTATGGCGGGACAAGTCGGGAAAGTCGTTGTTCTCAGCATACATGGAGTATGTGAGCATTTACCGGAGGCCTGTGCTGCACCCTAATTTAAAAAATCAGATGCGAATCCCGCAAAGCGGGGCAACGCAG
>JAABYK010000249.1:13671-50771 GCA_011775825.1 Candidatus Zhuqueibacterota bacterium | reverse complement strand
ATGGGTTGAGTCTTTTGGAATTCCTCTTTTCTCGATGAATGAACCGCGTCAACCTTCATCTTAACTAAATACACTCCGCTTGCAACCGGATTAAGATTATCATCAAGGCCATCCCAGACTTTTTTGTAATTACCAGCAGGAGCCACATCATCAACCAGCGTACGGACTTTCTGTCCAAGGGCATTGTAGATGGTCAATGTGACGTGGCCAGTCGCTGGCAATTGATATTCAATTGTGGTTTGGGGATTAAATGGGTTCGGATAGTTTTGCAACAGAGCAAACCTGGATGGTAAGACATTTGTATCGTCAGGAGATTCAACTGAGGTGGTTTCAAAGAAAAATCCCAAAACGCGCCCCATTACCTCAATTCGATTTTCCTCACCGGTGATGGTTTCAAAAGGAAAAGCTAAGTACACCAACTTCCCGGGAATGCTGCTGTTGCCAAAAAGGCCTTGATATTGAATCGCCGCATTTTGGGAAGCATTATATGTTAGATTGACTGTGACACCACCACCAAAAGGATTGATGACATCGGGAAAATCTTCCGGATAGGGATTGACCCCATAATCAAAACTTAGCCCTTCGAATATCGTCCCCTCCACACCGGTGACAGAAAGAATCTGTGAATCATCTGCGACATAATCTGCTTTTAGATACTCATGCAAGAATTGTTCGTCGGCTGGCGTTGAAGCCGATGAAGCGTTATCTTGATCCAGATCCCAGGCTATTTCTGACCCACTTACAAATAGCCTGCCGCCGCCTTCCAAATAATCCTTCACCAAATTTTGTTCGGCTGTACTAAACGTCTCATCATCGGTTGATTCATCGCCCAAAAACCAAAATATAGCCTCATAGTCGTTTAAATCAATGATCCCATTCACGATGGATTCGTTCGGCGCCGTGTCGAAGCTAAAGCCGTTAGCAACAATTGCGCTGCCATGTATAAACACGAAGAAATGGTTGGGTTCGTTCCAGCTTCCCCCTGAGGTTCTGTCAAATCCATCGACGATTAAGACTTTCTCTGTAAATGAGCCGTTGCTCAATCCATACACATCCGACGCGATGCTTTCATTAGGTTGGGGAGCATCATCAACCGCTGTCAATCGAAAATAGACATCACGATTTAAAACCTGGTTGATGGACGTGTCCTGTTGAGTCGCATTAAGAGATCGCTCGTCCCTGAACAAAGACCAAGTCTTGTTATCGAAGCTGAAAAAGAGTCGATACCCCAACAAGTCTTCATCGGTATTGGGAAACCAACTCACAGTGAATCCATTCTGAATCTCTTTAACAAAGCGCAGAACCGGCTGGGACGGTGGGATCAAATCCGCATCTGTGGTTTCTACCGAGACGTACATCGTATCGGCATTGTTGCGAGTATCTTCGGTGAACACCATAACAACGTACGTGTCTTCGGGAATCGCGGCAGTATTCCAGAAATTGTCTCTTGTGATATCATTTGTGACAATGTATACATGGCTGCTCGTACTTGAGAGTGGGTCAAAGAAGACCCGATGTATATTGGAGTTGCTCGGCTTGGTGTCGAACTGAAAGCGAAGGCCGCCGTTTGATGGCTCAAATATGACCTCGCTGGTATCCGACGAGAGAATTTTATAGCCTATTTTGTAAGTGCCATTATTACGTCGGGAGAGGCGGGAAGTCGGGGGGCCGTTCTGCTCATCGACTTTTACGACAATGTCGACCAGCCCACTCAATTGATTTGTCGGAAAACGCTCGATTGTATTATTTTGATAAAAGCGGACAAATCGGATGATCGGGGACCAGGGATCATTTAAGGGCGTGAGGCCGCTATTCATAAGCATGCTGTTCTTTTCAGCTCCTACGAAGCCGTTGGTGAAGTGAACATGCCCTAGGCCTGAAAGAATTGTGCCTAATACCGTTTCCGAAGCAAAAACGGAATCGCCAACAGCCAGCGAAGGATTCGGGCCGATATGAACGTAGGCGACATCCTGTACGCGGACAAATGCATTGGACCCCTGTGTTGAAACCGGTCCGATGTTGGTCACGATACCATCCTTGACCGGGTAAACCGGGGAACCGTCTGGCTTAGGGATATCCGTGCCGTTATGAAAATGATCAGCACTGCCGGTGTCGCGAAACTCAGCGAAATTTCCGGTAATTTGGTGACTCTGGTTAAATGGTGTGACCGGCCAAGGAAATTGAGGCTGCGCAAATATGAATTTGGCTGAACCTAATAAAATTAAAATGAGACAAAAGCGTGCTTTATGATATCTTTTCAAGCTCATTTGTTGGCCTCATAAATGCGGTAGGAATTCTCGAATCCAACTGTAATGTGCCGGTGGTCGGGCGATAACTTCAGGGCCGGTTTTCTAAAAATTTCATCTTTTATTGCAATGTCTTGATGGAGAGCCCCGGAGCGATCCAATACCCTTAATCGGGAATTTGTAAAAACAAACCCACCCTCTCTAAACTCATTTTTGGCAATGAGCAATACAGCGACGTCTGCGTTGTTTGCGAGGCGCACGGCCGTTATCATCCCTTGCTTGCGGGAAACGTTGTCGCTCCACACAGTGCGGCCTGTGGATAATTCTACGACATGTGCTTTGGTATTTTCAGCTAAGATTAAAAATCTTGAATCAGGCGAAAAGTGGGCGTATTTGAAAAGTAAATCAAAGCTGGCAATTCTTTCTCCATTATCATTAAACAGCAATGACTGTTTCTGTAGATTACCTTGTGTATCCACCGTGTAACTGTTTGCGATGATATGGTCGCCATTCTTCGAAATAGCCGTGGCTGAACTGTTGAAATCTGGCAATGCCTTTCTCCAAAGCTCATCTCCGTTGTGAGTGAAGAGAAACAGGTGGGGCTCGCCTGATGGATGAGGCGCTTCAGAACCTAAGTGAGACGCCCCGCGTTTGCTGGCGACTACGGCAAGGCGTGCGCCATCTTCGCTTAAATCCAAATGCAGAATTCTCTCCAAATCATATGAGGCATCCGGGAATAACTCAACCTGCTTGCTGAGTTCACCATCTTCGCGGTAAAACCAGAGTTTACCAACGCTGTTTTTTCCCATTATTACAGAACCATCCAAATTCGAAATGACGATCGAAGGGATGGAATCATCGTAATATTGATTTCTATTTAGTGAGTAACGTTTTTCACCCGAAGAAGTATAAATGTCTATTTGCAATATTTTATTTCGATTGTTCTTCTTAGGTGGTTCGATTAAGTGAATGACGCCAAAATAATGTCCAACTTTTGAAAACGCCGTATTTAAATACCCCTCCGGCAAATCGAGCATCTTAGATCCGACATCGTTCATCCATCTAATTTGGTTTTCTTGAACTGCGACCATTGCTGAGCCGCTGTTCTCTTTTCCTTTGGAAAAAACCCACGATTTTACAGGTCTCGCGAACTCCTCGGATCTGATCAACTCATATTGCCAAGTGCGGGTGATGCGCTTTTGACAATATAACTCGGAGAATAATGGAAAAAAGAAAGAGAACATAAGTGCTTTCGTTAGAAGAGAGGCCATTTAGTTTCCTTAAATTTGGTTGTTACGAAACATTATGAAATGAAACATAATGGGAAAAGATAAAATTGTCAACTATCCTACGCTGTATTCACAAAAACTTTGGTCCTAAGATGCCTGATAAGATGAAAATTGATTTAGTCGTCCCTAGCTTTAATCATTTGGTGTTGCCCCAATGCCCGGTTCCTGGGGTAAAATCAACTTGCCTTGTTCAACCGTGACTCCGCTGAATGGATCGTTATCGATGAGTAGGTTGCCATCGAGGTCTGCGTAATCTACCAGGGGGCTCAACTGTGCAGCGGCTGAAACCGCCACGGAGCTTTCAATCATACAACCGAGCATGATTTTCATGTCCAGGCTTTTGGCCAGCCAAATCATGCGCAGCGTCTCCTGAATGCCACCGGCTTTCATCAGCTTGATGTTGATGCCATCGAACGCCCTCGCGAGATTTGGAATGTCGTTCGCGCGTATGACGCTTTCATCGGCGATGATGGGAAGCTCCGCACGCTCCCGCAACCAGGCGATATCGGAAAGCTGGTCTGCGTGCATGGGTTGCTCTACGAACTCGACGTTTTGGCCCTGCAACCATTGCAACTTTTCGAGTGCTACGTGTTTGTCGCGCCACCCTTCGTTCGCGTCGATGCATATCGGCTTGTCGGTCACGCTCCGGACGGCAGCAATGACTTCCTCATCATTTTCGAGGCCCGCTTTGATTTTGAGGATTGGAAAATCACGTGCCTGCTGCACCTTCTCTTTTATCTTATGTGGAGAATCGATTCCGATAGAATAGAAGGTTACCGCTGTTTTTAGTGGGTCCAATCCGAGGTGTTGATACAACGGAATGGCATGCGATTTACAGAACCAGTCCAGAAGAGCAATGTCGATCGCAGCTTTTGCGGAAAAGTTGCCCGACTCAAGGCCCGAAATGGCCGCGTTGACATCAACCAAGTGAAGCCAGTCATTCTTTTCCAGCACCGGCACAGCCTTTTTGAGGAATTGCACCACGGTATCAGCGCTTTCCCCGTAGCGAGGATTGGGAGCGGCTTCGCCGTAGCCAATGACGCCATTGCGTTCCAACGTGACAAATACATTGTCCCGATAGTCAGAGGAGCCGCGAGCGATGGTCCAGGTTTGCTTCAGGCGTAAACGCCGAACTTCAAAATGGATTTTGGTGTTTTCGGCCATATCAAATCAATCGTTTAGCGGTTAGTAAAGTCTTGTGCCGATGTTCGTTATAAAAGTCGTTTGCAGGCTCCAGACTATTTATTCGAACCCTGCCATCTGCGTGAATGTAGAGGCTGTCACTCATATAGATGGCAACATGGGTGATCCGATGCTGGGTTTTACCAAAGAAAAGCAGATCTCCGGCTCGAAGGTTATCGTAACTCCCTATTGGAATCTCCTCGCCCAACTCGATCACCTGGTTGGCGTCGCGAGGCAGGTAAAGTCCTTGCAGTCGAAACACGGTCTGTACCAGTCCGGAGCAGTCGAAGGCCTTCGGTGAGGTGCCACCCCAGAGATAGGATACACCCAAGAATCTGCGCGCCGCAGACACGATGGAGGCGCCGGTTGCTTGGGGCGGCTTTGATCGTACCTCACCGTCTGTTTGAGAAGCCGGGATATACCCGCGGCGACCGTCCGGCAACTCGACATGCGAAAACTTTTCCAGGCTACCCCGTTCTTTCAGATTCGCAAATAGAACCAAATCCGTGAGAGGCTCCGAAGACAAATCCGCTTTACAACGAACCCAGCCGTGGTCGGCAATAAAAAGCAACGTCGCTTCATTGTGCCATTGTTGAGCCTCATCTCTCGGTTTTAACACGAGAGAGGCTTTGCTAAGCCAGCCACGGTAGCCATCCCAATTCTGGACGAGGTAAAAATCATTTTGCTCTTCGAAAACCGGAACAACCGAGCCCAGGATGAGTTGGTCGATCAATTCGGATTGAAACAGCGGGTGCTGGCGCAGATTTGCAACGCTGACAGTGACAATCCCGAATTGCGTTACGTCAAATCGAAAAGGATCTTGTTTCGGAAACATCAATAAATCTTCAACCTAACAAACTTCCAGAAAGTTTAAATATTGCGGCTCTGTTGCGCTATCAATAATTAGGTTGGCCAGTGATTGGCCGAAAAACTCTTAAAAGTTTGTCATTGCAAGGGAGGAACGACCGAAGCAATCTTCTGCCGTACCCAATGCCGTACCTAAAAGGAGATTGCTTCGCTCAGAAATGCTCGCAATGACATAAAAAAATGAGTTTTCGGTCAATCACCAGCCTGGTTAAGCAACCTTCTAACTTTTTGAAATCTCTTGTACCGGTAATCGTTGTAAAGCGGGTGTTCTTTGTCAAAACTATTTACGTGTACAGAAAAAGATGAGTGAATGTAAAGCTGATCGCCTAAATAGATGCCGATATGCGAGATTCTTTCCGGACGTTTTCCAAAGCAGACCAGGTCGCCAGGTTGTAAATTTTCGAAATCTTCACCAGGCTCAACCGCGACGCCCTCGTTGGCCTGCTGGCTGGCATCACGTGGCAGGGAAAGGTTATTCAGTTTAAAAACAGTCTGAACAAAACCTGAGCAGTCGAAGCCTTTTGGGGAAGTGCCGCCCCAGAGATACGGCGCCCCAAGAAAACGTTTTGAGGTCTGAATAATCCGGTCCCGAGTTGCCTGGACAGCTTTGAGCGCCTCTTCTTCGATAAGCGATTCTTTTTTCACATAACCAATTCGCTTGTCCGGCGTCTCAACTTTAATGAAGCCTGCGTGCCGGCCTAACCGTTTTAATGTCGCACCGGGCACAAGATCGACAAGCACTTCTTTCCCAGATCCGTCTATGTGGACAACAACATCGTAGTTCGCAATGCAGATCATGCGATCGGCATTCTGCCACGTGGCCACCCCTGCAGAATCAACAAGCGTCAGCGAGCCTTTGCTCATCCAGCCAAGATACTTATCTTGGTTTTGCACAAAGTAGAAGCTACCTTCAGTCTTAAAGACGCGCACAATGGTACCAAGAAAAGCCTGATTGACCAACTCTGCCTGGTAGCGAGGTTCCCGTCTTTGGTTTGCCACGCTGATCTTGACGATGCCAAAGCCGGTCCGACTAAGTTCTCCCTCAGGCAGGACGGCAATTGAGTCTTCAAAGTTCAGTTTTGGGAAAGCCTTTCTAAGACTATCTAAAAGAGTTTGGGAGACGTCCGAGCTCAGAACTTCTCCCGTCAAGGTTATACGAGAGCCTTGTGCCGTGGCTTTGATATCGAAAAGACCATGGCGTTTATCCGGGACGAGTTGCTTGCCAACGCGGTGTACGACGGTCTGCACCTGTTGCAATTCCACTTCCAGAGACTTGCAGCCAGGTAACAAGAGAACGAGAATCAGCAGGTAATTGAAAGACCGGCCCATCTGTGATTTATAATTTGACATTTTCACTCCCTCTTTTAGTCGATGGATCAAAATTGCAATTTTAGAATGGTCGTATGACACTATTTCAACAAGATCATCTTTCTGGCATCAACAAAATTCTCAGCTTTAAGTTTGTAGACATACGTTCCGTTTGCGACTTGAATTCCCTTCTGATTCTTGCCGTCCCATTGTACGCGATGCTCTCCTGCGCTCAGGATTTCATCTGCCAAAACGCGCACAACTCTTCCGAGGATGTCATAAATTATCAATATGACACGTTGTGCTTTATTTGCAACCGTAAATCGAAGTGTGGTTGTCGGGTTGAATGGATTGGGATAATTCTCACTCAATTCAAACTGGTCCGGAATATCAGAAGAACTTGAATGCTGTTCCTGTCAACCCCTTCTTGGTCTGACCGAATGGACGGACCAAGATTGTTGAAAATCCTGAATAAACTGAGCAAATTGAAATGGATTATGCGGGATGTAATTGCCAACGGGCGGCTTTGCTCCCCATTGCTCGCGGCTAACGACAGCGGGTTTGGGAGTGCTATCAATTTGCACATACCGAATCCTCTTTGGAACTCGCTGAGGAACATGGCCGTTTTTTTCAATTGACTTGATATAAACGCCTTCGACGGCATAAATCTCTATGCCCGCGGGCGGCCTGATTCCGCGATTAACAAACCGGTATTTGATTTTTTGTGAGGATGTGTTCTCGAGATCAAACTTGGCCCAAAAGCGTCCATTTTCAAATATTTTCATCTTGCCATCCAGCCACTTGCTCCACTTACCGTCATCCTGTTCATAACTTAAGTGCAGAGTCAGATTGGTGTTGGCAAGGGTGCCGTTGAAAAGGGACCCGGTTAAAGGGTTGGCTGCTTTTTTGCTTATCGGGGATTCATACAGAACGTCTTCCGCCGATTTTTGCAAAGTACTACGGGTGAGTTTCATCTTTAAGTTAGGCTTTTTGTCAAAGAGTAACATTTCGCCAGATTCCTGGGCATTTGCAAACGAAGAAAGCATCAGAGTGATGTGTAATAAGAACCAAGCAGTAAATAACTTCATTTTAGTCCTCAAAATTCAAATGAACATTTCATTGGTTAAATCCTAGCCTGTTCCTGACGATTTAGGAATCCCAATGACCTACTCTCATCCTTCGTTCGATTTGACAAATTGGGGTTTTTCGCTCGTCAGGGCTTCACTTTGGTGGTTTCAGTTATTTGAAGAAACTGTTTCTTCTTCCGGTTTTGAGAGACCGTCAAGGAAGGTTCTTCTTTTGACGTTCTTTACTCAAGTTAACGGTTTCGTAGTTGTCGTTAATTATAACATAACCTGGATAATTCATAAATTCTTAAAAAAACAAACAATAGGAGTTCCCCTTGTAATTTTTTATTTTGGATAGACGTAAATAACCTAAACAAAGGAGACCTATGAAAAACATTTTAGGCAAACAAGACCATAATTGCAAGCAAAATCTCAAGAACCCAGCAGATTCTCAACTCACACTTGAGCTTCCGAAGTCGGGTTGCAAGCCGGTGTATTTTGAATTTCAACGGGGGCGCTATAAGCTCCGATGCCGGGTTTTGAATATCAAAGAGGTTGACCGTCAAATTGGCTCAGTCGAAAACATGAATAGAACCTACGACGCAGGATTAGAACTCGTTCTGAGATTATTTACTTGTAGTAGGGTATGAGATTCCTTGAGGTAAGGCAGTAGATGTAACTCTTTGTCACATTAAGGTTCCCGCAGAGCTCATCGATTGTATTGAGTCGTTCTTTACCCATCAGTGGAGATGTTTCCTTCTCCCTGATGCACTTGCTAAATGGGATAAAATAGTATTAACTTTTGTTAAAATTGTGGTGGAAATTCTATATAAATTATATAATATTTTATTGATTATCTTTAACAAATACCTCTCGTTAACTCTGCAATATTCAATTCAAAAATAACTTATAATTTTAGCTATAAGTCATATTTAGTTTAGTTATTTCATTATTCGTTGAGTGCACTAAAGATATTCATGGTTGGATTTATGAAAAGGCTAATATTTTTCTTCCTTCTTGTTTGTCTGACTTGTTCGCTTATTTTTGCAGGCACAACCGGAAAGATATCAGGAAAAATTGTTGATTCCGAGAGCGGAGAGCCATTACCTGGTGCCAATGTTGTGATCGAGGGGACCACAATGGGCGCTGCGGCCGACCCGGAAGGCAATTATGTAATTCTGAACGTCTCGCCTGGCGTATATACAGTTAAAGCGACTATGATCGGATATAAACCTCTTATCATCAAAGATGTGCGGGTAAATATCGACTTGACCACACAGTTAGATTTTAAAATGCAACCAACTGTTGTTGCTTTGGGTGAAGAAATTACGGTTGTTGCAGAACGACCGGTTGTCCAAAAAGATATATCTGCCAGTCAAGCACATATCGACGCAGAACAGGTCGAAACTTTACCAGTCCAGAGAATTCAACAGGTTGTTGGGCTTCAGGCCGGGATAATCGGCTCTGTTGATTCGGGCATTCTAATCCGTGGCGGCGATCAAGATGAAACCGCATTCATGATTGATGGCTTTACATTAAGAGATGAGCGGGATAATACACCTTACACCTCTATACCGTTGAGTGCAATTCAGAATATTCAAATTCAAACGGGTGGGTTTAACGCTGAATATGGCAATATTCGGTCGGGTTTGATCAACGTGGTCACGAGGGAAGGGAGCGCTTCAAGGTATAACCTGACAGTTACTTCAAGATATAGTCCCCCGCGGACTAAACATTTCGGCCCTTCTGTTTTCGCTCCAAACAGTTATTGGGTACGGCCTTTTTTAGACCCGGAAGTTGCCTGGACGGGTACGGAAAATGGGGCGTGGGACGAAAATACGCAACGACAATATCCTTCATTTGTAGGGTGGAATGCGATTTCGGAACAGACGCTTCAGGATGACGATCCCAATAACGATCTCACGCCACAAGCTGCTCAGGACCTCTGGAAATGGCAGCATCGCCGGCAAGGTGATATCGATGATCCGGATTATACAATTGATCTTGGTTTTAGCGGACCGGTCCCTGTAGTTAGCAAACAACTTGGAGACTTGCGGTTCTTCTTTTCACATCGCAGAGAACAGAATGCTTATCTTATCAAGCTCTCCAGAGACACCTTTAACGATCAAATATATCTGCTAAAGCTTACATCCAATCTGACATCGAATATGAAGTTGACTTTATCGGGGCTTTACGGGCAAATAAATACGGTCAGCCGGTCACAAATTGGCCTGCCCAATTACTTTCGAAGTGTCGGCAGTGTTGCCAGTGAATTAAGTCGCCGGAGTTTCATTGACGCAATTATATGGGTTCCGGATTATTTTGCGCCCACACGTATTCGTCGCTATAATGTTTCCGCAAAACTTACACATGCGCTCAGTTCTAAATCATTTTATGAAGTCAAATTGGAGAGACAGGTTAATTCTTACCATACCTTTCCCAGAAGACTGCGAGATACCGAAACCATTGTAAGGGTATTCGGCAACAATTTTGGTGTTGATGAAGCGCCGTATGGTTTCATGCCATTTCCGAGTTCGGGAATTGGCGGTTTGAGAATGGGGGTAGGTATGAGCCAGTCGCGAGATTCAACAAAAATCACCACGACATCGTTCAGCTTTGATTTTACCAGCCAGGTCAATCAAAATAATCAAATTAAGGCTGGTGCCGAAGTGATCGTCAACGATCATAAAGCAAGATTTGGCGGGGTGGATTTAACGTTACCTGCGGGTAGACCCAATGCCAGTTGGGACAGAACGCCGGTGCGTGGAGCGGTTTATCTACAGGATAAAATGGAGTTCAAAGGGTTGATCGCCAACCTCGGTCTCAGACTTGATTATAGTCATGCCGGCGGTGAATGGTTTGATCTAGAACTCTATGAAAGAGACTTTTTTAGCAGCAATTATATTGTGGGGTCAGATTCCGCCTTTAATCTGGTACCAACTAAGAAACAGCTTTACCTGAGTCCCAGATTAGGCATTTCTCATCCAATTACTGATAACTCGAAATTATTCTTTAACTATGGACATTTTTACTCTATGCCGGAGGCTGAACGACTCTACAATGTTCAAAGGACGAACGACGGCAGCGTTCAAAGAATGGGTAACCCAAACCTGAAGATGAGTCGCACCAAAGCTTATGAAATTGGGTTCGAGCAAAGTTTATTTGATAACTACCTGCTGCGAGTTGCCGGCTATTATAAAGATATTGACAATCATCATCCTGGCTTTGGAAGCACAAATGAAGTTAGAATTATCAGCGCGGACAGCAAAGTGAATTATCGCCTGGCAGAAGATAATTTTTACGAAGATGTTCGTGGGGTGGAATTCACACTACAAAAGCGAGTCGGCAAAATTTTCACCGGGTTTATTAATTATACCTATTTGGTTCAGAATTCCGGGTTTTTTGGTAAACGGAGACTTTTTGAAAATCCGGCGGAGCAGCGTGCTTTTGACCGGGAAGAGAATACCCAATTCAAGCCGACTCCTCGCCCGTTTTTGAGGAGCAACCTGGTCTTTTACACCCCTGAGAGTTTTGGCCCCAGCTTTTTGGGATCGAATCTCCTTGGAAATTGGCGAATAAGTTTTTTGATAAACTGGCGCGCTGGCAGTCACATCACCTGGGCGCGCGGTTTGGATCCCAATGATGCGGCTATTAGAAACAATGTGCAATTACCGGATTTTTTGGGAGTCGACTTGCGGTTGAGCAAAAATTTTAACATCAGCTCGCAAAAAATCAGGTTTTTTGTCGATATCAATAATCTACTCAATAATAAGATTTTTAGTTTTAGCTCTGCCTTCTCAGATGGCAATGATGTGCGCGATTACCTGGATTCACTGCTCTGGCCGGAGGAAATTGGCAGACCGCTCGGATATACCATGTTTGGCAATGACAGAATTGGGGATTTGAGACCAGACGACGTAGCATACGATCCACTTGAGCCTAATCCGAACGACGATCCGGAAATTGCAGCCCGCAATCGGGAGAGAAGAGAAACGAAATCTTATATAGACAACCCTAACCAGAGATGGCTCTACTACCTTAATCCACGAGACATCTATTTTGGGTTGACTTATCAGTTTTAATGGCAAACATTATTTGTTCCTTTGCGAGGGAGAGGATGAGAATTAGACCAATCCAGACAGGCATAGGGGGGCTTTTGGGGCTCATCTTACTACTTGGAAGTCTTCACTCTGCTTTTTCTCAGGAAGTCAAATGGCTCAAAGTAGGTTCGTTGCACGGTTGGTTTCGAGAAGATGGCGCTGAGCCGGAAGTTGGGCGCACGAATTTGCAATCTGACCAACAGGATGGATTGCGCTGGCCTGCCCAATTTCATGGAGCACCCGATAATAAAGTAGACAATCTTGCCGCCAAAGCATTATGGATTGGCACGGCTAATTACACAGATGCAGAGCAGTACGGAGGTGTGACTTACGCGCACAAGGTTGTTCATTTAGGACCGCGCGGCTGGGATACCGAACGCGAATTCATACCGATCGAATTTAAATTGATTGGGAGGTTTGATCACCCGCAAGTATTGGTTGATGGGTTACAGGGTTCCGATCTGCAGTTCAATGACAAAGTAGACGAAATTGATCCAAACCTGCCGGCCGACAGGATGATTTACAATGTTGTGAACACGTCTATCGGCATAACCATGACGCGCAAGGTGTATGCATTTACGCATCCCGACCACGACGACTATTTTATAACAGACTATATTTTCAAGAATACCGGCAATGTTGATGCTGATGAGGAAATTGAGCAGAGCAAAACCCTTGAAGATGTAAATTTTTTCTTCCAATATCGCTATGCCACCAGCCGCGAAGGCGCGGAAATGACGGGCCTCAACTCGCCGAGGTGGGGAATTAATTCGATGCTGAGTACGCGTGGAGAGGCGAAGGCAGAAGATGGACCGCAATACGGCGGCGATTATGAAGATTGGCTCAATGGGAATGAAAACGCCGATTCCTTACGCTGTCAGTTCGCCTGGATGGGGCGTCACTCACAAGCACCGGTCGACCTGATCGGGGCGCCCGATTTCAAGTTTGAGACCGGTAGATTTATGGCGCCGCAATTTATCGGCGTTGCCACTTTGCACGCAGATAAATCCGCCACAGATAAAAGCGATGATCCGCAGCAACCGACCACCACTTCATATCAGCAGTCAGATGATCCACCCACAAGGCCAAATGATCAATTTAATCCAGCAAGAATGGATGAAGAGTGGGAATGGATGACGCGCGGTCACAGGCTGCCGCGTCATGATGAAGTTGTTGGAGACGGATTCCCAGACCAATTGGAACAGACGCCTGGTGGCTTTTCAAACACCAACGGTTACGGCCCCTACACTTTGGCACCCGGTGACAGCATAAGAATTGTTGTTGCGGAAGGTGTCAACGGCCTGGATCGACAAAGTTGTATCGACCTGGGCAAACAGTGGATAGAGAATAGCGCTCCCTTCACGCTCCCCAACGCTTCAACCACAAACGATAGAGATGTGTTTAAAAATGCCTGGGTCTTGACCGGTGAAGATTCCCTGATGAAAACGTTTGGCCTTGCAAGAAGAAATTTTGAATCCGGGGTTCAACTTCCTCACCCACCGCCACCCCCCGACTTTTTCGAAATAAACTCGGGTGGAGACAGAATTTCACTCTCCTGGTCTAATTCTGCTGAAAGTTGGCCTGGTTTTGCCGGTTACCGTGTCTTCAGGGCTGTGGCGAGACCGGACACCTTCTACCAGGAAATATTTGCCTGTGGTCAGGGGACCGGCAACCCTACAATTGTCAATAACTTTGATGATACGTCGGCTCAGCGTGGCTTTGATTATTACTATTATATCGCCTCTTTTGATGATGGAAGCAATAGCAACGGTCGTATATTGCAAAGCAGCCAGTTTTGGACACGGACTCAGGAACCTGCAAACTTAAAACGCCAGGCAGGCACAGAACTTAGCCAGATAAGAGTTGTGCCCAATCCATATTATCGAAACGCCAGAAACCGGCAATTCCTGGGTCGCGAAGATGATATCGCGTTTTTTAACATCCCGGGAGAATGCACAATCAAGATATTTACCGAACGTGGCGACCTGATCAGGACAATCGAACACACGGATGGCAGTGGTGATGAGTTTTGGAATCAAACGACTGAGTTTGGACAAATTGTCGTTAGTGGCATCTATCTGGCTGTTATAGCAACTCCTGAAGGCGCCACGCATAGGTTGAAGTTTGTCATTTTGAGATAATCTCTTGGAGCTTCAAAAAATGGAAAGGCGAAAAGTCGGTCTGGCCTGTGTTCTGACGCTGTTTGTTCTTACCATCAGGCCAGCATTCTCTCAGGAAAAATTGGCTCAAACCGGGTTTCAATTCTTAAGTGTTGGGACGGACGCCAGGGCGACCGCTCTTGGCGAAGCTGTTACGACTGTTGAGGGGTCGCCAATGAATCTCTTCTACAATCCAGCCGGGATGGCGGGCGTCGAGTCGTTTCTGCAATTTTCCGCAAACCACCTGCAATGGCTTGTGGATATCGATTATTATTCCGGCGCGCTGTCCATTAATCCCGAACATGGTAGATATGGTGTATTCGGACTTTCGTTTTTGTTTGTCGATTATGGAACTATTATCGGCACCGTTGTTGCTGCAACTGAACAAGGGTTTGTTGAAACGGGAAAGATTGAACCCAATGCTTTTGCCATTGGTTTGGGTTATTCAAAAGCGTTGTCTGACCGGTTCTCGGTTGGCGGTCATTTAAAATTTGTGAAGCAAGCCCTGGGAAATCTTGCCTTCCCGGAATCGGACACTACATTAAGTGCTGTGAATTTTTCGGAAAGCGCAGTCGCAATTGATTTCGGCACCATTTACAAGACCGGTTTTAAAAGCCTCACTTTTGGAATGACCATCCGTAATTTCTCTCGTGAAATTAACTACATTAGTGAAGACTTTGAATTACCCTTAACTTTCAAAATTGGCTTTTCTATAAATACATTTGATTTTTTAGGTGAATCTCAAAATCAATCTTTAGTGATGTCTTTCGACGCTGTCAATCCTCGTTCTCTGGAAGAATTTTTTAGCATAGGCGGTGAATACACCTTTATGGATGTCTTATCTTTGCGAGCAGGCTATGTGGCAAATCAAGATGAGTATGCCTTGACAGCTGGATTTGGCATCAATGCGTATAAGATGCACCTGGATTATTCATATACCCCCTTCGATTCGTTTGAAGATATACATCGATTTTCAGCCAAATTCAAGTTGTAGGCTAATTTCTATTGAAAAAATGAGAAGCGTAATACTCACAAAATTGCCAATTTGCGTCCTATCATTTGCAGCCTTGTTATGGTTAAGCTGTGGCCAAGACCCCGCGGACAGTTTGTTTGATCCAAATCTGCAACACAGGCCACAACCGGTGATCACCAGTCTTGTTCCTGCCGACAGTGCCTTAGCAGGAGTCGGCCAGGTTTTAATTAATGGGCAGAATTTTTCCAAAACTCCCGAAGAAAATCTGGTGTTTTTTGATGAAGAGACGGCCGAAGTTCTATCGGCAACTAATCAGCAGTTAACTGTTAAGACGCCACAGCTCTTGGGAGACTCAATTAAAATCAGAGTGGCAGTACGCGGCGCTCAGCTATTTAGCAAACCAGCAATCTATAAATTGATTCCGGCGGTATCTGATTTTAGCAAAATATTTGAAGGCGCCATTGTTTATGGAATCGCTTCAGATTTATCCGGCAACGTTTATTACTTTGCCAACAGCGAGAGTTTTGGCCCGCAAATATTTAAAGCCAACCCCAGTGGAGAGGCTCAGCTCTTTGCAACGCCAAACATTTTAAAAGCGAATGCGATGAAAATAGGCCCGGGGGAGACTCTATATGTTGTGCCTTCAGGACGGGTAAGAAAGATATCAACTTTTGCACCTGACGGAACTGAGAACACCTACACGACCTTACCAATTTCGCCTCAGGATTTAGATTTTGATAGCAATGGCAATATTTGGGTTGTAGGTGGTTCCAGTTTGGCGAGAGTTAAACCGGATAAGTCATCACAAATCATGGCGACCGTTTCAATCGACGGGCTGCTCACCGTCAGAGTTTACAGTAATTATGTATATATCGGAGGCGTCAATTCGAGCTCGGATGAAAAGAAGATTTGGCGTTATGAAATTCAAGGGGAGACTTTAGGTGTGCAAGAACTGGTCCTGGACGTTACATCCGCAAGTTGGCTGGCCGGTGCGGCCGTACAGACCTTTACTTTTTCAGAGAATGCTGACATGATCCTGGGTACAACCCACCCAGAAGGCCTGTTTATCATGACTGTGGGTGGTTCTGATGGACAACCCCTATATCCTGGATTGTTGCTACCTGAAATATACGCCATGACCTGGGCTGAGAGCAATACCCTTTACGCTGTCCGGCAACGACGCATAGAAGGGCAAAATTCTTTTGATTTTTCACAAATCTATAAAATAACTATGACAACTAACGGTGCACCTTATTATGGACGCCAATAATTAAGGACTAAAACTGCTCGAAAGGAGGGTACCTGGTCAATCTGTTTGCTTCGATTGAGTTTTTCGTTGAGAAAAATTAATAATTGATTAGATTGCGAACCAAATGAGAGGAGGGATTGCCATGAATTCAATTCGATACGCACTCATTCTGTGTTTTTACTTGCTGTCACTGGTAGCTGTGTCTCCCCTGTCTGCGCAAAATGCCAGACTGCAACTCATTCATAATTCAGGGGATATTGATGCCGCTAATCTTGAAGTGTTAGTAAATGGCGATTCGACAACAACAATTGCAGCTCGCGAAGCAACCCCCTTTACGGACTATGCACCGGGCGACTATATTTTCCGGTTTGTTGCGACCATTGGAACAGAAACGGATACATCTGCGGCAGACACGGTCACATTAGAAGCCGGCATAAGTTATGTCGGAATCGTCGGTGGCATCACAGCCACTAATATTGACGCAGGCAAATATGATAATCCTCACGGTCGCGATATCAGCATGAAACTGTTTGTTATCGACAATGCTCGTGAAGCGGCAAATGACCCGACAAGGATTGATTTTGTTGCTTTCCATGGCGGCACCGACTCGCCTGCACTTGATCTCGTAAACCAGGGCACCGGTACTCCCTTAGTAGATGACTTCGATTACGGGGAAGCAACAGCGTACATTGAGATCATACCTGCTGTTTTTACGCTCGATGTGACCCCGGCCGATGACAATGCCACAGTTATAGCTTCCTTCGAAGCTGACTTAGCGGATCTGGCTGGAGAAAGCCTTGTCATTTTTGCTTCCGGATTTCTCGTGCCGGAAAATAACGAAGGAGCGGCAAAATTGGGCTTATTCGCTGCCAGGGCCGATGGCGAAGTCTTGACTTTTGAAGATGTGACGCCTGGTGAACCTGGGCCGTGGATGGATGCCGGACCNNGTCGTCGTCGATAAATTTAATCGTATTTGGATTGCCAACTTTTTTACGAATATACGCGTGATCTCACCGGAAGGCGTTGAAGCAGATTTCTCTCCTATCGATAGTGTTTTTGTCGGTGCAAACGAAATTACCACTGCCGGGGGCCGCGGTCTGGGAATTGCAGATGATGGCAACATTCTGTTTGGACGTTCTGGTGGCGATTTCGTAAAGATCAACGTAGAAACTGGTGAAGGCATGGCCTACTACAGTCATCCCGAAGGCAGTGTTCTGAAACCTGCGGTGGATGCGGCCGGCTTTATTTATGTGGGTGCGGTCTCCGGTATCAATCCGATAGTTGTTCTCGATCCAAGCTTTTTTACGCCTGTTCAGGAAATCAATCTGGCCGGAGCCCCCAGTTTTGGTCGTGGTTTGGAAGTAACCGCTGACGGAAGAACGATTTACACTCCTGATTTAGGCGCCAGCGGTGGACCGGTATTTGTGTGGACTTCCACCGACCTGGTGACGTATACCAAGACCGATAGCATCATGAACAACACGGAAGGAGAACTTATTTTTGAGACGCAAAGAACCACCATGGACTGGGGACCGGACAGCACGCTCTGGGTCTCTTCCGATAATGCCTATGCAGCCGGAAATAACGATCCGAATGGTTTTGTTATTCTTGACTTCTCGGATATGACTTACAATTTCTTGCCATCGCCTGAGATTGCAGAGGGAGTTGGAAACGGGCCACGCGGCGTTGCCTTTAGTGCTACTGGCGATACCGCTTACGCCGTTTATTTCAACGGAAACCGTATGGCCAGGTTCGTGAGTGGTACAGCCACTAGTGTTGAAGAGGTGGCCAATATTCCTGATGGCTATGAACTCCTGCAAAATTATCCGAACCCATTCAATCCGTCTACAACGATTACTTTCAGAATTGCCCAGCGGGAACCAGTGACTTTGAAAGTGTACAATACACTGGGTCAAGAAGTGGCTACGATTCTCGATAAGAAGGTCATGCGAGCAGGAAAGCATAGCATTACATTTGACGCTTCTAATTTGGCTTCAGGTGTGTACATCTACAGGCTGAAGGCCAACAAACTGGAAGTCGCCAAGAAGATGACGTTTATGAAGTAAATTAGCTCGCTAGCTAACCGATGAGGCCGACGAATAAACTCGTCGGCCTTTTTCATAACTATGAAATGAGGATGAGGAATGAAACGAATTGCGGTACTGATTTTCTTGTGCATCTTGCCTGGTCATTTGGTTTCTCGAGGTAACCAAGAGTTTCGAGCAACCTGGATAGTGGACACCCAATGGCTCTCCGTTGATAAGACAGTCGAAGAGAACAAAGCGTTGACGCGTTTGATTCTCGATAATCACGTGGCTGCGAACATGACTTCCGTTTTATGGCAAGTCAGAAGATTTGGTACCGCCTATTTTCCATCGGAAATTGAACCGTGGGGTCCCCAAACTAACTTTTTAAATCCCGGTTATGATCCATTACAGTATGCCCTTGAACAAGCGCACGAACGCGGATTAGAATTTCACGCCTGGTTCAACACATTTGAGAGTCGCTACCAGTACACAGGCAGTCCCTCGCAAGTCAACCCCGACTGGATTTGCCGGGACCGGGATGGTGTTGCTATGCCGTCGGGTATCGCATGGCTTTCTCCTGGTCTTGCAAGTGTACGGGAGTATCTGGTTAATGTGGCAATGGAAATTGTAAATAATTATGACATCGATGGCCTGCATCTGGATTTTGTGAGGTGGAATGAACATACGAATTCCGGACTATCTGTGGCCTTAGCCAAAGAAAACCTGCAAAAAGAATTGCCTGACGGAATAATTTCTGAAAAGCAATTGGCTGAGTTGCAAAGCAATGCTGCCGGTCGCTATCTGTACGACGTTGAGCATGCATTCAGTGCCGGGGTTCCGGATGGATTTAGCAGTTGGGAAGATTGGTGGCGCTGGAGTGTGACCGAGTTTGTTAAAACGCTGCACGATTCAATTCAGGCGGTCAAGCCGTGGGTTCGTCTGTCCCCGGCAGCATTAGGGCGTTACAACTGGGGCGGTTGGCAGGGATTTGACGTTGTCTACCAGGACGCAGCACTCTGGTTGAACCAGGGCTACATTGATCAGCTAATCGGAATGCATTACCACTGGTCTCTTCCTTTTGAATTTAAAAGCGTGCTGGTGAGCGGTTGTCCGAATTGTTGGAGCCAGTATATCCAGCCAGCTATCTCAGCCGGGCGGTTGTATACGGTCGGTTTGTTTTCCGATAACTTTGCAGTGAAAAAGATATTCGGACGCCATACCTCTATTATCGATGAAGTGAGAGATATTTCCTGGGTCGATGGATTTCAATTTTTCAGTTATGCTTCCTGGCGGGATAATTTGTATTGGGATGAAGCAAGCGCCGGGTTCTTTCCCAAAAAAACCAAAATACGCGCCACCGGTTTAATCGATGATGTGCCGCCTGAGGCGCCTTCAATTGTGCTAACCAAGTTGGACTCGTTGAACTATCAGATCAAGGTTAAGCCCACGAATCCGGTGGAGAATAAGTATTGGTTTGCAGTCTATCGCTCGGAAGATGAGCAGTTAAATGTGGATGATGATGAAATTATCGATGTGCATTTCGGAAATAGTGATTATTCATATAAGAACGCAATTACCGGCAAACAGGATTTTAACGGCACGTATACATATTTTGCTACGGCATTTGACCGATATTGGAATGAATCGAATTCCTCAAACTCCGCTCAATCCGATAAAATACCGTCATTTGCACCAGTAGTTGAAAGGAGTCTTCCTGCTGAAGGCGATACAATTTCAGTGAACGGCAGAATTGTCATCGAGTTTTCCAAGACCATCGACACAGCTTCGGCAAATTCTGCCATTTCGATTGAGCCTTCCGCACCTGTCCGTCAACGCGTGTGGTCAGACGACAGCAAAGTCCTTACCATCCTTTTTGACGGCAATTTACAATTTGATACAGATTATACATTGACCGTCTCTCCAGCGCTCACTGACATCAATGGCAGGCCAATTGACGGGAATAGCGACGGAATGGAAGGAGACGCCTTTGTATTGCATTTCAGGACCCTGACTGAGGATATTTTTGCTCCGCAGATTGTATCCAGTTTTCCCGATCTGGCAGGCGCTGAGGAAAATTTTGCCATCGATGACGTCGTCACCTTTGTTTTCAATGAGTTGCTCGACGCCGGTTCGGTATCGACCTCGAGTATACACCTGACAAATTCAAGCGGCGACGTTCCTTTTGGTTATCACATTGCAACCGTTGGGGACAGGTCTGTCCTCAGTGTTCAAGCACTTGACCCTTTGCAGCCGAATGATGAATATACAATCACGCTGGCGCCTGAAGTAGCCGACACGTCCGGGAATCAAATCGGCTCAGAAATAAGTACGACCTTTAAAACGTCGCCGGAGCATTATTCGGAATTGATTTTGATTGACCAGTTTTTGTCGCTTACAAACTGGCGGCAGCCCAATTTCAGCGGCTCTACCACAGGCATCATTGTACCAAACACCACATTTAATATGACCACAGGAGCCTATTTGCCGTCAGCGATAGTGCGGCAAAGAATATCGCCGACTCTGGAATATGAATGGGATGAAAATGCAAATGAGTGGCTCATTCGATTGTTCCTTGCCGAGGGCGCTCCGCTAAGTGTCGAATTTGACACAACCTACATTCTGCAATGCTATGTTTTCGGCGACGGCAGCAACAACAAGTTCCGATTCGCCATCGATGACAATTTGCCGACCACCGCAGCAGGCAATCATGAAGTCTCGAATTGGATTACAATTGATTGGATTGGTTGGAGAATTGTCGAATGGAAGCTAAGCGATCCCAATAGTGTCGGTATCTGGATAGGGGATGGTGTTCCGGAAGGACAACTGCGCTTTGATAGTTTTCAACTTACGCACGAAAGCGGTGATGCCACAAGCGGCAAAGTCTATTTTGATAATCTCCGGCTTGTCAAGAAATCATCTACGCCGGTGACTGTAGCATCCGACGAAACTCAAGTTCCGGATAGATTCCAATTATTCCAAAACTACCCGAACCCGTTTAATCCTACGACCGCTATTTCTTTTGATATTCCTGAAACTGGTTTAGTGACTCTTAAAGTATATGATATGCTCGGTCGGGAAGTGGTCACTGTTTTAAAGGAAAGAAAAGCCCCTGGAAGTTACAAAATTAATTTCGATGCCTCCGGTTTAGCTACTGGAGTATATATATATCAGATGACCATAAACGGCAAAGCGTTTTCACGCCGGATGCTTTATGTGAAATAATCATCTTGGTTAATCTAACGGTAACTCAAATCCTGCTAACCCCGCACCCAAGTCATTCATATTAATCCGAAGCCGCAACACGGATTCGACCACAAGATTTCAAAGATGAGTCAAAAGTTTTGCACACCTGTTAAAGCGGTTTTTTTGCAGGTCACTTGGTTGGTATTTTTGTCACAAGTCGCTTTCGCTGGTGCATGGACCCAAAAAAAGAAAGGTTATTTTCTTAAATTGTCCGTAAACTACTTGTTTACCACCAAAGAATTTAATCATGAGGGCAAAAAACTTGATATCTTTCAGGAAAGAATCATATATGAAGACACCTCTTTTCGGGATGTTAATATTACGGCATATTTTGAGTACGGACTATTTGAAAATCTCACACTTGTTGCTAACCTTCCTTTTAAGATATTAACTTCCAAGCGTACGGAAATAATTGGCGGCGGGCTGTTGGCGAGAATTGTCACTATTCATACAGAGGGGTTTTCTGATTTGTCGATTTCAGGGCGATATCGATTATTGAGTAAACCAGTTTTTTTGTCTTTTCAAGGAGGGTTCAAAATCCCCTTGGCCTATAATGCGGCGCCAGCGGATGATGGGGCGCCTTTAGGAACAGGAAAATTAGATTATGAGGGGCAGTTACTTGCAGGTAAAAGCCTATACCCACTGCCTCTCTATTTCACAGCGGGAATCGGCTACCGTAAACGGACCGGCGCTTTTCATGACCAGGTGTTCTATGCTACGGAATTGGGTTATACTTTAGGAAAGGTATTGTTCAAAGCAACATTTGACGGCCTTAAAAGCACAGTGGCGCCGCCCGATATCGTTGGACAGCCGGTGGTCACGCCGCTTCCTGGTGGCGGCGGAGCATTACCCAATATCATCGTTGGCGACCAGGATATTTTTAAATTTAGTCCGTCTATTATTTACCACTTTAGTGAACGTTTTGCACTACAGGGAGAGATTTTACATGTTTTTGCTGGAAAAAATACGGTAGCGGGTACTACTGTCTCCCTTGGAGTGATTCTGTCAAAATAGCATAGTTTCTATAATTTCTTGCTCAATAAGCAAAGACTCGAAATTTCAATTTTCTAAACTCAAACCTGAGTCAGTGAGTTTGGGTCATTGTCAATTAGGGCTTGAGATTTATTTGGGATTTTGATTCTTGCGATTTGGGAGTTGCGATTTATTCGGGTTAGGGGTATTTCAGAAATTTTGTGTCCGGTTCCATGACCTTCCAGGTTCGCCAACGTGTCAACGTCGATTGGAACTCAGGTAATTTTTTATCCGCAAACTCACCAGCGATACAGGTCAGGCCATTTTCGCCTTCGAGATGGTACCAGAGACTCTCTGTTTCATAATCGTACAAAACAAACGTGAGGTCATACGTCCAACCGCTTGCACTCAACGTTAACACCTGGCCATCAATTTCTCGACTGTACACGGCAGTCAATCCTACTAGCGGTCAGTAAGCGACCGCGACATGTGTATCGCGAAACGTCTCGTCGACTATTTCGTGGCGGGATAAAACAGATAAACTGTAGGCACGTGGTAAGGAATTAAGACTGGTTCCAAGCACTGTAAAACCGGCGTTATCCTCTGGATACCCTGGTTCCCCGGGGCTGATCATTTCAGGATTTAGAATCGGCGGTATCGCATTGGGACCAAGCCCATGCTGAAATCTTTCCGGTACGAACCCGTATGCATTCACCGCGTGCGTAATGTCCCATCGTTTACCGGTTTGGTCCGTAATAAAAATTTGCTCCTTCTCGTCTACAAAATCATCCGGGTCGCCTTCAATATCTTCGGACAGTGATACAACCTCTATTGAATCTTGACATGCAGTTAAAAAAAGAGGCAGACAAACGAGAAGACATATGATTTGTCGCGCCAGCATCAAGTATAAGTCCTGTTTTGATAAAGTCTCAAATTCAAATTGAAATAACAACATTAATTAGTCAGTTTATTCCAAACTTGGAGCATAGGAGAATAACGGAGAGTTTTGTAGATTGCTCGGCGTTTCGGTACTCGCTTTTTTCGCTCAACGCATTCATAGCCTTGTGATTTGAGTCATGTGGATTATGAACAGTACTACTTCAACATGATCATCTTTTTTGCATCAATAAATTTTTCAGCTTCGAGTTTGTATATATATGTTCCGCTGGCCACTCGAATTCCGTTTTGACTCTTGCCGTCCCACCGTACACTGTGCTCTCCAACGTCCATGATATCATCCGTCAAAATTCGCACAACTCTTCCGAGCATGTCATAAATGACCAATTTAACAGGTTGCGCTTTATTCGCGACCGTAAATCGAATTGTGGTTGTGGGGTTAAATGGATTTGGAAAGTTTTGAAAGAGAGTAAAATCCGTTGGTATCAGATTTTCCGTTCGTTCAGAAACACTTGTCGGCAAGGCTCGGACCAAACGTAGATCATCAAAATAAAGGGTGCCGATTTCTGCGGCACCTGCTTGATAGGTGAGTTGGATGCTGTCAATTCTAAGCGTGCCATCTAATCGGCCATCGCCAATCCAACTCCCAACCGGGTCATTGCTCAAATCCCAGGTAATGAGCCGCCAGCCAACCCAATCGATTGTGTACCAGATACTGACTTCATGGTTGCTTGCAGCCGCGGTGGGAACTCTGTCATCGAGTGCAAAGCGAATCTTGTTGTGGCTGCCATCGCCAAAGATGTACATCTGCAGGCTGGAGGTATTATCGAAGGTGACGCTTCTCGGCACGCCGCCGCTCAAAAAATCTCTAATCAACCAGGAACCGGCACTTGTATCCCAACCATAATTTAACTGCATGGACTGGTTGCTGTTGCTGACTAAGTTGACAAATTCGCTATTTGTTCCGCGAGAAGTTTGTTCGGAAATAATCCCGCCAGTAGAGCCGCTTTGCTGTGGCGCCCACCAATTGTCTGTCACATTTGTTTCGAAATTATCGATTGACAGCATCTCATAGCTGAGATTGTCAGTGGTGAAATGTACCATTTGCTCGGTCTGGATGGCATTTCCGAATTGGTCAGCTAATCCTGGCTGCAACCGAATGGTGTACTCCGCAGCAGTTTCCAAAACTTCTGCCGGGAAGAAAGAGAGAAGGCTGTTGTCATTCACGACATAATGTTTGAGTGTACCGCTTACAGCAGGCTGGCCTGTCCGTTCAAGTATAATCGAATTCTGCGATATGGAGTCGTCATCGAGGCGTTCATCAAATAGAAAATTGATAATAGGAGGATTTTCGATCCCGGTTGCATTCTCGGGTGGATAAACCGAGCTCACCACGGGGGGCATAATATCGACAGGCTGTGTAGTAAATCTAAAAGAAAAGTCATCCCCACCAACACCATCTGCGTTGCCATCGAGGGAATGGTCAAAGAGGTCTAAAGCGCTACCATTAATGGTAACCGTGTATTCTGTCAAGTTCATCAGAGTATCTGCTTTGATAATCAGTGTCCGGTTTCCATTTGACCAGAGGGTGGTAAAATTCACTTCCGGTTCGATTGAGATTACCGTATCGCTTGCAGTACGGTTCATCCTTCTGCTGAAATCTATTTTCATGTCCTGCCAGATTGGTACCAATGTTTTATCGTTTTCAGGGATCGTTGCAACGACAACCGGCGGAACGGAAGAAATCAAGTCAATATCGATAAAAGTAAAAAACGTATCAACGATGACGACCTTTCCCGTGTCGCTGTAAAAGCCATCTGCTTCAACTATCATTTCAAGTGTATCGTTTGGCAGGCCTTCAATGAAATAAAAGCCATTTTGCAATTGCTCAGGATCGGTGCTGTATTGATGAAATAACGATTCATAGGTATCTGTAATGTATTCATTCCCGTTGATTTTTACATGCGCACCGTTCACCGAGCGTTCCTTTTCAACATCATAAATGAAGCCTGTGGCGATTCCAACAGGCGGGCGTTCGATTTCATGAAATTCTAAGATTGACCAGAAGAAAGCATACGCTTCCAGCCGTTTCCATTCTTCGTTCATATTGCGCGGGTTTTGCAGCGGGCTGGTGTGAAAGCCGGCCTCGCTAAGCTCTGAAGGCATGGCGCTATTGCGATTGACGTGGAGATAAGGCCCGGTAAAGGTGCAGCCGTAAAAAGAGCAGTCGCCAATCGAGCCGCGCGAGTCTGTTCGCATGGCCTCGCTTAAAATATCCACCATGATGTCGCTCAGGGCCTTGCCGCCGTTTGGGGTTTTTTCCAATCCATTTTGCAACTGCCCCCAGAGAAGCAGCGTGCTGTTCAATTGCGGCGGCCCGGCGTCGCTATGAATGGAATGAAACCAGGCCGCACCCAGTCTGTTCGCCTCATCTGTTCGTTGCGTTAAGGAAACAGACTCGGTATCGGTAAAGCGCGAATTGTAAACTGTGTCAATGTCGGTTTTGGTCAACAGCAAATCTCTTAAATGCAAGCCAACGCGTAAATTCTTTTCAGCTTCGGAGTATCCGAAGATTCCCATATTTTCCGTTTGACTGTGTCCAGGGTCCAGGTAAATGTCCCAATCGGAAAGCCCGGTTACTTGTGCAAATAACGTTGCAGAAGACCATAACATCAGGAACGAAAATGTCAATGTTCTCTGTAACAATTTTGCTCTCCTCGGCTAAACGTGTTCATAAAATTCAAATCTAATTGGATTTTTCGATAGCAACAAGGTAAATGGCGCCTTCGACATAAGTATCGAAGGCAATCCTTTTGCTGACTGGCGACCAGTTCGGATTCATTTCCAGAATATTGTTTGTATCGGTCAATTTGGATTTTTCGCTGCCATCTATTTTGATTGCGTAAATGTCAGATTGCGTGAAGCGATGGCCGTCGTCTTCAGTAATCATGTAAACGAGATACTGGCTGTCCGGTGACCACTGCGGCCGATATCCGGTGCCGAGATTGACGAGGTTTGTGCCATCTGAATTCATGACGTGCATACTCCCGCCGATTACCTCAAATGCAAACTTGGTTCTATCCGGTGAAACGGTCAAGTTGATGTATCTCATCCCTTTTATGGGCTCATAAACATGTTTGGATTTCAGTTCCGCTTTTTCAACAATGATTTTCCCTGATTTTAAATAGTACATTTCATGGTTGGGTGAAATGCTTCTCTCAGAAGTTACTTTCATACCAGATTCAAAAACGAAGAGGTTGCGTTTACCCAAAATATAAATGAATTGATCATCGTGAGACCATCGAGGCAACCCTCTGAAACGCATTTTGGAATCCGAAATGACGTGGCTGCTTTCATCGACCAAATCGAACACTTTTACCTCATTAATGCGTTTTCTGCCTTCGAATCTCGCCACCCTGCTGGCGATCGCACTGCTGTTGTTTGCCCAGCTAAAACCAAATCCAGCGGCGGGTTCATCGGAAATCTGTTTAAGTTCACCGCTTTCGACATGTTTTATCCAGATGCCTTTGTATCCGGGTTTTGTAAAAGCAATCCACTTGTCATCCGGTGACCAGACCGGACGTAAATAGGTCTCCCCATCTCCGCCCACAAATTTAACTGGTTTTGTAGATATCTTCCAGCCTGGGAGGACATCTGTATTTGGATACAATAACAACATAAGCGCCAAAACAGTAGAATATTTACTCTTCATTTTAGTTGACTCCGCGTTAATCATACAACAGGTACTTTTGCCGTGTCGCCATGAATTCTGCCAGCGCCGGCTGCCATTTTTCGACCAGGTCATTGATATCATCGTTTCGCATCACCGTTTTTCGGACTCTGCTGGTACCGCTTAGCTTGTCAAAAAATGAACTTCGCCACTGCAAGCTGTCGGGATACATTTCGTGGATTAAGCTCACCAGTTGAATGCCCATCGAAAAGGGCTTGAACTTTGAGCGGTCTGTAACGGTGATCACACCTCCCTGACAGGCCCTGTTTTTGTACTTGGGGTTCGTCGATGCGCCTGGTATGGAAATCGGCGTAAAAGACGTGTCCCTAAAGATAACGCCGGGTAGTTCAAGCGCATTCAGATTTTGTGTGAACCGCTTTGCATCAATCCAGGGAGCCCCAAAAAGCTCGAAGGGCGTTTGCGTGCCTCTGCCTTCCGACACGTTGATTGCCTCCAAAAGGCAGGCTCCCGGGTAGACGGTCGCCGTGGTCACAGTCGGTATGTTGGGGGATGGCTTAATGAATTTCAGTCCGGTCTCGTCGTACCAGCTTGAACGCTTCCAATGTTTCATTTGAACGACGGTCAAATCGGCTTTGATCCCGTTGGCGAGCCAGCCTTGTTCGTTGAACATGCGGGCAAGCTCGCCGACCGTCATGCCGTGCCGCACCGGTATCGGGTAAAGGCCGACAAACGAAGCAAACTCCGGCTCCAAAATGTTGCCTTCAACGTGAGCTCCAGTGATCGGATTCGGTCGGTCCAGGACCACAAAGGGCTTATTCTGTTCAGCCGCAGCTTCCATGGCAAGCGCCATCGTGTAGATATAGGTGTAAAAACGCGCTCCGATATCCTGGATATCGAAGACGAGGAGATCGACTTTGGCCAGCATTTCCTGTGTCGGTTTTTTTGTTTTGCCGTACAAGCTGTAAATGGGAATGTCTTTTATCGGATCGGATCCCGATTCGATTTCTTTGCCGGCCTCTTCATGTCCGCGGATGCCGTGCTCAGGACCAAAAAGTGCCGTGACCGTCACTCTTTCTAATCGTCCAAACACATCCACAATGTGCTCGTTTTCTGAGTTGTAAGCGGTGTGGTTCGTAATGATCCCAACCCGTTTACCTTTGAAAAGATGGCGATATTCTGAAATGCGATCCAGACCGGTTTCAACAGTCGGCGTTTGGCAAGCGCCTAGAAATAGAATCAGCATAGGGATAATTATGTGATACCCTATTCGAAAATCCGAACCCGTCATTCCCCTCTTTCGCGTTCCGGTTCCCGAATCTCGTCGTTCCGAATTTCGATTTTCCATTTCCGATTTCTGAGTTACAACCATCATATTTTGATGAATATGTTTTTCCGGTACAGAATTCCCATCATTGCCAGCCAAAACAGAATGTTTGTCACAGCAAATGCCAGCGAACCGTTAAGTGGTCCTGCCCAGGAAGCAAACAAATTTTGGTAAACCCAGCTCTTCAACGAAATCGAATTGCCGTTTGCGGCGTCAACTTTAATAAGTTGCATGATTCTGGCAGTCAGACCGGAGAGGACAAAAACCGCGATAGAATTCATGCCGTAGATGATCGCAAAATGTGCCCATTTCTTGTAGCCCTTTACGTCGATAAGCCAGTAGCAAAATCCGAGAAATTGCAGTGCTGCGCCGGACGTAAAAGCCACATATGAGCTCGTCCAGATACTTTTGTTGATAGGGAAAAGGATGTTCCAGAATAGACCGATTATAATTGCACACCAACCCGCAACAAACATCCAGGCTGCGATCTCTCTTTTGTCCAACCGAGAGCGTAATAGATGGCCGGTCAACACACCGGTCAAGGTCGTGGAAATTGCGGGGATGGTGCTGAGCAAACCCTCGGGATCCCAGGTCTCTTTCCACATGTGGCCATGCAGTAACTTGTTGTCGATATAGGCAGCCAGATTTCCTTCCACACTGAGATCGCCGGCCCCAAACCCAGGAACCGGTACCAGTTTCATTAGCCCCCAGTACAAAAACAGCAAACCGACCGCAATCCCGGCCTGTCCTTTAATGCCGGTGTTCAAAATGATGATGGAGGCGATAAGATAGACAATGGCGATTCTTTGTAAAACGCCGACAACGCGTATGGTTGAAAAATCGAAGTAGGGAAATCCACTCAGGAACAGGCCCAGGCCGTAAATGATCGCGGCTCTTCTGAAGATTTTGAGATAGATTTTCCGTTTATCCTTTGGATCCTCCAGCCGTTTAAACAAGGAAAAAGTCATGGCCACGCCGACAATAAAAAGGAAAAATGGAAAAATAAGATCCGTTGGCGTCCAGCCATGCCATTCGGCATGCAGCAGTGGTGAGTAGACATGACTCCAACTGCCGGGATTGTTTACCAGAATCATCCCTGCAATTGTGATACCCCGAAAGGCATCCAGTGAAGTTAGGCGCTCTTTCAGGATTTCACCCTCCTATTTACTTTTGAATAAATCGGGTATGGTCATATTTATCCTTACTATGAGATGTCATACTCAATACTTGGATGCCTATTTCGGGGGTTATTGTAAGAATCTCTCTATCCATAAACTAATACTTTTTTGCCCATTAACAAACCTGATTTTTGCGTATTAGAGTCATTGCGGGAAAGTTTTTTGAAGTGGGATTTTGGAAATCAGGCCTGAGTGGTAAATTCCCTGCGATAGTCTTTAGGACACAGATGATGGCGCTCCCAAAATCGTCTATTGAAGTTTGAAACATTATTAAAACCAACATCATAACAAATTTCAGCAATCGTCAAGTCGCTTTCTATTAACAATCTGCAAGCATGGCCGACCCGTAATTCATTAACAAAGTCAACAAATGTCTTGCCAGTCGACCGCTTAAAAAAACGGCAAAAAGCAGTTGTACTCATAGCAGCAACGGCCGCCGCATCTTCTAATCTAATATTTTGCTTATAATTTTGGTTTAAATATGTACAAATTCGGTCAATACGGCTTTGTTGATTCGGTTGCAAATTGTGAACAAATTCGATACTAGACAGGGTCTTTTTGTGATGTTCATCTGCCTTGCCTAAAATATCCAGAATAATCAGCAATTGAATAAGCCGCTCTATGCCGTCTAAAGAATTCATTTTTATCATTTTTTTGGCTACGACTTCTCGTGTTTTGCCTGTTATTTGAAGACCTCTAGCGGATTCTTTGAACAAATGATAAATGGCTTGAAATTCTGGTGCATCTTTAAAATTTAAGCCGGCAACATTTGAAGTAAATTGAATCAGAATCGCTTCATGTCTGGTGTTTTTGCCCACGAATTCGGCTGGCGAATAAATTGTATGTGGCAAATTTGTTCCAATGAATACCAAATCCCCTTCTTGATAAAATGAAATGTTATCGCCTACAAAGCGCTTACCTCTGCTTTTAAGCAGAAGCATAAGTTCGTATTCCGGGTGGCGATGCCAGTTAAATGGAAAAGAATCTCGCTTTATCCATTTATATTTGAAAGAAGATTGCGGCGACGTGGTTAGTTTCGCAACTATGGGTTTCATTGCAAAAAGGTAAGGGTAGAATCAATCAGTCCATCTTAAATGTCAAGATAATATTCTAATATATGATTACAGATGCCAAAAAATCAATGGAAAATTAAGAAACTTAAATTTTTATTCGTTAGTGATTCTGTACATGAACTCAGGACAAGATAGTATAAGTATTTGAAAAAAAAAAGGTAGAAATTAAAATTATTTCCCCTGATATTACCTGAGCTGAGTAATCCCGAACGCGGCAAAAGCCGAAAATCCAATCAATCGTCGAAAAACTAATGTACTTTCTTGGTGTAGATAGCGGTGGAACCAAAACTACAGCTCTGCTAGTGGATGCGCAGACATATAATCCGGTGCGGACAATCATACTTCCAGCGGGCAATGTTGCTGTAATTGGAAAAGAGGCAGCACAAAGGCTGCTCTCAGAAATCTTAGCTGCTTTAGATTTAAAAGATAAACTTGGCCACATAACGTGGGCTACTTTTGCACTGGCGGGAACAGGAAGGGATGAAGAAAACAAAACTGCAGCAAAGATCATTCAGTCTGCCGGCATAGAGAACTTTTCACTCATGACGGACGCAGAAATTCTGAACTATGCGGTCTTCGAAGATGAACCGGGTATTTTACTCACTGCTGGCACGGGATCAATTTGTGTGTTCAAAGACAAGGAAAACCAATATCGCCAAATTGGCGGTTGGGGGTATTTGCTTGGCGATGAAGGAAGCGGTTTTGATATTGGCAAAAGAGCCATAAGGGCAGCAGTTAGTGATGCTGAGTTGAAAAAGCAGCCATCAAAGCTTACCGGAGCCTTGCTGTCATTTTATGGGCTAAACAGCCCTCTGGATTTAATTACTTTAGCTTACGCTTGTGAAAACCCGCAAAACAAAATCTCATCCTGTGCAAAGTTGGTCTGCAAATTGGCTGAAAAAGGTGAGCCGAATGCTGTAAAAATCATAGATTCGGCTGTAGAGGCGCTTTTGCTTCTGGGAAATCGGGCAATTGCCGAATCGAAATCTCCAGCACCATACAACGTAGCTTTAGCTGGTAGTGTCCTCACGGAACCCTCGATTGTAAACACAAGATTCAGGGATAGAGCAAAGCGTATGGGCATTCCATTTCAATATATGCATCAGGAATTGCATTCAGCAGCGGCTGCTGTGCTGTATGCCGTCAAAATGAGCGGCCACCCTGTTTCTAATATCCTAAAGAATAGATTGAAGCAAGTGACATTTCAAGAAAGGGACTGAGAATGACAAAATACATCTCTCTTTTCACAGTTATTTTGCTGTCCGGCTGCGCAGGGACGCTCTGGAAAAAAAATTCAAACTCGGTTGATGAAATACTTACCGACATGACGATTGAGCAAAAAGTTGGGCAAATGATGGCAATCTCGTATGTGCCGCGTTTTTATAATCAAAATAACCCGCAATTTCTCAGGCTTGTAAATCTCGTGAATAACTATCAGATTGGCGGCGTCATGTTCTTTAAGGGCATGCCTTACGAAGTAGCCAGGTCGATTGAAAGATTACAAGCAGAAGCGGCTATCCCTTTGCTTGTTATGGCGGACATCGAATGGGGCCTAGCGATGCGTGTAGAACAAACCACCGACTTTTTACAGAACATGGCTATCGGGGCCACCGGTTCCGAAGAGTTCGCTTACGAAATGGGAAAGATAACCGCCACGGAAGCAAAAGCCATCGGCGTGCATATCGGCTTTGCGCCTGTTATGGATGTTAACAACAACCCGGATAACATCATCATCAACACACGTGCATACAGCGAAGAGCCGAAACAGGTTGCCAAATTAGGTGCCGGGTTCATCCGCGGCATGCAGGACCACGGCGTTTATGCGACAGCAAAGCACTTCCCGGGTCACGGGGACACGGATGTTGATTCACACTTGAACCTGCCCGTTGTGACGGCTTCAAGAAAGAGAATTGAAAACACAGAGTTGCCGCCATTTCAGGCGGCTGTCGCTGCAGGTGTCAAAGCAGTGATGGTTGGACACATCAATTTCAGCGCCTATCCTCAGATGGAAGGGCGGCCTGCAACGTTAGATTCCTATTTTATTCAAGAGGTGCTCAGAAAGGAGATGGGGTTTAAAGGGCTGGTTTTTACGGATGCTATGGACATGGGAGGCATAACAGAGAATTATTGGTCCGGCGAGGCTGCGGTGATGGCAATGAACGCAGGGGTTGACATGCTGCTGCTTTCGCCAAATTTTGTATCCACATTCAATTTTGTTGTTAAGGCCGTAAAAGATGGCCGCATTCCTCTGCAGCGAATTGACGAAGCAGTCCAACGGATTCTTCAAGCAAAGCTGGAGTTGGGCTTGAGCAAAAAACCAGCCTTGGAAATTGAGAAGCTTGAGGCGGTGCTGGCCAAACCTAAATTTTTACGAAAATCAGAAGAAATCGCCAATGCATCTATGACTTTGCTTCGGGATGACAAGAACGTACTGCCATTTCACGCTGAGAATATCGATAGCGTGCTAGTGGTGACCATCACCGATGAAGAGTGCGGGGCTTATCGAGGGTCCTCCCTGAACCGAGAGGTTGCAAAAAGAATCCCGATCGTGAGAACAGCTTATGTTGACCCGCGCACAACAAAGGAAGAGCTACGGGAAATAATGGCCAAAACCGATTCCAGTCAGGCTGTGATCGCCGGTGCTTTTGTAAAATGGGGTAGTTACAAAGGCTCGGTAACTTTGCCCGATACGACTGTCAACCTTTTAAGCGAGTTTTTTAACGTTGAGAAACCTATGGCAGTGATTTCATTTGGCTCACCTTATGTCTTGCGGCAAATACCACATGTCCCATCCTATCTTTGCGCGTATGGAACCAAGCCCCTGTCTGTCCGGGCTGCGACGCGCGCCGTCTTCGGAGAGATCCCATTGACGGCCAAACTTCCTGTTTCCATACCCGGCTTCCATAAGATTGGCGACGGTCTGGAGAGGCCGGCGCGTAAAATGGAGTTGGTCAAAGAAATCGATGATGGAGTTTTGAAGGACGCCTACGCCGTGCTTAACCAGGCGATCCGAGACTCGATTTTTCCGGGTGCCCAGGTCGCTGTCGTTCAGGATGGTAAATTGATCGCCAGCCGTGGTTTTGGCAGGCAGACCTATAGTCCAACTTCTCCTGAAATCGACACTCAGACGATTTACGATCTTGCCTCGGTCACCAAGGTAGCGGCAACCACTGTTTCGGCGATGCAACTCTGGGAAAGAAAAAAGCTACTCTTGGATGTACCGGTCAAAAGCTACCTACCTGAGTTTAAAGGCGGTGAAAAGGATTCTGTGACATTGCGGCACCTGTTCACGCACTCCTCTGGTGCGCACTGGTGGGTAGACCTCTGGAATAAAGCTGACAACAAAGCTGATGCGCTTGACTATATTTATGATTTGCCACTGGACTATACGCCGGGCGATTCGATGATCTACTCAGACCTGGGCCTGATCATGATAGGGGAAATTCTTGAAACGATCACAGGCAAGCGAATCGACAGGTTGGCCCACGATCTGATTTACAAACCGATGGGGATGAAAAACACGATGTTTAATCCACCGAAAGATCTTTTGGCAAGAATTGCACCCACTGAAATCGGGGGCGGCATGAATCGTGGCCTCATTCATGGAGACGTGCATGACGAAAACACCCATTTCTTCAACGGCGTTTCGACCCACGCGGGTCTGTTTTCAACGGCGGAAGATCTCGCTGCGCTGGCACAAATGCTCCTGAACGGCGGCATCTATCGGCACAGACGCTTCTTCTCACCCAAAACTGTGAAATACTGGACGACCCGTCAGGACCTGCCGGAAGGCAGTGCTCGCGCGCTCGGCTGGCGAACGCCAGAGAACGAGGGCTCCTCTGCCGGCGACTATTTTTCCAAAGGTTCTTTCGGTCACACGGGATTTACTGGTACCTCAATCTGGATAGATCCAAACCGAAAAATTGCAATTATCCTGCTCACAAACCGTGTGCACCCCACTCGCGAACGAGGCGGCATGTACGAGGTGCGGCGGGATTTTCATAATTCGGCGATGAAGGCATTGCTGACGAAGATGGGGAAAGACATCGCAGGGGAAATCCCAAATTCCAAATAACTAAATCGCAATATACATGAGATCCGTGATTTGAGATGGAATAAAACTAAGCGAAAGTCGAGTGGATGGGATTTTCTACCATAGACATGGCGATTGTGGTTGTCTACATGATGGCTTCTGCAGGTGTTGGCGCCTGGATTGGCCGGCATCAGAAGAATACAACCGACTACTTTCTTGGCAACCGACAAATTCCCTGGCTCGCTGTGACGTTTAGCATCGTTGCCACAGAGACGAGCGTGTTGACTTTTATCAGCATTCCGGCGGTCTCTTACCAGGGCAATCTGACCTTTCTACAAATTGCATTTGGTTATGTTGTTGGACGCATTTTGGTGGCACTCTATTTGATTCCAGCATACTTTCGCGGTGAAATGAACACCGCGTATCATTTCTTAGGCGAGCGCTTTGGGCAAAAGATGCGCAATACAGCCAGCATCACTTTTATGGCGACTAGGGTGCTGGCAGATGGCGTGAGGCTTTTTGCAACCGCGATCCCGCTTGCATTGATCATCAAAGGCAGCGGTGCTTTTATCGGGCTCAGGGATGGTCAATTCTATGCAATCTCGATTTTGCTTATTGGTGTGCTCACCATCATTTACACTTACGTAGGCGGAATTCGCTCCGTTATCTGGATGGACGTTGTGCAAATGACAATTTACATAGGGGGCGCAATTTTGGCGGCAATCTTAATTTTAGGTAATCTGCCTAACGGGTTTACTACTGTAACAGAATTGGCAGCAAGTGATGAGAAACTAAAGTGGTTCTATACAGGCTATGATTTAGCGTGGAAAGATTTTATAAAACAGCCTTATACATTTTTTACGGCACTCACTGCCGGGGCGGTTTTCAGCCTGGCCTCTCACGGCACCGACCAGATAACCGTTCAAAGGTTACTAACCTGCAAGGACAAGCTGTCAAGTCAGAAAGCGATCTCTGCAAGCGGTTTTGCAGTGCTGGTGCAGTTTCTCATTTTTCTCATTTTAGGGAACATGCTTTATGCCTACTATGGCGGTGCAAATTACCAGGAATTGGGGTTAACGCGTGCGGATGGTATCTTCCCTAAATTTATAGTTGAGGAAATGCCAACGGGCGTCAGTGGACTTATTGTTGCGGCATTATTCGCTGCCGCAATGAGCACCCTGTCAAGCAGTCTCTCAAGTTTATCGAGTGCTGCAATCCTGGACATTTACCTGCCACTTGCCGGCAAAGATAAATCGGAGGCTCAGCTCTTAAAGATATCGCGGCTCGCCACCCTTGGCTGGGGAATTGTACTGGTGGTAGCGGCCCTGGCTTTCATCGGTTTGAAGGGGACTGTCGTGGAAGTTGCTCTGGGAATCGCCTCCTACACTTATGGCGGGCTTCTTGGCTCGTTCTTGTTGGGCTTAGTACACAAAGATGCTACTCAAAAAGATGCCATAGTTGGATTTGCTTCGGCAGTCGTCGTTATGACTGTCGTGATCGGTATGGTGCAGATTGCCTGGCCGCTTTATACTGTGGTAGGAAGCCTGACTACAATTCTGGTCGGAATTGGCTCGCATAAATTTTTCGCTGGGGGTAGAAATGCAGGTTAGTGTTCTGGATTGGATTTTTGTGCTGGTTTATTTTGTGTTAGCACTGGGAATTGGATTATATTTTTCCAAAAGAGCTCGCGGCAATATCGTGGAGTATTTCACCTCTGGCAGGAGCCTGCCGTGGTGGCTGGCCGGAACCAGCATGGTCGCCACAACATTTGCTGCAGACACCCCGCTAGCGGTTACCGAGCTGGTCGCACAACATGGCATTGCTGGTAACTGGCTCTGGTGGAATATGGTGATGAGCGGTTTGTTGACTGTGTTTCTGTTTGCGAGGTTATGGCGCCGTGCTGAGGTCATTACTGATGTAGAGTTTACTGAGCTGAGATATTCAGGAAAACCGGCATCTATTTTACGCGGCTTTCGGGCTTTTTATTTAGCCATTCCAATTAATCTCATCATTCTTGGGTGGGTAACACTGGCAATGGTGAAAATTATCGAGTTGTCCATTGGCGTAAATAAATGGGTTGCTGTCGGTATTTGTGTCCTGGTGACGCTGGCTTATAGTGGCTTGAGCGGTTTGTGGGGTGTGGTCGTTACAGATTTTTTGCAGTTCTTTATCGCCCTGACCGGCTCTTTTGCATTGGCTATTTTTGCAACAGATGCAGTGGG
>JAABYK010000249.1:0-13643 GCA_011775825.1 Candidatus Zhuqueibacterota bacterium | reverse complement strand
CGTTCTTAATTTCACACCAGAAATCGGTTCGGTCTGGATGCCGGTGAGCGCATTTCTGGTTTATCTCGCCGTTAACTGGTGGGCCGCCTGGTATCCCGGCGCCGAACCCGGCGGTGGGGGATATATTGCCCAGAGAATGTTCTCTACAAAAGATGAGCGGCACTCATTTTTAGCGACATTGTGGTTCAATATTGCTCACTACGCGCTCAGACCCTGGCCCTGGATTTTGGTTGCACTTGCGAGCCTCATTCTATATCCCGATATCGAGGATAAACAAACCGGCTATATTTTAATCATGCTGAATTATCTGCCGCTTGGGTTTAAAGGACTTTTGCTGGCTTCCTTTGCTGCCGCCTTTATGTCAACCGTGAGTACACAACTAAATTGGGGCAGTTCATATTTAGTCAGCGATTTCTATAAGAGATTTATCAGAACCGATGCGTCACCTCAACACTATGTAAAAGTGGCTCGCTGGGCTACCGTGGGGCTCGTGCTGGCGGGCGCACTGGTCACTTCCCAAATGGATACGATTGCAGGCGCCTGGAAATTTCTGTTAGCTCTGGGTGCTGGTACGGGGTCTGTTTATATTTTGCGATGGTTCTGGTGGCGAATCAATGCCTGGTCTGAAATATCCGCGATGGTCGCTTCTTTTGTTGTCGCCGTTTTCTTGCAATCGGTTTTGGGAATGGACACGGCGGATGCCGGTGTGTTTGCTAAAGTCATGCTCATTACAGTTGGAATCAGTACTGTTGTATGGCTTTCTACGACATTCCTGACGAAATCTGAAAACGAAGAGACTCTTCTAAACTTCTACCGAAAAGTCAGGCCGGGGGGGAATCTCTGGAGGCCAATCGCGAAGAAGGCGCCTGAAATAAAGACCGACGGTGGAATTGGTTGGAATTTATTGGATTGGAGCGCGGGTATTGTTCTAATCTATTCGGCGCTCTTCGGCGTTGGTAAATTCATTCTTGGCTCAACCGGGACGGGCCTGGGCCTACTTGTCCTTGCCGCGACGTGCTTTCTGTTTATTAGATGGGACTTGAATCGTCGTGGATGGCAAACGTTTGTCGAATAGAGATTGGGTCATGACTACTGCCAATCAACATTTAGATATCGATTCAAGATACCCGCTAACTGAGGAGCAAATCAGGTTCTTCAGGGAAAAGGGCTATATCAAGCTCAAGAATGTTCTCTCCCCCGAAGTGCTTGAATATTACGGCAAAGAAATCACAACACAGGTTCTAACGCTGAATGAGCAGGACCGGCCGATGTCGCAAAGAACAACGTACGAGCAAGCCTTTATACAAATAACGAATCTGTGGCAAAAAAGCGAACTGATTAAAGAATTTGTTATGGGGGAACGTTTAGCCAGTATTGCTGCTGAGCTCATGGGTGTAAAAGGCGTCAGGTTATATCACGACCAGGCGCTCTACAAAGAACCGGGTGGAGGCTTAACCCCCTGGCATGCCGATCAATATTACTGGCCCTTGGCTTCTGAAAAAACCTGTACCGTGTGGATTCCTTTGCAAGAAACGTCATTGGAAATGGGGCCGCTGTCCTTCGCGGAAAAAAGTCAGAACTTTGCTTTCGGCCGTGATCTCAAAATAAGCGATGAAAGTCAAGCCAGGATTCAAAAAGCTCTCTCAGAGCAGGGTTTTAAACATGTTGTTGAGCCATTTGATCTGGGTGAAGTCAGTTATCATTATGGTTGGACGTTCCATACGGCCGGGCCGAACACGGGTACTGACCTTCGCAAAATCATGACCATGATTTATATCGATATGCACATGCGACTAAAAGAGCCAAGCAATGAAAACCAAAAAATTGACTGGCAAGTATTTTGTCCGGGCGTGAACGTTGGCGAGATTATTGGTTCGCCACTAAATCCAATTCTATACAGTGAGTGAAAAATCTAAATCTCAAATTACTAAACCCAACACTTATTTTTTTTGGGATGGATTCTTGGGGTGGTTTTCGGTTTTATTCTCCGATTCGACTACCTGAGGAGCTGACTGATGCAAACGCGTTCTAGAGTCGAAAAAATTGCTTTAAAGAATTCCGGTTTCAAATTTAAATACGAGCCGGAAAAGGTGGGAGTTATTGTCGTCGATAACTTCCCTGTTCTAGGTAAGATCACCGCTCTGAGATTCTTGGAGTGGGTGCAAGATAACCCAAATGGTGTGATCTCTTTGCCGACAGGTAAAACCCCGGAATTTTTTATTAAGGAAGTGCAAAGTTTCTTAAACAATTGGGACAGAGCAGATATCCAAAAGGAACTCAAGCAGAATGGACTGGATATTTCTCATCGACCTGACCTGTCAGGCTTACAATTTGTCCAGATCGACGAGTTTTATCCAATCAATCCTGGGCAGCACAACAGCTTTTATCACTATGTCAATAAATATTATGTCGATTCATTAGGCCTGGATCCGGATAAAGCTTTGCTTATTGACTGTACGAAAATTGGTCTGCCATTCAACATGAGCCTATCAGACGTTTGGCCGGATGATTGTGTCGATATCACCTTGAGATATCGACAGACTGGTGACGAACAGGAGAAATTACAAAAGCAGGTTCTCGAAAATGTTGACCAGTGGTGTGTAGAGTATGAACAAAAGATTCGGGAATTAGGTGGTATTGGTTTCTTTCTCGGTGGCATCGGTCCCGATGGACACATCGGATTTAACATTTCCGGCTCCGATCTTCATTCCACAACTCGTTTAACACCTACAAATTATGAAACGCAGGCCGCAGCCGCGATCGATCTGGGTGGGATTGAGGTTTCCAAGAAACGATTAGTCATTACCATCGGTCTTGCGACAATTACATATAACCCGGATTGTGTGGTGATCATCATAGCTGCTGGTGAAGCGAAAGCAGGAATCGTGGCTGATGCAATTCAAAAGCCACAACATATTCACTATCCGGCAACGGTTTTACACCAGCTTCCAAATGCCAGATTTTTTATCACAGGAGGTGCCGCTAAACTTCTTCAGGCTCGTAATTATGAAATAATACAAAAAAGTCCGGACATTACCGATGAGCAGGTTGAAAACATCGTCGTTGATCTTTCTCTGGAAAGAAATAGACCTATCGCGCGCCTGACAAAGGAAGACTTTGAAGCAAATCAACTTGCGTCTCTTTTGCTCAAAAAACGATCTGAAAATAAAGAGCAAGTGACAAAATTAGTAGAGGAAAGGCTGATAAAAAAAATTGAAGCAGGAATACAAATCCAGAAGAATAAAACATTCTTGCATACCGAACCGCACCACGATGACATCATGCTGGGTTATCTGCCGTATATTGTTCGGCATATTCGTGAACACAGCAACTATCACCAATTTGCAACCTTGACCAGTGGATTTACAGCAGTCACAAATCATTTTATGTTAAATTTATTGCAAAGTTTACGTGAATATCTTAGAAAGGGAGTTTTTGACAAAAGATTCAGGCAAGGCTATTTTTTGCCCGAGAACGTAGTAGCCAGAAACCGCGATGTTTGGCAGTATCTGGACGGCGTGGCCGCCAACTCGGAATACATGCGCATGATTGGTCAGTTGAGAAGATTTGTTAGGAACCTGGTCGAGCTCTATGATATCAAAAACATCGAAGATTTGAAAACAAAAGTAGCAAACCTGATACAATATTTTAAGCAACAATATCCGGGCAAAAAAGATAGCAAATTAATTCAGCAATTAAAAGGGAGATGCCGTGAGTGGGAGGCAGATTGTGTGTGGGGATATTTAGGTTGGCATTCGGAGTCTGTACATCATTTACGCTTAGGGTTTTATAAAGGTGATATTTTTACCGAAGAACCTACTGTAGAACGCGATGTTACACCCATCTTAAACCTGTTGAAAAAAATCCAGCCAGACATTGTCAGCGTTGCTCTTGACCCGGAAGCGAGCGGTCCGGATACGCATTACAAAGTCCTGCAGGCCATGTCTGAGGCGTTAAAAATTTATGAAAAAGTGACGAGGCGTTCGGATCTCGAAATCCTTGGATACCGCAACGTTTGGTACAGGTTCCATCCCAGTGAAGCGGATATTTTTGTGCCGGTATCTTTGAACATGTTTGCGTTGCAGGATAGTTCGTTTAAGAACGCCTTCATCTCGCAACGAGATGCTCCATTTCCGAGCTATGAGTACGATGGGCCGTTTTCAGACCTTGCGCAAAGAATTCAGGTCGAACAATATCAAATGCTCAAGACTTGTCTCGGTCGTCAATTCTTTTATGAACATTCCAGTGCGCTCATCCGTGCCACGAGAGGCATGGTTTTTTTAAAGAGTATGAACTTAAATGAATTTTATCAGCGGTCACGGGATTTAAAGAAAAGCACAGAGAATCTTTAGTTCAGTGGACGACAAACAAACTATTATCAAACCAATCCTGGAGAGAAATGCAAGACAGCATTTTCGAGCAACTAAAAAATCTGGTTACAGAGGCCCGAAATCCAATCTCTGAAAGCATTGATATCAAAAGCACAGAGGAAATCCTACGGATCATCAATACGGAAGACAAGACCATACCTGCAATTGTTGAATGTGAAATCCCATATATTGCTCAGGCGGTTGAAATTCTGGTTGATACTTTCAAAAAAGGAGGTCGACTATTTTACATTGGCGCTGGCACAAGTGGTCGACTGGGGATTTTAGATGCGGCAGAGTGTCCCCCTACCTTTGGAACAAATCCTGAAATGATACAAGGAATCATCGCTGGCGGTGAAAAAGCAGTTATCTATTCGCAGGAAGGCAGCGAAGATAATTTTGAACGCGGCGCATCAGATTTAATGAGCAGAGGATTTACTAAAAAAGACGTCGCTTGCGGCATTGCCGCAAGTTATCGGACGCCATACGTGCTTGCCTCGATTCAGAAGGCCAAAGAAATCGGCAGTAAAACGATTTACATCACCTGTAATCCTCGTTCAGAATTAAAATTAGATGTCGATGTCGCCATTTGCCCGGTAGTCGGTCCCGAAGTCGTGATGGGGTCAACACGCATGAAAGCAGGAACGGCTACCAAGCTAGTTTTAAATATGCTTACTACGACTGCAATGATAAGAATGGGAAAAGTCTACGGTAATATGATGGTCGATTTAATGATGACTTCCCGTAAGCTTGAGGAGCGTTCCAAGCGCACCGTCATGATGGTTACGGGCGTGAGTTATAAAGAAGCGGCTGCCTTCCTGAAAAGGGCCGAAGGACACGTTAAGACAGCTCTGGTCATGATATTAGCCAACGTTGAAGCGACCGAGGCCAGGAAAAGACTGGAATTAAGTGACGGCTTTGTCAGAGGAGCCATAGAGCTTCCATAACTCCCTGCTTACACCATAGCTTCGATGAAGTAAGATCGACAAAATTTTTAGGCGCCTACTCTGCGTGTTCTTTGCGTCTTAGCGCTCTTTGTGTGATCTGGTTCCGGCTTTGTCCGGGGTAGTACCTTAACATAAAATCGTTGCATAATGGGCAAAGATTCTAAAACAAAATGATTGATTAAAAACAATATTCAGGTAGCTCTAAAGAAAACAAAAAAGCAAAACGATTTTTGGGCAAAACTATTAAAAAAGTCAGTTAAGGATTGAAGATCATCAAAGAAAATAGCTTTGTTTGAATATTTGGCTTAATAGACCTTAATAGGTTATCTGAATCGACTCCCATGAATTGCTCTACAACATCAATTATTTTGTCTTTAATCATTTGTCTTTTTGGTTCCGGCTACGCCAGATTAGGGATAATCAAAGCGGAATTTACTTAAATCCGGTGCAAACTTCCTCTCCCGTTTTAATTCATATTCATAAATAGTCCGGCCTAACTGGGCCAAAAACGGAAAGCTAATTTCATCGTATTCATACGTGTCGTCATTTAGGATCTGGTTCGCATTTGCATAGATGACCGCCGTCAGCAGAAACTCAACTTCGTTTTCAAAATCCACGATATAGGCGTTGTCGACTAAATACCCGTACGCCTGGCCGACCTTGTTAAAGATGCGAATGTGTTCCGGGATCGGGTCTCTGGAATTGCCGAACATGAAATATTTCACGTAGCTGTCGTAATATTCCGTGCTGTCATAGTTCGGATAGTCGCTTTCTCGGGGCAGCATCGACATATATTTGCACAAGAAAGCGTAATCATCATTGCTTAAATTGAATCGCTGCTTTTCGGGAACGGCTTCGGGAAAGAGCAGCGATCTCAGGATTTCCTGCTGACTTTCGATCGAGAAATAGTTCGACCGGGTGAAGTCGAGCGGTTCCTCGATCAGCTCCCCGTCGCTGTAATGACCTCTTCCCTTTTGCAATCCTTGCAACTCGAGTGGATATTGTTCCGGATTGTAAACCAGCGGCTGCCGGTAAAGGATCTTGTCGCCGTCGTAAAACGTCAAGGGATTGGTGTAGCGGTCCTCTTCCGGCGTGTTGAAGGTCGACAACCTTTTGACAATGCAAACATCCTCAAACCCTTTTGCCCATAAAGATTCATTGATGGTTTTCTGCCCGAGAAATTCGTAGAGCCGGTTGTACGCATCGTTATCGCTCACCAAAAACACCTTCTTGATGTAGTGCGCAATCGTAGGCAGGTTGTTTTCCGAGGTCGAATCGTGCAGAACTTCGGTTTGATTCACGTAGGCACTGTCTATTCTCAGTGGTGTGTATTTGGCGAGTCCCTCGATATTCAAATTATTGATCTTTTCCAGCGCCAGAATCACCACCGGTAGCTTAACTGTGCTCGCCGGAAAAAAAAAGTGCTCCTTGTTCGTCCGATATGAATACGATGTAAAATGCGGGTAATTGGTTTCATCCCGGTTGATCTGGGTGTAGAGAATCTGAATTTCGTGGTAGTCGGCGTTGTCGAGCAGATGTTGAAAGCGCTCGGGTTGGCTTTGCAGGATTTCCGTAAGGACGTTTTTGTCAGAATGATTCATTTCGATTTGGGAAGTGAGGGGAATAAGAAGCAAAACTAGACCCATTGTGTAATGGTATTTTATATTGAGATACAAAACCAAAATTCGCTTTACCAGTTAGTGCAGGATCCCTTCTAATTGAATTAAGGGTTGCTTGAACTTCTCCGAGTTAATCCAATTTGCGCTTCCATGACCCCCTCTTGGCTTCGAGCCAGTGTTGTTCGTCGACTCCTGCGACGCTCAGGTATACACGCTTCAAGATGGTCTCTACCTCTGTGCCTATCTTCTCCCCTCCATTGACTCGGATTGCGGTGACACCAAAAGAGTCCAACACTGCATCATCGAAATCGTCTTTCTCTTGCGAAGAACGTGATAGAATTGCGAAATGCCTTTTGGCTTCTGATGAAGCAATTCTCTCCCTCTGGAGGTGGTAAAGGATTCTACGAACATTTCTGTCAGTCATAGAACAGCCCACAAAAATAGAGTGGAACCGCCGAAAGAAGCTCCCTGCTACCACGTTGCTAAACCCCAGAAGATTGTAAAAGGTCTGATAATAATCCTTTTCGGTCAATACAAGCCCAGATGCTTTGACTCCGTCTTGACTACCGGAATCGTCGACATAGCTGACATAACCATGCATGTGATACACAGGTATAATCCTCCTATCTTGAAAAATCTCACGCGCTCCCTCACGAGCCACGGGATGTAAAAGGTGTTTCCCATACTTGCTGTTAAAGGAACCTTCCACCAAATTGTCATAATTGGTCGTCAAGATACCCCCAACTTTACGGTTAGTCTCCCATCGGCCTCCTGATGCAGAAGCAATTGGAGATTCTTCAACCGCCGCACAGAAGGTAACGATAGCATCAAGTGTTTTGTTCTCACGGTATGTACGGGCAGCTACCATGTTATGAGATCTCTTTTCAATCTTCCCGAAAAGAACCTCCTTGATGAGCTTCTGAATCTTCTCCTTGCGATCAATGTGATCGCAAACGAGTTGCAGGATTTTTTCCGGGTCAAGTTCCGCGTTTGGCTCGTGACCACTTCGCCATCGGTATAACTCATCGTCCAGAAAGCCCACGGCCATTCTCGAGGTTCCTCTCAAGTACTTTCCTTCTCTTGCTTTCTCGAAGAACTTTAGCGCGAGGCCCCTCCAGTCAGGAACCCCGGACTCTTTTGTGACGCCAGACCCTAGTACCAAGCCGAACTCAGGCGTATCAGCATATGTTCTACAAAGGTCCTCTACGACATCATCCTGACTGTTAGCCATTTTCACCTCCCTTTCAGATTTTCGCACATCTTCTCAAGATATAACATCTAACGAATGTGCCTCAGCTTGCAGAGGGTGAGAGAATTTAAGCCGCTGTCAGAAACAAGCTTTAAAGGCACTAGTTTCAGGAACCGCACGAGCAGTCGGACAACCTGGGCGGGTGTGCAGAATTTACCCCGCCTTTCTTGCCAGCGCTGTCTGCGAAGTCTTTGGTCAAGTACGCATAAGCCGTTCCTAAGATCAGGAAACTCAAAGTCTCTCGTTATGTTTCCACCTTTTGTTGAAGCCCATCGGGACAAAAAGGTACCTGAAATAACTTGCGGCACCACAGGATACATCTCGATTTGTCGGTCATTTGAGAAGGTTTCCTCGGCAAGAAGTTGGTTAAGCCTGCCAGGGATAGCAATTATGACCTTTCCCTTAGATTCAATATCCTGTTTGTGTGAGCGTCTTTTTCTTTGTGAAATGGAGATCAAAAAAAGTCCAAAGAGTAAAGTGACAACTGAAACTATAATGCCAGTGATTTCACGGCAAATCTTTATGTCCAAAAAGCACCCTTTATTCAACATTTAGAATCGTAGCCAATTTGAGTTTAAATTGCAAGGAGAATTTACTACCGTTTTTTTCGACAGCGAATCAAAAAGGAGCCAGACTTCAAAGGCAGTAGAAGACTCTGGTCTAAGCGGATTTGTGATTATGTGTTTTGCATTTAAGTTCTCAAAGAAACAAGCTATTATCTTCAGACTATTCCAGAGCATGGACTCTTTAAGATGAGCACTTAGCTGATTTCAAGGAATGGGCTTGAGCACCATTAGTATCATCGCTAAGCTCTATCGCGTGTGATGCCAATCACTCTGCCCAACACTGTGCGCGACAATCTGCGGTCCCAGCATTCTCACCACGATTTCTTCAAGCCTTTCGCTGGTTGCAAGAAAAACAGAGTTCACGTGCCATTAGCGTGCCAAGGCCTTTGCGTTGAAGGTGCCACTATAAGCCTCAATTCACCAACGTGTTCTTTCCAGCCAAGACCTTACAACTCCACCGCTCCATCGGCCAGGATTTCATCTCCATGCACAGCATCCAGTCGCCTTACTTTATTCAACTCCATTTCACGAATGCGCTGGCGCGCCTTAGCAAGGAGTAATCATGAAGGACAGAGCTGTGTCGGTAACGGAACAAACAACGCCCATTCAGGATGCGGAGCCGGGTGCTGCCAGAAGACCCCGTGCTTCGCGAGCTGACCTAGAAAGTTCAGGGACCAAAACAGTGGGATGTCTGTGCCGAGTGACACCACCGATGTCGCGCCAGACGCGGGGAAGGCTCCTAAAAGCGGTCCCAAACCGGATAGCTTCTTAGCCAAGTTGCTGCGTTTCTTGGTTCGAGGACCATGCCTCGGACAGAACAATGGCAGAACGCGCGGCTGGGGTGACTGAGGAATCGTAGCGCTCCCAGGTCTGTGGGACAAAACCCCTTCACCGTAGAGAGTATCTTGGTATCAATGAATTTCCAAGCAAAGTAGGAAGTTTTGGTTAAGCATTTTTCGAAGTAGGGGGGAAGTCACCGCAAATGGTATTGTGCAATAACGTACAAAAAGAAAGGCGTTGACCGATTAGACAGACCTATTAAAAATGTCCATACCACGGATAGTCAAACAGAAGCTCCTTACCTCAAAAGAAGCCGCCGGTCATTTATCGACTTCGCTGAGACAGCTCGGGTATCTTACGGCGGAAGGCGAAATAAAGCAGACCAGGTTGCCAAACACCGAAAAACGGCTTTACGACATTCTTGATCTGGATGATTTCATTGAACAGTTAAAAATCAAAAAGACTTGATATTTGCCAAATAGTTTTTATATTAGGCAGATGCCAATTAAGCCAACAACACTTGAGAACAGCAAGTCCATTTTCTACGTTAGGATTCAATACGATAAGGTCAGGGTTTTCAAGACTGTTCCGTCAACGTTTACCGAAGCGAAACGGGTAGAGAGCAAAAATATTACAGGATCTAATACACGGCAAATTTGAAATTCTGAATAAAACCGAAAACCCTACAGTCTCACAGTATGCAACAGAGTACCTTACTTCTGTGCCGTGGCAAAAGAGCTATTATAGAACCGTTCAGCTTGTGGGGAATTTGGTAAAAGTTTTCGGAAGAAAAAGACTCACTCAAATTACCACTAAAGATTTCATCGATTACCGAACAATGAGGCTTCAAACAGTAAAGCATACCACAATTAATAGGGAGCACGCTTGTTTGAGGAGAATGCTCAATTCGACAGTCCAGAGCGACAATTATACAGTAAGCAAGAGCCCGCTCAGTGGATGTGCCAAAAATAAAGAAGATCGGTCGATGGAAAGATATGAGGACAATGTTGAGATATTGCCATAGTTATCGGTCGAACGAATACGACGCCGTCAATCAGTTGTCGTTACGGCTGAAGCGGAAGCCAGCCGAAATTTTAGAACTGAAGACAGGAAATAAGTAGTGGCAGTATAGTGGCAATAATGATTATAAATGGAAAAACAAGGCAAAAGGTTAGCTCAAGCTATTAAGTAATAAAAGGTTAGGCCAGGTAGCTCAGTCGGTAGAGCAACGGACTGAAAATCCGTGTGTCCGCAGTTCGATTCTGCGCCTGGCCACGGAGGGTGCACGATGGTAGAAAGCCACCGTAGCTCAATTGGCAGAGCAGCTGATTCGTAATCAGCAGGTTTCCGGTTCAAATCCGGTCGGTGGCTCAAAGAAGTCTGCACAAAAATGCAGACGACTCAAGGCAGCAGCAAGGAATAGGAGCCACGGATTTCACCGGTGGAAATCTGTGGCTAATAAACTTTTGACTTGGCTGCGCGAGCAATTTTGCTATACTCATTTACCTTCTCAGGATGTTCAAAATGACGTTTTTCCTTCGAACTTCGGTTGTTATTTCCCTCGTGATGCTCGTAAACGGCTTGTTCCCAGTCTCACTGCAGGCCCAAAATCCTGTTGGCTTTGATTTTCTTCGTACGTTTGTTGGTGCACGCCCATCGGCTATGTCCGGTGCCTTCGTTTCTGTTCCCGGAGATATTCATAATCTGGTTTACAATCCGGCGGGTTTGGCGGCGTTGTCCAAACGGCAGGCCACGTTGACGTACCTGAATCATCTGTTAGATTTTCAATCGGGTTTTCTGGCGTATGCTCAGCCTTTATCCAATGGGACGTTTGCCGCGGGCTTACACTTTTTCGACTTCGGCCAGTTTGAGGGAAAGGACGAGAACAATCTGGACACGGGTGAGTTTGGGGCTAATAGCGTGACGTTTGCTCTGGCCTATTCAAGAACGGTTATCAAGAATGTTTCTCTGGGGGGAAGCGCAAAGCTTATCCGATTTGAGATAGATAATTTCAGTGAAACAGCTATTGCCGCTGATTTGGGTGTGATTTTTTCCATTCCCTCGGAGAAATGGAATCTTGGTGTGGCGGTTTTTAACCTAGGTACGACCACCAGTGCCTTTATCGAATCGAAAGACAAGCTACCTCTAAATGTACAAGTTGGCGCGTCAAAGCGACTGGCTCACCTGCCGTTGCTGATCAGTGGCGCATTGGTGAAGTTTGAAGATGAGGGGTTTGATTTCAGGTTTGGGGGAGAATTTAGTCTAACGGAGCAATTGTTCTTACGCCTGGGGTACAACTCCGTTGGGCAAGATCAGAAAGTAGATACGGACAAAGATCGTTTGGCCGGAGTGTCACTGGGGCTTGGGCTCAAGGTAAACAAATTTGATGTGGATTATTCGTTTTCATCTTTTGGAGAGGTGGGTTCATTGAATAGAATAACGTTGATCGGGCGATTTTAATGTGACTTCCTGATTCCGGCCTGACGGCAGCACTACGAACGATGATTTGTAAAACAAAAACGGCGGAGCCAATTGGTTCCGCCGTTTTTTTGTTTGGGAGGAAAATGCGAAGAACAAAAATTGCTTTGAGCTACGCAGCCTTCTCTGCGTATTCATACTCTTGAGTCAAAATGGAACGAAATCTGAAAAAGTGCTTGGCCTGATTCTGAATCATCTGTTCCGATTCTTCGTTATCTTTTTCCAGAGTCTGCTTGATAAACGTGGCGACCCTACCAAAATACAGCGATTTCATGGCCTCAATTAAGTGCGAATTCAGATCCGTGGTATCATAAGCACGCAGGAGAGCATAAACGGTTCTCATCCAAAGATCTGCCCCGATATTTAACTTTTCATCTTTGTACATCTGCTTATATCGATCATACAGCTCATTCGGCAGCGCATTTGAAAGCACATCTCCATTGATTTGGAATTCGTACAAGGCCGTCTCTTTCATTCCTTTGTAATCCACACTTAAACTTTGGGGCTTGGAAAGCTGGGCTTCGCCAAAGAGAGGCAGCCCTTTCAGGTTCATCGGTCCGAGCCATTTATCTTTGCGATCGGTCAAAATTTGGAAGAGGGTACCAACAACCTGTGAAAACATCGGGCCTAATTTCGGAGCACTCGGTTTGTGGATTTTGGCACCCAATCGGACCTGACAACATTCGAAACCTGCCAATAAAGCATGCAGGGTCATGAAAATGTCGATTCCGTACTGTTTGGTACTTTTTGCCCACGTTTGATTCAAATAATACTTACCGAGGCTGGAAGAAAATGAAAAATCGCCTCCAATGGGTTGGCGAATATCCTTGCCCAACAGACCGTAAATCAATGGATAACAGATGTTGTTGGTAATGGTGCCGTCATATTCATTTCGCGAATAGAGGGGAGATGCGTAATCGTAACCGTTTAGAATAGGCGAGGCCAGTTCACGAATCCATTCGGCCGTGATGCTTGTGAGGTCAGCGTCGACGACAACGCAGGCGGTGGCATTTAGCCGAACCATCTCATTGAACAAGTTGTAGAAGTTGTTGCCCTTGCCCTTCACGCCGGGGGGCGTTGAGATGTAGATTTTAGAAACGCCGTCGGGGGCATCAAAAAACGCCGATCTGGTATCGTCCGGGGAATTGTTGTCCACGTTTATAATGACCGACCTGAAGTCCGGAAAATATTTTTTGACTCCCTCAATGGATTTTTCTACTACCAAGCCAATCGTATCTGCTTCATTGTAAGAGGGAATACCAATAATTAAATCCGTTTTTTCGACCCCCTCAGGATTTAACCTGTACATCGAGACCTCCATTGTTTTAAAAACACAAGACTGTAACCAGTTGTTTTTCAAATTTGACAATTTCTATGCCAGCCAAAATCGACGAGTTTAAGTACTAGCCGTAAATTCGGTTAAGTGCCTGTTTTATATTATCGTAAACCTTGGAAACCAATTATTACTCTCAGACATCGTGAAGAACATCTCCCATAATTTTACCGTTCCGATTTATCACAACGTCTCAGGCCGAATCACGCGTTCATTTTCAACAATAGGAAATTTGTGGAAGCTCATGTTTTCAGTCTGCTTAAGTTTTAGGAGGATAATGCCTTATTAACTAACTAACTAACTA
>JAABYK010000100.1:32644-37422 GCA_011775825.1 Candidatus Zhuqueibacterota bacterium | reverse complement strand
TCAAAAAATCCAACAAATCTTTAAATTGTGAATTCTTATTTGACATTTGTACTCAATCTAAAAATTCAATTTCTAACAAATGATTGTACAGTTTCTGGATAACATTCAATAAGTAACGAGATACAGAAACTGGATAACATTACTTATTCGGTGACTCCGCCAATCTAACTATAATTCAGGCTAAGCGTTGGATTAAGGCTTCGGGCTTGTGAGATCATCGGTTCCGTCCGTTGAATTCTTAGGAGGCAAAGTCATATCTGAAAACCTTTCGAACGATTCAAGAAAAAATGGCTCTTTGGGGTGATAATATTCAATTGCATGATCTAAAGAATCCGGTAATTCTTCAACCCCCAGTACAGCTCCTGTGCCGTCACTTTGAGGATGCTTGCGGTCGGGACCGCCAGGAGCATCCCGAAAATCCCCCAAAGTTGCCCGCCGATCAAAATCGCGATGATGATGGTCAGGGGATGGAGTTCCACGCTTTTGGAAACGATGAAGGGCGATACAAAGATGTTTTCGATGAGTTGGATGCTGGCAAAGGCCACGGCCACGGCCACCACCGCGCTAAACGAACCCGTATCCACAAAGGCGATGATGATCGCCGGGATGGCCCCCACCAACGGACCGAAATAGGGAATCATGTTGGCCAGACCGGCCATGGCGCCAATGAAAAAATAATAGCGAATTTCCAGTAAATAGAGAGCCAGGATAGACAGGCTGCCGACAATCGAGGCCACCAGCAGTTGTCCGCGAAGATAGCGCCCCAACTGCGTGCTGGTTTTGTGGAGGATAATCAACGCCATTTCAAAATAGCGATTCGGAACCCAACTCACCAGGGTCTTCTTCATCCGACGGCCGTCCTTCAAAAAAAAGAACGTGATGAAGGCCACCATGATCGCGCTGACCACCGCCGAAAACAAGCCTACCAGCATGGAGACGCTTTTGGAAAGCAGCGTTTCTATCTGACTCTGCAATTCTTGCTGTAGCCTGGGGTTTTTGAGAAGCGGAATCTTATCGCCCAGTTTTTCCTGAATGAGCTGCATCGCATCTCCCGGGGCATTGCCTTCGAGTCCGGAACTCATTTGTTGAATTTCCTGCGATATGACCGGTGCCAAATACTCCAACCCCAGGATAGCAATGAGAAGGATCATTGCGAAAACCAGGACCAGCGCCAGCAATCTATCCAGGCCACGGTTTTCAAAAAAATTGACAATGGGGTCCAGGAGAAAGGCCAAAAACAGAGCGATGATCAAGACACTAAAAACCGCTTTCAGAATAGGCAGGATGTACAAAAGTAATGCGCCTAAAAGGAGCACAAGACCCCACTTGGCCACCTTGCGCAGGGCCCTGGGGCGAAACTTGATGGTTAAAGACTGTGTGGATTCGTCCATGATGTTTACGTGATGACTTTGGATTCTTCTAATTTATTCCATAACGCCTGAAGTTCCTCGTTGGTGTGTTTCAGGCGCTCGCCAATCAGCATGGCAAGCTGAAACAGGAACTTATTTCCCAGGCGCGGCTTGCGTTCGATTAGGTCTATGAGGTCGGGACGAAACAGGCCGAGCACCTTTGAATTCTCCGTGGCCACAGCCGTAGCCGAACGCGGGGTTTCATCCAGCAGGGCCAGTTCGCCAAAAAACTCGCCACGCGTCAGCTCTGCCAGGATTTCTTTCTCTTCCTGACTTGTATCTTTGTAGATGGCTACGCTGCCTTCTTGCACGATGTACATGCCGACGCCCGGCTCACCTTCCCAAAAAATGGTTTCGTCCTCTTTGTATTTTCGCCGATGTATGATCTTATCAAACTCCTTTAGCTCCGACTTGTTCATCCCTTTAAACACAGGAACTTTGCGTAGCGTGTTAAAGACCGATTCCTTGGGACTGGAATTTGGGCTAAATATGTTTCTCCATAGAGAATCCCCCGCGTGAAACTTGAGAATGGAGTTGTCGGCTTTGTGGTTTGGGGTGGTCATATCAGTACAACATCCTTTCGGTGCGCCTCGGTAAAACGATTCTTATTCTGAGTATGCTCTATTTACTAATTTTTACTGAAACAATTATTCTGCCGGAAAATCATTCTGCCTTTTGAAATCATTGCTTGTGCCGGGCAAAAAATTATTTTGCCAATCGTTTTTCTTCGTGTTCTTCGTGCGCTTCGTGGTTTATTAATTATCCAGATTCAAACTAAATGAGAATCATGCCCAGGTTCGTTCGTTTTGGGTCAACTCAAAAACATGTCGAAATAAAGTTTCGTATGCCGGGCTCATGTCGATATTTCGTCGAGCCATGACGCGGCGGGCGGTTTCCAGGGCCTTTTCAAGGTTGTGTTCCACAAAGCCATCCTTTCCGCCCCATGCGAATGAGGGGATAAACTTCGGGGGAAAGCCGCCGCCGAAAACGTTGCTCATCGGCCCAACCACCGTGCCCGTGTTGAACATGGTGTTGATGCCGGCTTTGGAATGATCGCCCATAAACAGGCCGACAAACATCGAGCCGCTGTCCACCATTTGGCCATTGATGGGAACTTTGACCGGGTGATAGTTATTCTTCAAGTCGCTGTTGTTGGTATCTGCCCCTAAATTGACCCACTGCCCCAGATAGGCGTGCCCAAGAAAACCATCGTGCTGTTTGTTGGTGTGGGAATGAACAATGGATTCTTCGACCTCGCCGCCGACTTTGCACCACTCGCCGATGGATGTGCCTTCATAGATTTTCGCGCCAATTTTGATGATAGAATTATCGCCAATAAAGACCGGCCCTTCGATGACCGCATTCGGCATGATCGTCACATTCTCTCCGACATAAATCGGTCCGGCCTCTGCATCGAGAACCGCACCCGGCTTGATCACGGAATTTTTGCCGACATAAATTTCGTCTTTATTGAGCAATGTCGCTTGATCATAGACCTTTCCCTGAATTTGTCCCCCTTGTTTCAAATAGGCAAAATCTTTCTGAATTTCTTGCGCATTAAGATTGACCAGGTCCCAGGGATACTCGATGATCTGAGCCTCTATCTCTACTTTTGGTACATCGTCGAATTTACTTAAGTCCAAGCCCTTGTAACTGCGTTGCATTTTTTCGATGTTCGATCCGTTCAAGAAAGCCGCCACCAATTGTCCCTGATGCAAATAGAGCCGTTCGGATTCGGTGCTCAGGGCTTTTGGAAGTCTGGAATCCGCAAGCAGGTGGCCATTTATGAACAAGCACTCGCCTGATGTTAAGTCGTTCACATTGGCGACGGATTGAGTTTCTTGAACGGTCTCGACTAAATAATCGCGACACATGAAGTGCAAAGCGCGATCGGGAAACTGTCTTCTGATTTTTTCCCGCAGTGACGTTAATCCGCATCTCAACTCAAAAACCGGACGTGTCAACGACAGCGGATGCAACTGAGAATACGATCGATCTTCAAAAATGCAAATGGCGGACATATCTTCTTTCCTTAGATACAAATTTTGCCTAAAACCGTTGGCTGGCTGGCGCCGGTTGCGCTCGGGACATTATTGGGCACGCCGAAAATAGTTTCATTGGCCAGCACAGCGAAACAGACCGCTTCCTTGGCGTCTGAGGGAATTCCGAAATCATCGATGGGTCGAACAGGGGTATCTTGAAATTTTTCTTTCAGCGAGTTTATCAGAAACCCGTTCCGGCTGCCACCCCCGCTCACGATGAGTTCATTGACTGCTCCGTTTGGCATCACATGCTTTTGGTAACTTTGCCAAATAGAGGACGCCGTCAATTCCGAAGCCGTGGCAACGATATCGTTGTTATCCAGCTTCAGGATATTTGCCTCAGCCATGAATTTTTCGAGAAAATGTTGCCCAAATTCTTCCCTTCCCGTCGATTTTGGAGGCGGCTGCTCAAAATATGGATGCCTCAAACCCGCTTCCAGAAGTTTTTGTGACACGCTTCCGGATTGGGCGACTTTGCCGTCGTCATCATAGGATTGATCAAATAACTTCATCATGAGCGCGTCGATGAGCATATTTCCGGGGCCGGTGTCGAATGCGACCACATCTTCTAACCTGCAATTCTGCCGCACTACGGTGAGATTGGCAATTCCACCTATGTTCAGCAGGGCTCGACTCTTCTCCGAAGAACGAAAGAGCACGAAATCGAGATAGGGCACGAGCGGAGCGCCTTGCCCTCCCATGGCCATGTCAGCTGGTCGAAAATCGGCCACCGTCAATATCCCGGTTCGCCTGGCAATGACCGAAGGCTCCCCAAGCTGCAAGGTTGATCTTACTTTGTAGCCGAAACGTTCTAACTCTTGAGGCCAATGCTGCACGGTTTGACCGTGCGACCCGATAAAGTCGACGGATTCGGGAGCAGCCTTTGCGCCTCGAATCACCTTCAGGGCAGCGGTTGCAAAAATCTCGCCCAAGAGGACGTTCATCTGGCAGATTTCTTCAGTGGTGCCCTTTCCCGGCGTTGAGATTTCCAGAATTCGATTTTTTAGGCCGTCAGGATAAGGATGGGTTAGAAAATGCAACAGTTCGATCTTCGTTTGGAAGCCGTGATCGTAAACCTCAACCAAGGCGGCATCCACTCCATCAATGGATGTGCCCGAGATCAGGCCCACGCCTAATCTGGGATTTTTTTCTGCAAGCTTTTGTATCAGGGGCATCAAGGTAAGATTTTTAAAACAGCTAATTATTCAAGCCAATTCAAAAGGCAAAACCATTTTGGGAAAAACGATCAAAAAGAATAGTAATTACTATTACAGCGAAAGTTTTCACAAGGTATTGTTAGAAAGAAGCTAATATGTCAAAATAATTG
>JAABYK010000100.1:31924-32606 GCA_011775825.1 Candidatus Zhuqueibacterota bacterium | reverse complement strand
TAATATCTTCGTGTTTGATCCATCTTTTGTTAGTCAATTTTGTCTCAAGGGCTGAGTAATAATCATCACGGTCCTCTTCCGCCTCCTTTAACCTGAGAAATTCTTTATAGTCCATCACGACCATCTTCGGTTTATTGTCTTCTTTAATGATTTATGTTTTGATCATTTGTAACTCTCCTGTCTATGTTTAATTTGATAAATATGCAAGCTCGGCCGTCTTCATCAAAAATGATTCGATAATTGCCGACGCGCAAGCGCTTGAACAACGCCATTTTCCCTTTGAGCGGTTTAACGTCATACCTTCCTGTCGGTTCGCAGCGTAAGATTCTATTGTTTTGATTATCCGGACAGCGCTTTGCCTGTCACTTTTATATATCTTCCTCAATTGTTTTTCTGCTTTTTGAGAATAGAGTATATCCATCTCATCCTCATTTGCCTTGCGACTTCGAATCTATTCCCAACTCCCCCTCAGCAACTCTCGGTAGACCTCCCCCAGAACATCCCATACTCTTTGAGGATTGTCACTCCAAATGTAGGACATGTATGATGTTCCGAAATAGCTCCACGCAGCAAAGTTTCTGACACCTTCTGCATAGGCAACCGCAACGGCCTCTTTTATCTCTTCCTCTCGTCCGGCGGCGATTTTGTATGCCTGAATCCAGATTTGTGACTCTTTCCCGTA
>JAABYK010000100.1:23504-31892 GCA_011775825.1 Candidatus Zhuqueibacterota bacterium | reverse complement strand
GGAAGAATTGCCAATAGGGGTCGGTTCCGAAAATGTCCACGCTCGGAATGGCAGCAATTCGCGACCAATCCGAAATCCCGATTCGTTCATCTTTGAATGGCAAAAGACAGACAGCGTTCTTCAGGTTCTTCGTGTGAGCCAGGTCGCACAATTCTTTGAGAAATTCTACAACACATTCATCACGAAATTGAGTGATTTCGCTTAGCGAGACCTCGTCAAAAGGTTTGTGATGAATATCTTCAAATCTCTGGCTACAGGTCTTGCAAGAACAGTACCATAAAGGATATTTATCTTTTTCTTTCAAATCAACATAAAAATGTGGCTCATCCCAAAACAGCACGTCCGCATCTGTTTCGGCGGCTGCGTCGATCCAGGCACGCATGAAACTTCGAAAGCGGGGATGATTTAGACACGCGGCGGGAGCCCATTCCCCGTCTGGCAGAATTTGGTTGGCATCTCGATTTCTCAGGGCAAAGCCGCTGTACGCTTCTCCGCCGAAAACACGGCCCATACCCCAGGGATCCAAATAGCACTCCAGACCTGCTTCTTTCGAAAGGGACACCAGTTCTTTAATCGTTTCCCGGTAATACTCAAAATCGTTCTCGGAAAAGGTATGGACAATGAAATTGCAGTTGTGATCTAAGATCTCTTCAAGGTCGCTAACAAAATGTCGCGGGTTTCGGTTACCAAAATAGCTGACACCCGTCTTGATCTTATCCATGTTGGCAGGCTTTAGTTAACACACTAAGTTGAGATTTATGGTTCTAAGTTTTTTATAGATTAGTGCGCTGGCGATAATTTTGATGGTGTCTCCGGGGATGAAAGCAACAAAGTAACCGGTCAGGACATCTTGGAGAGCAAGAGGTTTTTCCAGCACAAACATCAGATTGAGATAGAGAAATGTGGCACCTACAGTGAGGATGATTAATACACCCACACTTCCGGCTGCAAATAAGCGAAAAAGCGAGGCGTGGCGTGAGTTTTTGACCAGCTTCTGCGTCAGAGCGCCCGTAATATATGCAGCGACAGGAAAACTTAGAAGATACCCGAACGTCGGTTGGAAAATGTAACCGAGTCCTCCCCCGTTTGTAAAAATAGGCACACCGGAGAGACCAGCGGCAACATAAATGAGTTGACTCAACATGCCAAATTTAGCTCCCAACAGCATACCCGAGAGAACGACAAAGAAGGTTTGGAGAGTAATCGGCACGTAGGGGATCGGTATTCTCAGAAATGCACCAGCGGCTGTTAAAGCCGCAAATAGGCTAGATAATAGATAAAGCTGAAGCCGACTCGGTTGTTCGACGGCAGCTTTCGACTGATAAAAACTCTGCAATGGAGGTACTATTTCTTAAAATAACGGGAAAAGACGACGTCTCCCAAAAGCACAGCTTCCTTGGAATAAGGACTGATGTCTCGTACCCGAAGTTCTTCATCTATCGCAGCCTTGGCGTCTTTCCAACTATCCATTTGCTCCAATCGGTCGATGAATTCCAGATATTGTTCTTTGTTCTTTCCGAAAAGTTTCTTGATGAAGACCTTTCTATCCCTGGCATCGATCAAATCATAGAGCGCAGGATAGGGGCCGGGCGGCTGACTCTCAATATCGCTCCGATTGATGATCAATTCTTCATCGTATTCCAGAAAAAATGATTTATCTTTGAGTCTTGAGATCGGTATGTAGTGAGTTCTTGAGGGTGAGGGTGCTTCCGTTTCTCGCTTGGCTTTCTCCTCCGCAAATTGAATCTTGAGGGGCTTTTCGTTGTCGGCTGGCTCTTCTTCCTCCAGTCTCATTTCTTCATCCAAAGAAATGCTATCGTCGGAATCAGCCGTTTTCTCATTTTCATCCGATGTGATAGAGTCAAGGCCAACCAACAAAAATCTATCCATGGTGTTTTCAATTTCCTCTGCGGTCCAGGAATCCTTATCTGAAGTTTCTTTGGCAAAGGACCGCACCATTTGATCCAACTCGCGCTCTTTGAGCATCCCCAAAACAATGTTGGATCGAATCTTTCTGTCCTGTTGACCGGTTATGGCATTCTCAAAGTCCATAAACAAATTGCTATCAATAAGGAAAGCCGAAATGGGGGTTTCGCTATATATCTGTTTCTCTAGTGGTCTCGACATGATCTCGTATTTATCACGGCCTATGGATTCGAACCCTAAGTTCTCTATCGTTTTCAAGAGCTTATGAATGAAGGGACGATCGCCACCAAATCCTTGTAAGACGGTGAGAATGTCCTCTTTTGATCTCTGATCGGAGGAGGCAAAGAGTAGGTCCAAAATTGCACGACGGGGGCGAGTTAGAATGTTAAATTCCAGGTCGACGGCGAAGTTGCACAGTTGGCGGATTTCCTCATTCTCGAAGATTGTTTGATGAATAATCGCTTTCTTGAGTCCATAAACATATTCTTTGACTTCCCGATTCTCCATGTCGTAGCGTCCACGGTCTTCCAAGCGAATGGGGTTCTCACTGCTGAACATCCTCCGAGCATAGTTTCTAACACAGGTCTCAAAAACTTCCGGAAATGACTTGTTGACGATTTCCTTGTAGGGGACCTTCTCCTTTCCCTGAGTCGCTCTTCGATACAAAATGTCCGCCAATCGGCGCTTTTCTGTTTGCCAGTTTAAATTCATTTCAACTTCTGTCCCCAAAGTGATTCCAATTCAACAGCTGTCTCAAATTCCAAGTCGCAGGTTTGCCCAGCCCTAATGGTAAATTGAAAAGCGAAAAACGTAAAAAAAAGCGAGAAGCGAATTTCTAGACCATCTGATCTACGTTTCTGCGTTTCTCGCTCAACAATAACATCTAGCCAAGTTGCATGCCGGATCTTATAACCCCCTCACTAAATCCGAAACAGAGCACTAAGCCTCCTCCTCTTTTATAACCCGTGCAACATCGGCGACTCGATCCTCCTCATCCAATCTGATTAACCGGAATCCTCGGGTGTTTCTGCCTTGAACCCTGAGCTTTTCGACACTTTGTCTTATCACAATTCCTTTGCTGGTGATAATCATGATATCATCGTCATCCATCACTTCCTTTATCGTGACAAGTCCACCTGTATCCTCCGTGACCTTTATCGTAAAGATGCCTTTCCCGCCACGATGACTGACACGATATTCTTTCAAGTGGGTGCGCTTGCCATAGCCTTTTTCCGTGACCGCTAACACAGTACCCTCTCGTTTGATAACAAACATCGCCACAACATAATCGTCTTTGCCCAACTGGATTCCTTTCACACCTGAGGCAGTTCGTCCCATGTCTCTGGCTTCCTTTTCCAGGAATCGAATGGCCATACCCTTGTTGGTAGCCAGGAAAACGTCATGATTGCCATCGGATAGTTGTGCTGCCATCAGAGCATCGCCGTCCCGAATTGAGATGGCATTTATACCGCCTCGCCGAGGGTTGCTGTACGCCGACAAACGCGTCTTTTTGACCAAACCCTGGCGCGTGGCCATGACCAGATACTGATCTTCAGTGAACTCTTTGACGTTAACAAAGGCGGCGATCCATTCATGCTTTGGCATATCTAAAAGGTTAACAATTGCACGGCCCTTTGTTGCGCGGCCAGCCTGAGGGATTTCATGAACTTTGAGCCAGTGACATCTCCCCGTATTAGTAAAGAACAAAATGTAATGATGCGTAGAAGCAATGAACAAATGCTCGATAAAGTCTTCATCTTTTGTCGTCGCACCTGTCGAACCGCGACCTCCCCTTAACTGCCTGCGGTAGCTTGTGACAGGAAATCGTTTGATAAATCCGGAATGAGATATGGTAATCACCATATCCTCTTCCGCGATCATATCTTCTACAGAGAACTCTTCCGTCTCAGCAATGATTTCAGTTTGTCGCTCGTCTGCATATTTGTCTCTGATCTCTAACAGCTCTTCTTTGATCAATTGCATGCGCTTTGGTTGACTTTCCAGTAGCGACCGCAGTTTTTCGATAAGCTTGATCGTCTCACGATACTCGTCTTCGATTTTCTTTCGTTCGAGACCGGTCAATCGCTGCAGGCGCATATCGAGGATGGCCTGCGCCTGGACCTCCGATAGCTTGAAACGCTTGATCAAGGAATTCCGGGCTGTTTCAGGATTGCGAGATTTTTTGATAAGTTCAACAATTTCATCGATGTTGTCCAGACAAATCTTCAAGCCTTCCAGGATATGGGCGCGATGCTCGGCCTTTTCCAACTCATATTTCGTACGCCGAATTACCACCTCATGACGAAAGTCGATGAAGTGCTGCAACATCTCCTTTAGGTTGAGAACCTTTGGCTGGCCATCTACCAATGCCAACATGATAATCCCGAAGGTGACTTGCATTTGTGTATGCTTGTAAAGCTGGTTCAAAATCACCTCGGCTTGAGCATCCCGTTTTAATTCAATCACGACTCGCAGACCATCGCGGTCCGACTCATCGCGGACTTCCGTAATGCCTTCAATCTTACGATCTCTTACTAATTCGGCAATTTTTTCTATTAAATTAGCTTTATTTACTTGATACGGAAGTTCATTAAAGACGATGTTTTCGCGGCCGCTTTTGACTGTCTCCACGTTCGCCCGGCCCCTTAGAATAATTCGACCTCGTCCCGACCGATAGGCCTCATCGATGCCTTCGTCCCCGTAAATGATCGCTCCGGTGGGAAAGTCCGGCCCTTTGATGTATTTCATGAGCGTTTCAACGGTCAGATTCGGACGAGCAATGAGAGCGACCAAAGCATCGATCACTTCACCGAGATTGTGCGGAGGAATGTTGGTCGCCATTCCCACAGCAATTCCCGAGGCGCCATTCACCAACAGATTTGGCAAAACCGACGGCAAGACCGTGGGTTCGGTCAGAGTTTCATCAAAATTTGGTGCAAAGTTGACGGTATTCTTATCGAGGTCTCTTAAGATTTCGGCAGCAATGGGAGCCATGCGCGCTTCTGTGTACCTCATCGCTGCAGGCGAATCGCCATCGACGGAGCCAAAATTCCCCTGGCCGTCAACCAAAGGATATCGGAGAGAGAATGATTGAACCATCCGCACCATGCTGTCGTACACCGCAGCATCTCCGTGCGGATGATACTTTCCTAGGACTTCACCCACAATACGCGCACTCTTCTTGTAAGCGGAATTGGGTCGCAAGCCTAATTCGTTCATGCCATAAAGCACCCTGCGATGCACCGGTTTCAGTCCGTCACGCACATCGGGGAGCGCGCGAGATACAATCACAGACATGGAATAATCGATGTACGAATCCTTCATTTCGGATTCGAGAAAAACCGGAATGATCCGGTCACGCTGGATTTCCATTCTTTAAAAACTCCTCAAAAAGTTAGATATCCAAATTTTTGACGTATTTTGCGTTTTCCTCAATAAATTTTCTTCTGAGCTCAACGTTTCCGCCCATCAGAGTTGAGAAAATATGGTCAGCTTCGATAGCCTCTTCAATGGTAACTTGTAAATTCGTTCGGTGTTCGGGGTCCATGGTCGTTCGCCACAACTGATCCGGATTCATTTCGCCCAACCCTTTGTAGCGTTGAACCGCCACGCCATTTTTTCCCATTCGATTCAATATAGAATCGCGTTCCTCATCATTATATACGAAGTGCTCCTGTTTGCCTTTATGAATTCGATAAAGCGGAGGCTGAGCAATATAAACGTGCCCTTTTTCAATGAGTTCTTTCATGTATCGGAAAAAGAACGTTAGCAGCAGCGTACGGATGTGGGAGCCGTCAACGTCGGCGTCTGTCATGATGATGATCTTGTGATATCGCAATCTATCACTATTAAATTCATCCGCTCCGATTCCGGTGCCCAGCGCAGAAATAATCGTTCGGATTTCCTCGTTTGAGAGAATCTTATCCAATCTGGCTTTCTCAACATTCAGGATTTTTCCTTTTAAAGGCAGGATTGCCTGAAATCTGCGATCGCGCCCTTGTTTTGCCGAACCTCCTGCAGAATCGCCCTCAACCAGGAAGATCTCACATTGCGTGGGATCTTGAATGGAACAATCCGCGAGTTTTCCCGGTAAGCCACTGCCGTCGAGAGCGGTCTTTCTCCGCGTGAGTTCTCGAGCTTTGCGCGCCGCCTCTCTCGAACGAGCAGCCGTCAGGCATTTCTCGATTATCTTCTTGGCAATACTCGGATTTTCTTCCAAATAAGCGGCCAGGCCATCCCCGAAAATCGTTTCCGTAATTCCTTTGACTTCGCTGTTTCCAAGCTTGGTTTTTGTCTGGCCCTCAAATTGCGGCTCCATGACTTTCGCACTGATGACGGCGCTCAGACCTTCGCGAACATCTTCTCCCGTAAAAGTAAAATCCACATTCTTTAACAGGTTGTTTCTCTGTGCGTAGTTATTCAGGGTGCGTGTAAGAGAAGTTTTGAATCCAACTAAGTGGGAACCGCCTTCAATTGTCTTAATGTTGTTCACATAGGAAAAAATGTTATCAATATAAGAGTCGTTGTACTGTAGGGCGATCTCGATCGAAAAATCATCCTTTTCACCGCTGAGGTAAATCGGTTTGCGGTTGATCGAGTTTCTACCTTCATCTAAGTATTCCACAAAAGAGATGATTCCGCCTTTGAATCTAAACTTGTTACTTTTATCTGTACTCTGTTCGGTTATAGTAATTTCTAAATCGCTATTTAAGAATGCCAACTCACGCATTCTATCGCAGAGCAAGTCAAAATTAAACTGGTTTTTTTCGAAAATTTCCGGATCAGGAAAAAAGGTGGTTCGAGTACCGGTTGTTTTGCGTTTCCCAATAATCTTGACTTCGTCATCTGGCATACCGCGCTGGTATTTCTGATAATATACCTTGCCCTCCCGACTGACTTCGACTTCGCACCATTCAGATAGGGCATTCACAACCGACACACCAACACCATGCAATCCGCCCGATACTTTGTACGTCTTCTTATCGAATTTTCCGCCGGCGTGAAGCATGGTCATGACGACTTCCAGCGCCGGACGTTTTTCAGTGGGGTGAACATCTACTGGGATGCCGCGGCCGTTATCCGTTACGGTTACGCTACCATCCTTGTTTAATTTCACGGTGATTTTTGTGCAGTATCCCGCCAAAACCTCATCGATACTGTTATCCACAACCTCGTTTACAAGGTGGTGCAAACCGCGAAGTGAAACGTCACCGATGTACATGGCCGGCCGTTTCCGAACAGCTTCCAATCCCTTTAAAACTTGAATTTGTTCGGCATTATACGTTTCATCTGACTTTTTTCTTGCTACTGTTCTAGGCATATGGTTGATACCTCAAAAATAGTTAAACAAACCAAATATCTTTTATGATGTCAGCGCCCAGGGACTTATTTAGCTTATTCAGAATGTCCTTTTTCATATATAATAGTTCATTCCGCCAGACACTGTTCTTAACTTTCACAAATAGAATTCCGTCGGTTACTTTATCCGCTTTGGTTACACTTGCGACTTTCTCTCCAACAAGGTAGGACCAATTATTTAGCGCTTCATATTGCTTGACCTTTGTTTCAATTCCGAGACTTTTCAACAAAGTCCAGATTGAATCTCCCAGGGCGCGAGGTTTTTTACTGCCTGAATAACTCAATCTCCCCACCTTCGATCTGAAACTGTCGAATATCTCCAAACCGATCAAAATATTTTGAATGCTCCGTTAAAACTTGCTTTTTCGGGCTGGTAAGGAAAACCTGTCCCAGCTCTTCCAGTGAAAGAAATACACGTTCTTCTCGAAGATCATCCAACTCCGAATAATAATCATCCAGTAAGAAAATTGGTGCTTCCTCTTTTGCTTCCCTTAAGAAATTGAATTCTGCAATTTTCAATGAAATCAACACCGATTTGTGCTCGCCTCGTGAGCCGTATGTTCTGATATCTTTGCCATTAATTGTAAAAGAAATGTCGTCTCGATGAGGTCCGATCAATGACATGCCCAGTCTTTTCTCTTTCAGCCTGTATTTTTCAAGTTCTGACTTGAATCGTTCTTCTTCAATGTTCTCTCCGACCTCATTCGCAGCAATAATTGAATCAAGCGACATATCAATCTCGTCATCTGATTCACTGTACTCTTTATAAATGGGTGCAAAATAGGTTAAAAAATTTTTCGCAAATTTATGTCGATCTCTGACTATCTTTGAACCACAGTTTATTAAATTCTCTGTCCAGGGTATAAGGGCTGTATCGTTTACACGTACGCCTTCTTTCATATTCTGCAAAATCTTGTTCCGTTGTTTGAGAATTCGGTAGTATTCTTGAAGATTAGTAAGGTAAGATATACTTACTTGGGATAAGAGTACATCTATGAATCTTCTACGCTCTGAGGGGCCACCCGTGGTAATTTTGTAATCCTCGGGTGACATGACCACGATCGGAAATTCGCCAAAAATTTTCGAATGGCTTTGCAATCGTTT
>JAABYK010000100.1:22569-23460 GCA_011775825.1 Candidatus Zhuqueibacterota bacterium | reverse complement strand
TCCCATCAATTGTAAAGAAAGGCGCGTCCGTCTTCAACAACTCTTTATTTTTTGAACTTCTAAAGCTTCTTCCAAGACACAAAAGGTAAATTGCTTCTAGGAGATTTGTTTTGCCCTGCGCATTTAATCCATAAATTAAATTTGCATTTTTGGAAAATTCAACCTCAGCCCTCTCATAATTTCTAAAATTAACCAAAGATAAGTTCTCAAGATGCATTCACTATTCTTCATTTAGCCGAATAGGCATTAAGAGCATCAACAGGTCCTCGTTTTCCTTTTGAGTGGTTGGATAAATCAGGCCGGCACTAATCGGATCTTTGAGTTCCAAAATAACCTCATCCGTATCCAAATGCTTCAAAATGTCCAGCAGGTAATTTGCGTTGTATCCTACTTCCAGATCCTCACCATCGTAGTCAGATTCAATACTCTCCTGGCCTTCGCCTCCAAATTCGATATCTTCTGATTGAATCTTCACTAAATTCTTGCTTAAAGAAAATCGAATTTGATTTGTAATCGAATTCGAAAAAATGGAGACTCTACGGACCGAGGAACTCAAGAGCTCTCGGTCAACAATCATCCTCTTGTCGTTGTCAACAGGAATAACGCGTTCATAGTTTGGAAATTGTCCTTCAATGCATTTACTGTAAATCACGGTATCCAACAGTTCAAACACAATATGATCGTCGCTGACGCTGACCTTAATATCTTTTGCATCTCGAACATTTCTCAACAGCAAATTCAAAGCCTTGGTCGGGATAATTGTTTCACTTTCAAAACCAGAAGATTTGAACCCCTTATCCACGATTTTTGCCAGACGGTGTCCGTCCGTCGAAACCATGCGCAACTCATTTTCCATCACCTTTAGATAAACACCCATCAGAGTCGTTCGCA
>JAABYK010000100.1:355-22554 GCA_011775825.1 Candidatus Zhuqueibacterota bacterium | reverse complement strand
TCTCTGATGGTACGGAAAACGAACCTTTGCTTTCTTCAATTGAAATTTTCGGGAAATCTTCCTTTGATTCTCCTGAAATTCGGTAGAATCCTTTTTCGGTGTTCAGAGTAATTTTATATCCTTCCTCGCTTTTGATCTCCACCGGAAATTCCGGGAGCTCTCTTACGATCTCATGCAAAACTTTGGCCGGAACGGCAATCGCGCCGTCTTCCTTACCCTGAACGCTTATCTTCGTGGATATCGAGACTTCCAAGTCGGTGCCGGTTAACGTCAATTCGTTACCCTGTAAATCCAACAGCAAGTTACTCAATATGGGAATGGTTGTTTTTACAGGTATCACCCCAATGATATTTTGTATAGCTTGATAGAGCTCTTTTTTGTTGACTTTGAATTCCATAAAAGCCTCAATTAATAAATATTTAGAATTTAAAATTTAATAAATAATATATTATTATTCAAGATAAATTTTATTAGTATTAATAGGGCCTGTGGAAATGTTGATTAGCGAACAAAACACAGTCATTAAGTACTTAAATAATAGAGACAATTTTCGCTTTGAAGAAGCTTAAAATTTTGTGAATTTATTGTTACTTATTTGTTGATAACCTACTCGACGGTTTCTTGTCATGCTGTTGTGCTTTTATGGAATTCAGGTTGTCCACACTTGATACGACATTTTAATGAGTTGTCCACATTGCAGATGTTGATAACTACATGGAAGACATCTCGATTTTTTTCCTGAGAACGGCAACTTCCTCTCGGATGGTACTGTCTTCTTTAATCTGATTTTCTACGGTTTGAATCGCGTGGATGACGGTGGTATGGTCTCTGCCTCCAAAATGCAAGCCGATGGTCTTCAAAGAATTCTTGGTTAATTCTTTCGCTAAATACATCGCAATTTGACGTACATAAGCGATTTCCTTTTTGCGTGTTTTGGCGCGTAGCATGTCGTCCGGAATATTGTAATGCTCGCTCACGATCCTCTGTATTTCTTCGATCAGAATTTTTTTGCTTTTTCCGAGACTTAGATTTTTCAGGACATCTTTTGCAAGTGAAAGGGTGATGTCTTTGCCATTCAGAGAAGAAAAAGCGAGTAGCCTGATTAGCGCGCCTTCTAATTCGCGAATGTTGGAGGTGATATTTGTGGCAATAAACTCGATAATTTCACCCGGAATGTTTATGCCGTTTTCGTCTGCTTTCTGCTGAAGAATGGCGATTCGTGTTTCGAGGTCTGGCGGCTGAATATCTGCCACCAAGCCCCACTGAAATCTGGAGATGAGTCGTTCTTCTACACTAACCAACTCTTTCGGGGGTCGATCGGACGAGAGTACAATCTGTTTTCCGGAATTGTACAAGGCGTTGAACGTGTGGAAAAATTCTTCCTGTGTTCTTTCTTTATTACTAAAGAATTGGATATCGTCTACCAGGAGAACGTCCACATTTCGGTAAGTAGAACTGAACTCAGTCGTTCGGTGATTTTTAATAGAATTGATAAATTCAATGGTGAATTTTTCGCTGTCGACGTACAGTACTTCCTCTGCGGTACCCTGAGCAATGGTGAAGTTGCCGATTGCCTGAATGAGATGGGTTTTGCCCAATCCAACACCGCCGTAAATTACAATGGGATTGAACGTTGTGTTTCCTGGCGCCTCGGATACGGCGAGGGCTGCTGCGCGCGCAAATTGATTGTTCGGACCCTCAACAAAATTATCAAAGAGATAGCGTTCGTTCAAATTGCTTTTGATGTTGGGTCGGTTGATGGGCTTTTTCTTATCCAGGGAAGGCAACTGCATATGCTCGCCATTGCCGTTCAATCCGACTGAATAAGTTAACTTGGCGTTTTCTCCGACGACTTGCAACAAGGCTTGTTTGATTAAACCACTGTAATGCCCCTCCAACCATTCGTAGAAGAACTGACTGGGGACCTCGACGATGAGATTCTGATTCTCCAGCTTAACCGGACTAATAGGTTTAAACCACGTGGTAAAACTTTGCGGATTAATGCTCTCTTCAATGATCGAAAGACATTGACTCCAGGCTGCTTTACAATCTAAAGACATTTTCCACACACCTCCACATTATTTTTTTAAAATGAGCTATTGTCACGGAAGCGGTAAGATGCGAAGTTGAAAACTTTTCCTCCACCTCCAAAGTTTTTTTTAAATACAAGAAAAGTTATTAACAAGTTATCAACAGTAATCAACACCCCCTTAAACCTTATATTAATAATATCTAAAATAGCATGCCAAAATATTAGTTCACCCTGCGTGTGCGAATGTTTCAAAACATTCAAAAGTCACCGACAATTGCAAAGTTTGTCAAGTTATCCACAAGTTTTTACATTGGTGAATAGGGTGGCAGGGTTGCTTGAAATTTAAGAAAAAGCGGTTCAATGTCAAGAGAAAAAGCGCTTGTTGAATGATTTCTTCAGACGAAAAAAGCCTTGACTTTTTTGCCAATTATTGATACGTTAAATGTTTTGCAAATAAACTCTGAACATAAAAATGGAAAAGGCGTGTAATGAAAAGAACATATCAACCAAGTAATCGTAAGAAATTGAATAAACACGGCTTTAGGGCTAGAATGAAAACAAAGTCCGGCAGGGCGATCCTAAAAAGACGCAGGGCAAAAGGCAGAAAAAGTCTTTCTGCCAGTGATAGATAATTGTAGCTCATGATCTTTGGCCAATTACCGTTTAAGAAAAACCCGGATCATAAAGAGCCCAAGGCACTTTAATGAGATCTTTGGGAAGGGTCGAAGATTCTCTTCGGAGCACTTTTTATTGATTGTTGCCAACGCAGAGAGTCGAAAGGTTGGATTTGCGGTGTCAAAGAAAATCCGAGGAGCCGTGAGAAGAAATCGTGCAAAGAGGCGAACCAAAGAATTGTATCGACTCAAACAGGATCTTCTTCCGAAAAATATCCATCTCATTGTGATGGCAAAACCCGGAGTGGAGAGAGCAAAGAGTCAGGTTTTGACAAAAGAATTCATCTCTTTAGTTGAAAAAGTTAATTCAGCACAATGAAGTACCTCGGCGTTGCCATTATCAAATTCTATCAATATTTAATTTCGCCGCTTTTTCCATCCTCTTGCCGATTCTATCCGTCGTGCTCGGAATACACCGTGCAGGCAATTAGAAAGTATGGATTTCTTAAAGGATTCTGGAGAGGCACCCGGCGCTTGAGTAAATGTCATCCCTTCCACCCTGGTGGTTATGACCCATTAACCTAATCTTGTCCAAACTTTAAAATCATGGAATTCGACAAAAAAACAATCTTAGCTTTCCTGCTTATCGGTTTCGTGCTGATTTTGCTCCAAACCGAGTTCTATCAAAAGCACTTTTTGCCTCAACCGACGAAAGAAACCGCGCCAGTTGAGGAGACGGGAACGGCAACAAGAGAAACCGAAGCGCCTTCGAGAGAAGAACCTGGTAGAAGTGAGCGGGACGAGGAGCGCCTCACCACTGAGGAAGAAGAATCGTCTGCAAAAGGAACGGACGGTTTCAATCATTTGAGAGGGGATGGCGAAGAGGTCATCGTGGAAACCGATTTGTACAGGGCGGTGCTCTCGACTCAGGGAGCAACGGTTCGAAAATGGCTTCTGAAAGAGTATCTAATGCAAGACAGTTCGCGCGTGCAATTAGTCGCAAAGAATGGCAGACGAAATCTCGGAGTTTTGCTCCCAACAGCCACCGATACCATCGACACCAGTCCGTATGTGTTTTCGGTAAACAAGAAGAAGATCGTTCTGAACGACCGAAAAGCTACGGATAAATTGGAATTCTCGCTCAAACTTGACTCAGAGAGGGAACTAAAGAAGATATACACGTTTCGGCACAATAGCTATGATGTCGGCTTTGAGATTGAACTCAGAAATCTGAACGATTTGGTCGAAGGGTTTTCTTATTTGGTGACCTGGTCGTCCGGACTAAAATCGACAGAGCCGGATTTCAAGGCCGACATGGATAAAGCCAAGGCATACGCTCATCAAGGGGAAGAGTTGGAGTTTAGCATTGGAGACGAATATGAGGAGGAGAAAATGGTTAACCCCACGGAGTGGGTGGCCATCCGAACAAAATACTTCGCCGTCGCCGTGATTCCGGAGACTGCAAAAGGAAAAGACGTAACGTTTTGGGGAACACCTGTGGATGTTGGCGAAAACGTTCCCTTCAAACAATACGGTTTTGAGTTGAGCATGCCATTTGTGGACCAGTCTTTCAAAGAAGATAGATTCAACGTCTTTTTGGGTCCCCTCGATTATGACATCGTGCAGAGTTACAATGTTGGACTCGAAAAGATCATGGACCTGGGATGGGCAATCTTTCGTCCATTTGGCAAGTTCGTGCTTTGGAGCTTCACACTGCTTCACGAAGTCATTCCCAACTATGGTTTTGTGATTATCGTGTTTTCCATTATCATCAAAGTGGCGCTATTTCCACTGACCAGAAAAAGCTATCGCTCCATGAAAGAGATGCAGACGTTGCAGCCACTCATGCAGGAAATCAATGAAAAATACAAAAACGATCCGCAGAAAAAGCAGCAAGAGGTTATGAAATTGTACAAAGAGCATGGCGTAAATCCATTGGGAGGGTGTATTCCCATGCTCTTGCAGATGCCACTCTTGATCGCGCTTTTTCAAGTGTTTCAGTCGACCATCCAATTGCGGCAGGCATCCTTCATCTGGTGGATTCAGGATTTGTCTCGACCCGACACCATCGCAACTCTGCCGTTTACGATTCCGCTGTATGGGAATACCGTAAACGTCTTGCCATTATTCATGGGTGTGACCATGTTCATCCAGCAGAAAATGTCGATGAAAGATCCGAAGCAGAAGGCGCTGGTCTATTTTATGCCGATTTTCTTCACTCTGATATTCAACAGTTTTCCCTCGGGTTTGAATCTCTATTATGCGTTGTTTAATTTGTTTACCATATTTCAAGAAAAATTAATACCTTATAAGCCCAAAGAACCAAAACCGGTCAAGAAAAGGCCGGTACAAAAGCGCAGAAAACATGACTATCGGGGAAGATTTTAGAAGCCAAGCACACGCCGTAAATATAAAATAATTAAAGTATTAAGCCCCGACCTGTCTGACGTGTGCGGGGCTGTTTTTTTGGAAACATGACCGTGCCTGAAGACACAATTGCGGCGATTTCCACGCCTTCTGGTTCCGGTGGAATTGCTGTGTTGAGAGTGAGTGGCCCTTCTGCCATTCCGATTGTGGATAAGCTGTTCCGGGGGAAGAAACGTTTGTCCGAAGCCCAATCGCACAAAGCGTATTTCGGTCAAATTGTAGATGCAAACCGAAACGGACAAGCGAATCCGAGATGCGGAGCGAGTCGGTTTCTTGACGAAGTCATCGTGACGATTTTCAGAGCTCCGAACTCTTACACCCGAGAAGACGTTGTGGAAATTAGCTGTCACGGCGGACAATTCCTGAGTAGCAGAATTCTGGATTTGTTGGTAAATCACGGCGCCCGGGTGGCCGAACCGGGCGAGTTTAGCAAACGCGCGTTTCTGAACGGTCGTTTAGACCTGTCGCAAGCGGAGGCCGTGGCTGACATCATTCGCGCCAAATCGGAATTGAATCTCCGGGCAGCGCTTTCACAATACGAAGGAGTGTTTTCAAATCGAATAAAGAATTTGAGACAAGAGCTTGTCGACACTTGTTCGTTGCTGGAGCTGGAATTGGATTTTGCTGAAGAAGATGTGGAGTTTGCTGCGAAGACTGAAGTGGAGACAAAAATAAAGGGAGTGATTCAAAACATCGAGGATTTATTGTCCACGTTCGAGCGCGGACGGATTTTGCGTGAGGGCGCCCGTTTGGTGATTGTGGGCAGACCGAATGTGGGAAAGTCCAGCCTGATGAATGCCTTGCTGAAAGAGGAGCGAGCCATCGTCACCGAAGTCCCGGGAACGACTCGAGATGTCCTGGAGGAACAGCTCAATATCAACGGGGTGTATTTTCGAGTGATCGACACCGCCGGTGTGCGCACGACAAAGAACCGAATTGAGAAGGAGGGCGTCACGCGAACGTTGAAACAAATTCAGGAAGCGGATATCCTCCTCTTCTTGTTCGACGGTTCGCAGCCGATGAAGGAGCAAGACATCTCGTTGGTGGAACAAGTGTTCGCGTTGAGAGGTCAGAAAGACGGATCCAGAAAACGAATGATTGCAGCTATTAATAAAATTGATCTGAAGAGAAAACTTACTAACAGCGACATTCAAGACCTGCTGGGCGATTGTCCAACGCTGGAAATTTCAGCAAAAGAGTTTGTGGGATTCAAAGAACTTGAAGATGTGTTGGTGGGCGTTTCGCTTGGGGATTCCGGATATTCACAGGACGAACCGTTGGTCACCAACTTGAGACAGAAAGTGGCGCTCGAGCATGCAACCCAGTCGTTGCACGTGGCGTTAGGGTCTGTGAAAAGAGGCTTGTCCTGGGAATTTGTGGCCATCGATCTGAGAGGGGCAGCCAACCAGTTAGGCGAGGTTATCGGAGCGGTGACCACGGAAGATATTTTGGGCAACATTTTCTCGAAATTCTGCATCGGGAAGTAGCCAATTGTTTCACGTGAAACATTTGGAAAGTGTAGTGGGAGAATTATGTACATAAATACAAATTCAGATATTTATGATGTGGTGGTCGTTGGCGGTGGTCACGCCGGCACCGAAGCGGCGTTGGCGGCGGCCCGCATGGGCGCGCGCAGCATGCTCCTGACGATGAACATTTTTACGGTCGGACAAATGTCCTGTAACCCCGCAATCGGCGGATTGGCAAAAGGCCAGTTGGTAAAAGAAATCGATGCCATGGGTGGGGAAATGGGCATGGCCACCGACGACGCAGGTATTCAATTCCGAATGCTCAATCGTTCAAAAGGCCCGGCGGTCTGGTCGCCACGGGCGCAGTGCGATCGCGCTGACTATGCGCAGAGAGTTCGTCAGGCCTGTGAGAAGCAGGAAAACTTGGATCTGCGCCAGGGCATGGGGGTGGGCCTCGTCGTAAGGAACAATACAGTGTCCGGAGTGCGCACCGAAACCGGCAGCGTCATCGAAGCCAGGACCGTTATTCTCACCGCGGGCACGTTTCTGAACGGCCTCATTCACATCGGAGAAGTGCAATACTCGGCCGGTCGAGCTGGGGAGTTTTCGGCTCGCGGAATTACCGAATGCTTGGTGGATTTGGATTTTGAATCCGGTCGTTTGAAAACCGGCACACCTCCACGTCTGGATGGAACCACCATCGATTTCTCCAAGACAGAGGCTCAACCCGGAGATGACGAGCCGAGTCCTTTTTCCTGTCGACACAAATCCTTGCAAGTGGATCAGTTGCCATGCCATCTCACGTACACCAACCCGACGACTCACGATGTCTTGCGTAAGGGCTTTGATCGCTCGCCGATGTTTACCGGACGAATCAAAGCCGTGGGTCCACGCTATTGTCCCTCTGTTGAAGACAAGGTCAATCGCTTTGCGGACAAGGAGCGACATCAGATATTCTTGGAACCGGAGGGACGCAACACCACCGAATACTATGTCAACGGCTTTTCCACCAGTTTGCCGGAGGAGATTCAACTGGAAGGGATTCGCACAATCAAGGGCCTGGAAAATGTAAACGTCACGCGGCTGGGTTACGCGGTTGAATACGATTTCTTTCCTCCGACTCAAATCCATGCCAGCATGGAAACCAAACGTATCAAGAATTTGTTTTTTGCCGGTCAAATTAACGGTACGACCGGGTACGAGGAAGCGGCCTGTCAGGGGTTTATGGCCGGCATCAATGCGGTGTTAAAAATACGTGGAGAAGCGCCGTTCATTCTGGAACGCTCCCAGGCCTACGTCGGCGTTCTGATCGACGATCTGGTTACAAAGGGAACCATCGAGCCGTATCGCATGTTTACGTCGAGAGCCGAGCACCGGCTGCTGCTGCGGCAGGACAATGCCGATCTTCGTCTGATGGAATACGGGTATCGTTACGGGTTGATTCCCGAAGATGATTACAAAAAGATGTGTCTGAAGACGACAAGAATCGCAATTTCACTCGAAGAATTAAAGAAAGCCAAACTCGATCCCGTAACCGCCAATCCCATTCTCGAAAAAGCCAATTCATCACCGATCAACGAGAAGGCGTCGGTGTACACGTTGCTGAAGCGACCCGAAGTCAAGTTGAGACACTTCGCGGGTCTCAGCCGCTTGGACATCCTCAACACCTGGCAAGATAAGCAGTGGGACAAGGTTCGGGAACAAGTTGAAATCGAAATCAAGTATGAGGGATTTATTCGTAGGCAGCATGAGCAAGCCGAAAAATTGCAGGATCTGGATTCGAAGCGAATTCCGGATGGATTTGACTTCTCCAGAATAGGAGCGTTGTCTGGGGAGGCCCGGGAAAAGCTATGTGAGATTCAGCCCCGCTCCGTCGGTCAGGCTTCGCGCATCTCTGGCGTCTCGCCTGCAGATATTTCGGTTCTGATGATTCATCTCAAAAAATCCAAATACGGAAATGTTTCACGTGAAACAGAGGTTGCATGAACACTTTGCGCAAGCGGGCATCCAGCTTTCAGAGCTGCAGTCGGAGCGTTTTCTGCTCTATCACCAGGAACTCCTGTCCTGGAACCGACGCACAAATTTGATTTCTAAGAACGACGAAGCTCGCATCGTCCAGCGGCATTTTCTGGAATCGGCTTTACTCTCTTTGTTTCAGATTCTTCAAGGAGACGTTTCTGTGATTGACATCGGAACCGGCGCGGGATTCCCAGGCTTGCCATTGAAGATCGTCCAGCCGGCGATGTCGTTAACGTTGTTGGACTCTAAACGAATGAAGACGCTTTTTCTTAAAAGTCTGATCAGAAAGATGAATTTGTCCAACATTGAGCTTGTGTGCGAGCGCGCCGAAATCGCCGGAAAAAACCAGGCTTTTAAACACAGGTTTGATGTGGCAATGAGCAGGGCCGTGACTAGCCTCTCCAAACTCCATGAATTTGCATCTCCGTTTTTGAAGTCGGGCGGGACCCTGGTGGCCATCAAAGGTTCGAATTTGGGCACAGAGATCGCTACCTTCGAGAAATCATATCCTGCGCTTTCAGTCTCGACCAAAGCCCTGCCTCGAAGTTCATCGGGCCGGAATCAAGTGGCTGTATTTGTCAGCAAAGCACCGCTTCACCAGAGTCGTTTAGCAGTATGAAAGTTGTACAAAGTCTCAAAAATATCATCCAAAGTTCTCCCTCTGTCATTCAGACGAACGAGCTTCTATCCGCCGGTGAGCCGGTAAATCTCAAAGGAGTGGTGGGGGCGCTAAAGTCTTTTTTGTTGAGCAATTTCTTCGAAACGTTTTCCACCCAAATCGTTTTTATCGGTTCCGATTTGGAAGAGGTGGAAGCCATCCAAGAAGATCTGCAAAACCTGCTGAACGACGAGTCGGTTAACTTTTTCACGGGTGAAGTTCGACACAAGTACGGATTGTACTTTTCAAACAACCGCACAAAATCTTCCCAACTATCAACGTTAGAAGCACTGACAGAAAACCGGCCGGCGGTTTTGGTCTCACATGCTTCCGGACTTCTGCTGAATCTGCCCACAACCAAAGACTTTCTGGATCGAAGAATTTCCATCTCCGGTGAGGAGAGTCCGGACTTTCAGGAGCTCATTGGTCAACTTTCCGAGTTGGGTTTTGTCAGAGAAGAACGGGTCGATAATCCCGGGGAAGTGAGCGTTCGCGGCGGGATCATCGATGTGTTTCCGCACTCTTCCGAGCATCCGTATCGGATTGAATTCTGGGGAGACGAAGTCGAATCCATCCGCACATTTGATCCCATCACACAGCGCTCATTGAAAGAAGACGTTAGAAAAATAGAACTTTTTCCGCAGGACATTGAGACTGAGCCACAGCAGAATAAAAACGCCAACGACATCTTTGACTTCCTCCATGACGATGCCATAGTTGTTTTGGACGAACCGGATCTGATTCGAAAACAGATTGATCCGCAATTTGGGAAGAGCGACGACTTTGCTTTAAAAGAGGTTCAACAAGAATCAGAAAACGGCAGATGGGGCGAAATCCGGAGTAAGATGCAAAGGTTTCGTCAAGTGAGCTTTGTGTCCTTTGATACAAGAGTTCACAATGTCTTGGACCTCAGCGCACGCAGCCAGGATTCGTTTAAAGGGAACTTAAAATTGCTTGGGGATACTTTTCAAAAATTCAATAAGGAAAAGCTGGACGGACACCAAACTCCGCCCAAGCTCTACTTTCTGTGCGACAACCCAAGTCAAACGGAGCGCATGCAGGACATCTTTGAAGAAGAGAACATCCTGGTTCCCAATCTGGCCACAATCACATTAGGGCTTCACAAGGGGTTTGCTTTCCCGGAAGGGAATCTGGTGGTGTTTACCGATCACGAGTTTTACGGCCGAGCAAAACGCCTGCGTTTGCCAAAGCATACCTTCAAAGGCTTGACGCCCAAACAGTTTCGAACACTCAATGTAGGGGATTATGTCGTACACGTTGATTTCGGAATTGGTATCTTTCGCGGACTGAAAAAAATCCCCGTCGGAGGGCATGAGCGCGAGTGCCTGCATCTCGAGTACAAGGGCGGAGACAATCTTTACGTTCGCTTCGAACGCATGGACAGGGTGCATAAATATTCAACCAAGGATGGCATGACGCCCACGCTTAGTAAATTGGGTTCGGCGGACTGGCAGCGACTCAAACACAGAACCAAGAAAAAGATCAAAGATATCGCCGATGAGCTGATCAAGATTTACGCGGCAAGAAAAGCACGACCCGGTCACGCTTTTGGGGAGGACACCCTCTGGCAGCGAGAGTTGGAAGCCTCGTTCCCTTACGAAGACACACCCGACCAGGTCAAAGCTACCGTGGAAGTTAAGAAAGATATGGAAAGTCAAAAGCCCATGGATCGGCTGGTCTGCGGCGATGTTGGCTTTGGCAAAACCGAAATTGCGGTTCGGGCTGCATTCAAAAGCGTGTTAAGCGGCAAGCAGGCAGCCATGCTGGTGCCCACGACCATTTTGGCCCACCAGCATTATCACACATTCAAACAGCGTCTTGAGAAATTTCCCGTCATGGTGGAGATGTTATCCAGATTTCGAACCCGGGCGGAGCAACAGAAGATCGTGGAAGACACCCAAAATGGCAAAATCGATATGCTAATTGGCACCCACAGAATTCTGTCAAAGGACGTCAATTTCAAAGATCTGGGTCTTTTGATTGTGGATGAAGAGCAGCGATTCGGAGTGCGACACAAGGAGCGCTTGAAGAAGCTCAAAGCGAACATCGATGTGCTTACGCTCACGGCGACGCCCATTCCGCGCACGCTGCACCTTTCCCTGCTTGGCGCCCGCGACATCACAAATATTAACACGCCACCGAAGAACCGATTGCCAATTGTCACCGAGATCTTGCCATTTAACAAGCTCTACATTCGTGAAGTCGTGTTGAACGAATTGGAGCGCGGCGGGCAGGTTTTCTTTGTGCACAATCGCGTTCGGACCATCGAGCGCGTGGCGACCATGTTGAGTGCTGCACTCCCGGAAGCCCGTGTGGTGGTGGCTCATGGCCAGATGCCCGAAAAAGAACTGGAACAAGTGATGATCGATTTCATGGAAAAGAACTATGAGATTCTCGTGTCGACCATGATCATCGAATCGGGCCTGGATATGCCAAATGTCAATACCATCATTGTGAATCGGGCGGACAAGTTGGGGTTGGCACAACTGTATCAACTCAGGGGGCGTGTGGGGCGCTCGCATCAGCGGGCGTATGCCTATTTGCTCATCCCGCCAATCGAAACCCTGACGGACGAAGCGATGAAACGATTGCGGGCCATCGAGGAATTCTCGGAAATCGGGTCCGGAAGTCAGCTCGCCATGCGGGATCTGGAAATTAGAGGCGCCGGAAATTTATTGGGGGCTGAACAGTCCGGATACATCGATGCTCTCGGCTTCGACATGTACAATAAGATTCTTGATGAAGCCGTTAAAGAACTGCAGAACGAGCAAAGCTCAGAGGAGCCAGCCGTCCCGGAAATCGAAACTCAAATCGAAGCGGAAATGGACGCGTATTTGCCCGAAAGTTACATCAACTCCGGATCGGAGCGTGTGGATGTCTACAAAAGACTGATTGAATCAAACTCATTAAAACAGATCGATGAAATTGTCTCAGAACTTCAAGATAGATTTGGTCGACTGCCCGAACCGGTTGAGAATTTAACCAATTACCTAGCCCTTCGAATCATCGGAAAACGGCTTGGGCTGACCAGGGTTGAAGTCAAAGGCACGGAATTGGTGGTCGAATTTACACCAACACTGTCAGTGGACCACGGGGAACCATTCAAGAAATGGCTCGGTACAATGGTGGAAAATGCCATCGCACCATTTGAGTTTATTCAGAACGAAGGCGTTGCCATTCGTTTGAAAATCGACCAGGAGTGCAAAAATCAACTGGTGTTCGTCAAAGAATTTTTGCAGAGTTTGAAACCAAAGTGAGAAAGGGTTGGGGAGATTGCCCATGAAAGCTACCAAGTTGAAAGTTCAAAAATCTGAAAACAGCCGCAATTTTTTTTCAATACTCATGCTCTGTCTTCTGATTTCGTATGCATGCCGTGTTCCGGAACAGGAACACAATATCATTGCCACGGTCGAACATGAGAATTTATCATTGCAGGAAATTATTTCACAAATGCCACCCCGAATGCGCGGCGATGTATCCACGCTGGACATCCGGGAGTTTGTGCTGAGATGGATAAATGATGAGGTGCTCTTTCAGGAGGCGCTGGCCCGCGACATTGATGACGATGCCGAATTACAAAAAGAGTTTGAAAGAATTAAGAAACAATTGATCATTAGCAAACTGCTCGAAGAAATCCAAAGCAACCGAGTTGCCGTAACAGACGAGCAAATCAAAGCCTATTATGACGCGAACGACGAAGAGTTCATTTTGTCGGAAGACATTGTCCACGCCTATCACATCTTGCTGGAAACCCGGCAAGACGCAAACGAGTTTCGAAAGATGTTAAAAGCAGGCGAGTCGTTTGAGGAATTCGCACAAGACAGCGCTGATGGTCGAGATTGGAATTTGGGGTATTTCTCAAAAAACGATGTGATTCCGGAAATTTCAAAGGTCGCTTTTAACATACCGGTGGGGTCTTATTCTCTGCCTATTAAATCCGAATTTGGCTATCATATTATTCAAATTGTCGACAAAATGAAGGAAGGCGAGAAGGAGAAGCTCAACATGGTGGAAGACGAGATAAGACTAAAGCTGCAGGAACAAAAAAAGCAGGAGAACTATCAACGTTTTCTCCTGCAAACAAAAAGCAAATACACCATAAAAACGAATTTTAAGTTGTTGGAACACGCAATATTGGATTCAATCATTCAAACAGGAGATGGATTAAATTGAATATAAGAAAGTTATTCACCATCATCGCGCTTATTTTGTCCGCTCAGCCTGTTTTGGCGCAGGAGACCATCGACAAGATCATCGCAATCGTTGGAGACAACATCATCCTGCAGTCTGAGTTGTATCAGTATTCCTACTCGCTCGCGGTGCAGCTTGGTATTGATCCCCAGGAGCAACCGGAAAAATTGGAGAAAATGCGCCAGGAGACGCTAAACAACCTGATCACTCAGAAAGTTCTGTTAGAAAAAGCCAAGTTAGACAGCATCGTCGTCACGGACGAGCAAGTTGATGTTGTGCTTGAGGAACAGATAGCGCGAATGACTGAGCAGATGGGTTCTGAAGAGAAGGTCAAAGAGTATTTTGGCATGAGCTTGAGGCAGATACGAAGAGAGTTTAGGAAGGATGTGAAAGAGAGACTTCTTGTAGAAAACCTGCAAAACAAAAAGGCGCAAGAGATCCAAATCTCACGTCGCGAAGTCGAGAAGTTCTATCGGACGTACAGGGACAGTCTCCCGGAAATGCAAGAATCGATCAACATCAGTCACATCCTGCTAAAGGTTGAACCGAGTGAGCCTGCGGTGGAGGCGGCTCGAGAAAAGATCGAGGCGATTAAGAAACGCATTGAGAAAGGTGAAGACTTTGCGGAATTGGCGCGTCAGTATTCCGAGGATCCGGGTTCAGCTGCCAAGGGAGGCGATTTGGGGACGATGCAGCGCGGCGATCTGGTTCGGGAATTTGAGGAAGTGGCCTTTTTGTTAGAACCAGGTGAAGTTTCCGATGTCGTCAGAACGAGGTTCGGACTTCACATTATCAAATTAGAGAACAAAGTTGGCGAGAAAATCAATCCGCGCCACATTCTGATCCGGCTGGATACGTCTGAGGAGGACGCACAAAGAACCGTGCAGAAATTGCGTATGATCAAGAACATGATCCGAAATGGCGAAATGACGTTTTCGGAAGCCGCAGAAAAATATTCACAAGATGAGCAAACAGCATCAAATGGCGGCGATTTAGGTTGGTTCCAGATCGATCAATTTCAAATCAAGTCATTCAAAGACGCGGTAGCCGGTTTGAAAGAAGGGGAGATATCCGATCCCGTCAAAACAAAATTCGGGTATCACATTATCAAGGTGAACGCCCGAAAAAGCGCGCGTGCTCTCGATATCGAGGATGATTGGAAGCAGATCGAAAACTGGGCATTAAATATGAAACGCCAACAAGAATTGCAGGAATGGGTTGACAGGCTGAAAAAAGATGTCTACATCGAAATCAAGATTTAGCTTTATGAAACACAAAATCAGCCAGGAGCGATGATCAACCCCCGGAGGCTCCGAGCCGACGGGGGATTTGCATCAAGCGTTTCCGTCATTCAAAGCAAGCCCTACGGTCGGGATTGCAGGACCTTTTAGGCAGACCCTTCAATAGCCTTTCTTGAAATCAAACCCAGGATTCAAGTGGTCTTAGAAATTATCGGATATTTCTTTTTTTGGCTGGTGATGTTTGTAGGTATTGTAATCATACCGTTTGGCATCCCCGGCACATTTGTCATTGTGGGCAATGCATTGATTTATGCCTGGCTTACGGACTTTATCGAGATCACCTGGGCATTCTTAGGGATTCTCCTGTTGATTTCGATTGTTGCTGAAGTGATTGAATTCTTTCTGGGCGCCGTTGCCGCGGGCAAATACGGCGCCTCCAGGATGGGCATGTTCGGGGCCATCCTGGGCGGTCTTCTGGGGGCCATCTGGGGAACGCCTGTCGCGCCTCTAATAGGCACGGTTATTGGAGCATTTATCGGCGCCTTTGCCGGCGCGGCTCTGTTCGAATATTTTGTGACCAAAGATCTTCAAACGTCTCTGAAAGCAGGGTACGGCGCGTTTTTAGGTTCTGTTGGCGGCAAGTTGACTAAAATCGCGGCGGGGGTTGCCATGGTGGTGATGGTTGGCTATCGGATTATTTAGCCTGGCGCGAAAGTCCATATTCGGTGAGAAATCAAATAAACCCAATTGGGGCCATGAAAACGAAGGAGTTAATAGCAGAAGCGATCTCTCCTCCGGTCGAAGAAAGGGCGCTGGTCGTCGACTCGCTTCTAAGAAGCCTTAACCCTACCGAAAACTCGACCGAGCATGTCATTCCGGCATGGTGTTGAGCCGGAATCTCCTTGAATTAGCCAGGAGATTCCCGACTAAAACATTCGGGAATGACCGGTTCAAGCCGTTTTCGGTCAGACAGTATTTAAGAGAATCTGGCAGAGATTTTCCTCATGAAGATTCCCCAATACTGGAAGTATCGCACCTAAGCCAAAGGAAATTCGATAGTCCGTTCGAGGTTCAATAGGGAGAAACATCTGTGAAACATTTTTTGTTAGCGACTTTTCTTATGGTTCTGGAACTTAATCTGGTGCTGAGCCAGGACGCAGATCAGTTTGCCGAAACTGTTGATTCAAAATATTATGATTTTTGGGAAGGAACTTGGTTCAAATATGAAAACGGCGAGATTGATACCTCTGGAACATATTTCAAAGTTAAGCGAGGTATACACCCTGCTGCGTTTCAAGAAAATTGGCGATTGGTCATAGACTCAACAACTACTTTGTATGCCACAGCAGTCAGGGCTTGGGATAAGACAGACACCAAATGGCGATATGTATGGATCAGTGAGGATAGTTTGTTTCAAGTCTGGGATGGTGTCAAGGTTGATGAGGACTGGTACATCTATAAAACTTTCAAAATAAATGGAGAACATATTCTTTCACGCCAGGCATGGCTTCCACAAAAAGATGATTTGGTCTTACGAACAAGTGAGTGGTCAAAGGATAATGGAAAGTCTTGGAAATTAAGATTTAAAGAGTATTATAAGAAGATTGATTAACGATACCACCAGGTCGTATGAGAATCTGCTCGAGAATCAAAATTCCTTGTCTAATATTCGCAATTGTAGCGATGGCCAACTCGGATGCGTTTGCCCAGTTGAAAGCGCCGGAAAGCGAGTTCGTGGTGGCGCGCATCAAATATCACGGAGGCGGCGACTGGTACAACGATCCGTCCATCATCCCTAACCTTCTGAACTTTATGGCAGACAACACCAACGTTGATGTCGGCGACTCGGAAGCCGTCGTTGAGATTACCGACGAAGCCTTGTTTTCCTATCCGGTGGTGTTCATGACCGGCCATGGCCGAATTTTCCTTTCGAAACAAGAGGCGGCTCGCCTGCGACTCTATTTGACCTCCGGCGGGTTCCTGTACGCGGATGACGATTACGGAATGGATGAGTCTTTTCGAGAGGAGATTAAAAAAGTGTTGCCGAATCAGCAGCTTGTGGAGATTCCGTTTTCACATCCCATTTACCATTCTCATTTTGAATTTCCGAATGGGCTGCCCAAAATTCATGAGCATGACGGTGGGCCCCCCAAAGGCTTTGGAATTTTCTATGAAGGGAAAATGGTGGTCTTCTATTCCTTCAACACAAATATTTCGGACGGTTGGGCCGATCCCAACGTGCATGGAGATCCACCGGAAATCCGGCAGCAAGCGTTGGAAATGGGCACGAACATTATGGTTTTTGCATTAACCCACTGAGGCGAATATGAAGAAGTATGACAGCATATTTGAAGGCCTTCTCCATCGGATTAATCAGCTTCGAGTGAAAGAAAAGAAATTGAGTTTGGCGGAAGGCGCCATCTCATTTCTCTTAATATTTGCAGGGGTGTTTCTGATTGTCGTCGCTGTCGAAGCGATTTACTGGCTCGGTTCGGCCGGGCGTTATGCTCTGGCAGGCACGCTACTTTTAGTCGGAGTGTTTGCCCTCACCTATTTTATTTTACGCCCACTTTATTCTTTGTACTTCCGAAAAGATGACCCCGATGACGTGCATTTGGCGCTAAAGATTGGCGACACGTTCAAGCACATCCGCGATCGTATGGCCGATGCGATGCAAGTCTTTCAGAAGCACAAGCAAAACCCCGAAGGCTACTCCCTCGAATTGGCGGATGCGTCTTTGTCCGAAATCGATGATGAATTGAAGGAGGCGGACTTTGCATCTGTCGCCGACGTCTCCAAACTCAAAAATCGATGCAAAGTCTTTCTCGGCAGCGCATTCGCGGTTGTGGTCATCTATCTGATCTTCTCATCTAATTTTAGCGCTGCCTCGTATCGTCTTCTGCATCCTTCCAAAGATTTCAAACACGAGGTTGGCCTGAGCTTTAAAGTGACCCCCGGCGACGCCGAGGTCGTGAAAGGCGAAAATGTCTCCATTCAAACCCAGGTCGAGGGCAAAGAGGTTTCCCAAATTCAACTCGCCGTCAAAAACACAGCCGCGCAGGAGTTCGAGCGTTTTGTCCTCAATGCGAATCAGGCAGGCCAATTTTCATACACGCTTGAAAATGTCCGAGACAATCTGGAATACTTCATGGAAGCCGACGCCCACAAAAGCCGGCAATTCTCCATAAACGTCATCGAGCTTCCTTATCTGCGAAATTTACAGGTCAAGCTTGATTATCCATCGTATTCAAAATTGGGCAGCCAATTTCTGGACGAAAACGTGGGTGATTTCTCCGCGCTGAAAGGCACCGTCGTTGAAGTGCGCGCGCAAACAAATAAGCCGCTGCAAGAGGCAAAAATCGTGTTTGGCGACGACTCGGAGACACCGTTAAAGATCTCCGGGAAAGAGCTCATCGGCAAGTTTACGCTTTCGAATTCGGGAAGCTACCATTTCAGCTTAACCGACAAAAAGGAATTGGCGAACGCCAACCCCATCGAATATCGCATGACGGTGCTTGAGGATGAATTCCCACTGGTCGAGCTGACCTTTCCCGGCCAGGACGTGGACCTGGGTGAGGACATGTTGTTGCCGTTGACCGTGGAGGCCCAGGATGACTTCGGGTTCTCCAAAGCCAGAATCGGTTACCAGATTTTTGAGGGAGGACGGCACGAGAAAGGGCTGCAATTTCTGTCCCTTGCCTTGCCGAAAGAAGTTAGTGACAAACTGCTGATCAATCATACCTGGGATCTGTCGGAATTGGGAATCTTCCCGGAAGACGTCGTCATGTATTATGCCGAAGTTTTCGATAATGACCGAGTTTCCGGTCCGAAAAGTTCCAAAAGCCAGACCTACCGCGTGCGCTTTCCTTCTCTCAATGAAATGTACGACGAGGTTGCTCGCGGTCATGAGCAGACCTTTGAGTCCATGGAAGACGTGTTTGAAGAGAGCAAAGCTCTGCGGGACAATTTGAAAGAGATCGTGCAAGAAATGAAACGCGATCCGGAGCTTAATTGGGAAGAAAAGCAGAAAGTGCAGGAATCGCTGCAAGCCCAGGATAAAATGCGCCAGGAGCTGGAAAGCATCCAGGAAAATCTGGACCAAATGATCAATCGCATGGAGCAAAACGATTTGCTTTCTCCGGAGACGCTGGAGAAATATCGCGAGCTTCAAAAGCTCATGGAGGAGATGATTACACCGGAAATGAAAGAGGCCTTGCGCGAACTTCAAAAATCATTGCAAGAGCTCGATCCACAGAAGATGAAGGAGGCCCTGGAGAAGTTCTCTGCTTCACAAGAAGAATTCCTGCAAAGCATGGAACGGACGTTGAATTTGCTCAAGAAGCTGCAAATCGAACAAAAACTCGATGAGGCTGTGCGTCGGGCGCAGGACTTGCTTCGCCGGCAGGAGGAGCTGAACAAGCAAATGTCCGAATCTGCGAATAAGCAAGATGGCAACAAATACGCCCGGGAAGAAAAAGGCATTCAGCGCGATACCGGAGACCTTTCCGAGTCTCTGGACGATCTCCAAAACAAGATGTCGGAATTTCCGCAGATGCCGAATAAGCGCATCGAATCGGCGCAAAATCTGACCGACCCGCAATTGCAGTCACAATTACAGAAAGCCGTTCAGCAGATGCAATCCGGCGACATGCAAGGCGCTCAGAGTTCCACGCAGCAAATTTCTCAAAACATGCAAGAATTGTTGGAAACGTTGCAGACCGCCAAACAGGAGATGACGGACGCGCAAAAGCAAAAGATCATGCAGGCGCTCAGTCGCTCCTCCCACGATCTCTTAAACCTGTCGAAGCAGCAGGAAGGGCTGATGCAATCAACACAAGGCATGGACCGAAACTCGCCGGGAATGAATGACGCGGCGGATAAGCAGCAAAATCTGCTCTCCGGGCTTTCGCGCGTCTCCAACGATCTTTTGGAGTTGTCACAGCAGACCTTCTTCGTGACTCCCGAAATCGGCAAGGCCCTCGGTAAATCGATGAGCGGCATGAAGGGATCGTTGAAGGAGCTCGAAGCCAGAAACAGCGCCAAGTCGGTCGGCAATCAGGGACAGGCCATGGCCGGGTTGAATGAAGCCGTGGCGGAACTCCGAAATTCCATGCAGCAGATGAGTGGCGCTTCGTCAGCCATCGGATTCCAGGAAATGATGCAGCGTTTGATGGGCGCATCACAAAAGCAGCAGGGCATCAATCAACGCACGCAGAATTTGGGCGAGCAGCCGGGCGGCTTGACCATGGAGCAGCAGGCGGCCCTGTCACGTCTGGCAGCCGAGCAAGAAGCGGTTCGGAAATCGCTGGAACAATTGGCCAGGGAAATGGGCAATCGCTCTGAAATACTCGGCGATTTGGGTAAAGTGAGTGAGGACATGGAAAAAGTCGTCAAAGAGCTGCAGAATCAAAATGTGAATCGAAACACCATCCAGAGGCAGAAGCGCATCCTGTCGCGTTTGCTGGACGCCCAGCGTTCCATGCACAATCGCGATTTCAGCCGGAAACGGAGAGCCGAAACCGGCAAAGAGTACCAAACCTTGAGTCCGGAATCACTGCCTTCGGAACTGCTCACCAGGAAAGACAAACTGAAAAACGAGTTGCTCAGAGCCATGAAAGAAGGCTACTCCAAGGATTACCGAGAACTCATCCGGAAATATTTTGAAGCCTTGTACGAACAGCAGTCAGAGGAGGCGATGAATAATTAGGCACTGTATATTTCTGTGAGGAGCTTGTTTCAGTAAGTCAGAAAAAATAAGCCACAGATTCACACCGATAATTTTTGGAGTACGGCGACTGTGTCGCCGTTGCACCGACACAGTCGCTGCACTCTATAAGTATACCATCTGAAATTTTCATCAAAACATAAACTGACGAATATGAACACACATCGACTAAAGACCATCACCATGTCTGTTTTTGTGCTACTGATTTGCTTCAGTGACCCAAGCCGCCAAACCATGGCTCAGACTCAACAACAAAACAACAACCGCATTCGCCTTGCGCAGAATTATGAGCGACAGGGAAAATATGATGCTGCCTTGAGGCTCTACCTCAATCTCTTCAATCAGGTTCATACCAACCAGCTTTACTACCAGGGCGTCAAGCGGAACATGCTGCGGCTGAACATGTACGATCAGCTCGTCGCCATCATCGAATCTCAGATAAGACGCACCACCGATCCGCGCTATCACGCCGATCTCGGCGATGTTTATTACAGGAAGGGCAATCACGACAAGGCCTCTGAAATCTGGCAGCAACTGCTTGAAACCTACTCCACAAATCGATCTGTCTATTCCTATGTCGCCAATGCCATGACCAGAAACCGACTTTACGACGAAGCCATCAAGGTGTACAAGCTGGGGCGCCAGAAATTGGGAAGAGACGATACCTTTGTGTTCGAGTTGGCCAATCTTTACGTGCTTCGACTGAATTTCAAGGCAGCGACGTTGGAATATCTCGGCTACCTGGAAAAGCATCCGAACCAGTTTGGGTACATCGAAAACCGCATTGCCAACTACACGAAAGAACCGGAAGATGCGCTGCAAGTTGCAGAGTTGCTGAAAGCAAGCCTGGAGACCACCACTCGAGAATATCTGGTGCGAAAGCTGCTGGCAGACCTGTATTTGCGGGTGGAAGAGTATGGCAAATCCCTGCGTGAATTTCAGGTTCTGGAACGGATGGATGCGCCGGAGCGCGGCAAAACCAGGTCCACGGGTCAGGAACTTTACTTTTTTGCGGAAAAGGCGTTGCAGGCCGGGGAATTCAAATTTGCCCAGCAAGCGTATGATCTGATCCTCGATAAATACCCGAGCTCGCCGTTCAAAGTTCGGGCTTCCTATGGTCTGGCCCGTGCCAAACAAATGCAAGGGTTCGCCAATGAAGCCATCCAGGCTTATGAAGCTTTGATCGCGACGGCGCCGCAAAACCCCTGGTCGGAAGATGCGCTGTTCCAAATCGGTGAAATCTATTTTGCCGACTTGTTTGAAGTCGACAAAGCCCTGGATACGTTCAAATCGCTGGTGGAGAAATATCCCGGCGGGAAAAAGACGCTCGACACGTATTTTCGGATCGGCGATTGTTTGACCGCCAAGGGCAACTTTGCCGACGCCAGGACCTGGTACGAAAAGCCTCTGGATGCCGGAAAAACGAATTGGGTGGTGAAGGATCGCGCTTTGTACAAAACGGCCTACCTTGATTTCATGCGCGGCGAGTACGACCCGGCCCTCGAACGTCTGAACCGGATCACCGAGGACATGCAGAAGAAAACCGCGTCCGATCAGAATTATGTCAACGATGCGCTGGAGCTGATCATCTTGATCGAAGAGAACAAGAAAAAAGCGGACGCGCTGAGCGCCTATGCACAGGCCCAGCAATTTCGGCTGCAGCGGAAATACTCCGAGGCCATCGACAAGCTGCAGGGCATTCTGAAGAACTTTCCCTCCGCCGGCATCGTCGATGAGGCGTTGTTGGATTTGGGCGAATTGGAAAACTCCCGCGGGAACCACGCCGCTGCCATCGATTATTT